>NZ_JBIRVQ010000010.1:0-398583 GCF_044386975.1 Nocardia sp. NPDC020380 | reverse complement strand
ACGTGCTGTGGGCACTGCTGCGCGACGGCCGGGAATTCACTCCTCAGGCACCGATCCCAGCCACCGGAGGGGCTTGACATCTTCATTGAGATTCCTTGCGTTGAATCGAACTGATACGCGCAGGAGACAAGACCGGTCCGGCCCCCCGCGAACCACTACACCCGAATATCGAACCCCCGCGCTACGGCGTTAACCGGGGTGGACGTCCGGGCTGTAGTGGCTGGTCCGATTCGAACCGATCAGTCGTGGTTCGAATCGGAGACTTGGCTCGGCGCCCAGCGATTCGCCGTGATGGCGAATCCCGGTAGCGCCTCGGTGGCCATCTTGGCCTCGAAGATGCGCTGGTAACCGGTGCCGGTGATGCGCCACTTGCCATCGCTCTCGCGGCGGTAGGTGTCCTCGTAGTAAGCGGCGCCGCGGATCAGCATCCCGAAATCCGGGACGATCACCGTGTCCTCCAGGCACCAGCTGCCGGTGGCGGTGTCGCCCTCCACCGTGATCTCCGGATGGTTGGCCACGTGCACGGTGATCACATTGCCGCTCAGCGCATTACGCATGTAGTCCACCACCTGGTCGCGGGAAGTGAACTCCAGCGGCTGCCCGCCGGACGGCGAACCGTACGACGCGACGATTTCCGTGCTCAGGGTGTCCGCGAACTCGTCCCACAACTTCAGGTCGAGCGTCCGCAGGTACCGATGCTTGAGCTGTCGGATCTGCTCCAAGGCCTCGAAGTCCGTGCTGCTCATACCGACTTACCTCCCGTACTGCTCTGCCGGTAGACGCGCTCAACGTAGAGCACGGCACCGACATGTTCCAATCGACGAACGGGATGAATTGGACCACAGCCCGAGCAAGCAATTGCTAGCCTTCCGAGATGATTCCCACTGACCGCGACACCGCCCGCGACCCGTCATGATCATCGACATCCCTGAGGGCAAAGACCCCATCACCTACGTCTGGGGCGAAATGGTCCCCGGCATAGGCATCGCCGCCGCCAACCTCTCCCTCGCCGTCTACTCCCACAGCACCCTCGCCCTCCCCGAATTCGAAGCCGCCCGCCTCCGCATAGCCCAGATCAACGGCTGCCTCTTCTGCCTCGACTGGCGCACCGACCGCAATGGCGAAAAGGTCCCCGCCACCTTCATCGACGATGTGACCGACTGGCGCACCACCCCCAACTTCACCCCGCGCACCCGCCTGGCCGCCGAATACGCCGAGCGCTACGCCCTCGACCACCACACCCTCACCCCAGAGTTCTTCGACCGCATGAAAACCCACTACACCCAACCGGAGATCGTCGAACTCTCCATGTGCCTGGGCTCCTGGCTGGCCTTCGGCCGCCTCAACCGCGTCCTGGGCCTCGACACCGTCTGCGTCCTGCCCAGCCACCCCGGCCGCTGACTGCGGCGCCGGAAAACCGAGTCCCAGAAAAAGCGAATGGCTCATGAGAGCGGTGATTCGTGGGAATCACCGTGCCCATGAGCCATTCGAAAGGGGCTGAAGAGGCTGTGTGTCAGCCGCGGAGTTTGGCGGCCACCGAGGCTACGGCGGTGTCGACGGGGAGTTCCTCGCTGGTGCCGGCGAAGCGGTCGCGAAGTTCGATCTTGCCTTCGGCCCAGCCGCGGCCGACCACCACGACGTAAGGCATGCCGAGGAGTTCGGCATCCTTGAACTTGACGCCGGGGGAGGCGGTGCGGTCGTCGAGGAGGACCTCGAAGCCGAGGGAATCCAGTTCGGCCGCAACCTGTTCGGCGCCGGAGCGGGCGCCCTCGTCCTTGTTGGCGATGACCACGTGGACATCGAAGGGGGCGACCACGGACGGCCAGCGCAGGCCCTTCTCGTCGTGCATCTGCTCGGCGATCACGGCCATCATGCGGGAGACGCCGACACCGTAGGAGCCCATGGTGAGGCGGACCGGCTTGCCGTTCTCGCCCAGCACATCGACCTCGAAAGCGTCGGTGTACTTCTGGCCCAGCTGGAAGATGTGGCCGATCTCGATGCCGCGCGCGGCCTCCAGCACGCCGCGGCCGTCGGGCGACGGGTCGCCGTCCCGGACCTCGGCGGCCTCGATGGTGCCGTCGGGAGTGAAGTCACGACCGGCGACCAGGCCGACATAGTGCTTGCCGGGCTCGTCGGCGCCGGTGATCCAGGCGGTGCCGGACACCACGCGCGGGTCGACCAGGTAGCGAACGCCATTGGCCAGCAACGCCTTCGGGCCGATGTAGCCCTTCACCAGGAACGGGTTGGCCTTGAAATCGGCCTCGTCCAGCAGCTCGACCTCGGCGGGCTCGACGGCCGCGCCGAGCCGCTTGTCGTCGACCTCGCGGTCACCCGGAATGCCGACACCGAGGATCTCGGTCTTGCCGTCGGGGTAGCGCAGCTTGACCATCACGTTCTTCAACGTGTCCGCCGCGGTCACCGGGCGGCCCAGCACCTCGGCGATACCCGCGCCGTTCGCCCACTCCACGAGAGTCGCGATGGTCGGCGTATTCGGCGTCTCGTGCGCGACGGCGTCGGCCAGACCCTCCAGGGGAATCTCCGGCGGCGCGGCCGTGACCACGGCCTCCACGTTTGCGGCATAACCGCTTTCGCGGCAGATGACGTAGGTGTCCTCGCCGACCGGGCTGTCCGCCAGGAACTCCTCCGACGCCGAACCGCCCATGGCGCCCGACGTGGCCGCCACGATCACGTACTTCACGCCGAGGCGCGCAAAGATGCGCTGGTACGCCTCGCGGTGCGCGTCGTAGCTCTTCTTCAGCCCGTCCTCGTCGAGGTCGAACGAGTACGAGTCCTTCATGATGAACTCGCGCCCACGCAGAATGCCCGCGCGCGGCCGGCCTTCATCGCGGTACTTGGTCTGAATCTGGTACAGCGTGACCGGCAGATCCTTGTACGAGTTGTACTCGGCCTTCACGGTGAGGGCGAACATCTCCTCGTGCGTCGGGCCGAGCAGGTAATCCTGTCCCTTGCGGTCCTTCAGGCGGAACAGCGCGTCACCGTATTCGACCCACCGGTTGGTGGTGTCGTACGGCTCGCGCGGCAGCAGCGCCGGCAGCGAGATCTCCTGGGCGCCGAAGGCGTCCATTTCCTCCCGGACGACATTCTCGATCTTGCGCAGAGTGCGCAGACCGAGCGGCAGCCACGAATAGACACCGGGCGCGACACGCCGCACATAACCGGCGCGCACCAGCAGCTTGTGGCTGGGCACCTCGGCGTCGGCGGGATCGTCGCGCAGCGTGCGCAGGAACAGATGCGAGAGGCGGGTGATCACGGCTCCACAGACTAGCCGCTGCGTACGCAATGCTCACAAGGCATTACCGTGTTGCCTCGTGCTGGTGCTGCTGCCTCCCTCAGAAACCAAGTCCGACGGCGGGTCGGGCGACCCCCTCGACCTTGATTCCCTTGCGATGCCGCAGCTCACAGCGGTGCGCGAGAAACTCGTCACCGAACTCGTCGGCCTCGCCGCCGACCCCGACACCGCGCGCGCGGCCCTCGGCCTGGGCAAGGGGGCTGACGCGGAAATCGCCCGCAATGCCACCCTCCGCACCTCCCCGACCCGCCCGGCCCTGGACCGCTACACCGGCGTCCTCTACGACGCCCTCGACGCCGCCTCCTTCACCAAGGCCCAGCGCGCCAAGGCCGAAGCCCGCCTCGGCATCGGCTCCGCCCTCTTCGGCGTCATCCGCGCCGGCGACCCTATCCCCGCCTACCGCCTCTCCGGCGGCTCCAAACTGCCGGGACTCCCCACCCTGCAAGCAGTCTGGAAGCAGGCCCTGCCCGCCGCCCTCCGCGCCGAAACCGAGGGTCAGCTCACCGTCGACCTGCGCTCGGGCACCTACCAGAACCTGGGCCGCGTCCCCGGCGCGGTCACCGCCACCGTCCTCACCGAACGCCCCGACGGCAGCCGCACCGTGGTCAGCCACTTCAACAAGCACCACAAGGGCCTGCTCGCCCGCGCCCTCGTGCTCTCCCGCAGCGAGCCCTCGGACATCAAGGGCCTCGCCGCCATCGCCGAGAAATCCGGCCTCCGCATCGAAATCGCCTCCCCGACCGAACTTCTCGTGCTGACTTCCTGACCTGCCGACTGCGGGCAGGTCAGCCGGCAGGACTTGCAGTGTCAAGGCCGGCTTCAAGTATTCCGGCACGGTCGTCGCCGGCCGGCCGGGCAACTCGGCTTGCCACGGTGTGGCGGCGCAACCTGCCGGACATCAGTGCTGCGTCAGCGCCGACTTCAAGTACTCGGCCATAGTCGTGGTGGGTCGGCCGAGCAGGTCGGCGAGTGTGGGTGAGACAGGGGCGAATTCGCCGTTCCGGCTAGCTTGGAACAGGCCTACCAGCAGGTCGGCGGCTGATTCCGGGACGCCGTGGCCGATCAGGGCATCGCGATAGTCGTTG
This sequence comes from Nocardia sp. NPDC020380, assembly GCF_044386975.1. NCBI lineage: Bacteria > Bacillati > Actinomycetota > Actinomycetes > Mycobacteriales > Nocardiaceae > Nocardia > Nocardia sp. NPDC020380. Next base: position 394,188 of record NZ_JBIRVQ010000010.1, on the reverse strand, counting down.
TCGGACACGATGATCCGGCGGATGGGGCGACCACTGAGTTCGGCCGCCCGGTCTGCCACCTCGGCCATGGTCAGGGCTTCGGGACCCGTGAGGGGTGAGGTGACGGCGGCGGGGGCCGGGGTGGTCAAGAGGGTTGCGGCGGCGTCGGCCAGGTCGGCGTGGGCGGTCCAGGACACCGGACCGTCCTCTGGCGCAACGAGTTCGCCGGTCTCCACCGCATCGCCGAGCAGCATCACGGCGGACTGCGCGTAGAAACCGTTGCGCAGCACTGTGAACGGGACACCGCTGTCCAACAGGGCGGCCTCGGTCGCGGCGTGGTCGGGCATCGGCGGGAAGGGTGAGTTCGGGTTCGCGCCCATGTGGCTGGTGTAGACGATCCGCCCGGCCCCGGCTGCCGCGGCGGCGTCGATGGCGGCGCGATGCTGAGCGACGGCCGCTGACCCGCTGGAATTGCTCGAGACGATCAGCACCTGGTCCGCGCCTTCGAAGGCGGTCGCGAGGCTCGCCGGGTCGGTGAAATCTCCCTGCCGTACGCGCACGCCGCGCGCTTCGAGTGCGCCCGACTGCTGTGGGTCGCGCACGCTGACGCCCAGCTCCCCGGCGGGCACCCGTTCCAGCAATCTCTCGACGACCATGCGTCCGAGCAGGCCATTTGCTCCGGTAATGACGATCACGGCCAAACCTCCATGTTGTTTCCACTGATAACATAATCACGGTACCACTGATAACAGTGATCTGTTACCGTTGGAAACGTGGAGAGTGAAGAGACCGTCGAAGGCCACCGCGAGCGCATCGTGGCCGCTGCCGCCCGGCTGCTCACCGAGGGCGGTCCGGACGCGGTATCGACCCGCGCGGTGAGCACCGCCGCGGGCGTGCAGCCGCCGACCATCTACCGGCTGTTCGGCGACAAACAGGGCCTGCTCGACGCGGTCGCCGCGCACGGCTTCGCCGCCTACCTCGCCACCAAGACGACGCGCGAACCCACCGGCGACCCGATCGAGGACCTGCGCACCGGCTGGGACCTGCACGTCGGCCTGGGTCTCGCCGATCCGGCGCTGTACACCCTCATGTACACCCGCCCGGGCACGGGCGCGGCCACCCCGGCCGCCGTCACCGCCTTCGCCATGCTCGCCGCACTCATCCGCCGCATCGCCGAGGCCGGCCGCCTGCGCATCCCCGAAGAGCGCGCCGCGGCACTGGTGCACGCGGCGGGCAGCGGCACCACCCTCGCGCTCATCGCCACACCCGAGGGGAATCGCGACCCGGAACTGTCCAGCACCGCACGCGAAGCCGTCATCGCCGCCATCACCACCGGCAGTGCCGGATCAACCACCGACAGTGAGTCAGCAATGGCGAGTCCGGCATCAACCACCGCCGGCGCGGCATCGTCGACAGTCGGCGCAGCAACAACCTCCGGCGGTGTAGCACCGGCGACGGCGGCGGTCACGCTACGGGCCCTGCTGCCCCGCGTCGAGGCCCTGACCATGGCTGAGGTCGGCTTGCTGCGCGAATGGCTGGACCGCATCGCCGGCCACACCCCCTGACCGCCGGATTTCATATACGGCTCTTTCCCGGGCAGCATGGCCGCGGCTCGATAGAGTGGCCTGGTGGAACCCAAAGACCTGGACCCCGAAGTGCTGGAGCTGGCGAGCAAGATCTTCGATCTGGCCCGCAGCGGTGACGCCACCACCCTCGGCGTCTACCTCGACGCCGGTGTACCGGTGAACCTCACCAACGAGAACGGCGACACGCTGCTCATGCTGGCCGCCTACCACGCCCACCCGGAGGCGGTGAGCGTGCTGCTGGACCACAAGGCCGACCCCAACTTCGGCAACGACAAGGGCCAGACACCCTTGTCCGGCGCGGTTTTCAAGGGCGAGGACGTCATCGTCAACGCCCTGCTGACCGCCGGCGCGGACCCGGACGCGGGCAGCCCCTCCGCCCGCGACGCCGCCGAAATGTTCGGTCAGACCAAGTATTTGAAGCTGTTCACGAAATAGACACAGCACCAAGTAAATACCGTCTCACAGCCAGTCATTGCGGTGGAAATTCGCATAGAGCCCACCGCAGATGACGAGCATGACCGCGATGACCGCGGGATACCCGAAATGCCAAGTCAATTCGGGCATGTGCTCGAAGTTCATACCGTAGATTCCGGCGATCATGGTCGGCACCGCAGCCAGGGCCGCCCACGCCGAAATCTTGCGCATATCGGTGTTCTGCTGCACACCGACCTTCGCCAACGCGGCATTGATCAGGGCGCTGAGCGATTCGTTGAAATTCATGATCTGCTCGGTGACCTGAGTGTGGTGGTCGGCGACATCCCGCAGATAACTCCGGATCTGATCCCGCAATGGCAGCGTGTCGTCCTGCACGAGCGTACGCAGCGCCAGGCCCAAAGGCCGCACCGCACCACGCAATTCGACGACTTCGCTCTTGAGCTGATAAATAGCTTCCACCGCGATCCGGCTCCCCGGCCGGAAGACGGCCTCCTCCATCTCGTCGATGTCCTTGTCGATGGATTCGATGACGCCCAGGTAGGAGTCCACGACATGGTCGGCCGCCGCGTGCATGACCGCGCTCGGCCCCAGCCGCAGCCGAGACGGGTTGGCCTCCAGCTCATCCCGCACCCGCAACAACCCGCCGAAGTCCCCGTGCCGCACGATAATGACGAAATCCGGCCCGAGAAAGATCATGATCTCGCCCGTATCGACGATTTGCGCACTTGCACTGGTCAATTCGTGTTCGAGATAGCGCACGGTACGCATGACGAGAAACAGCGTGTCGCCATAGCGTTCCAGCTTCGGCCGCTGATGTGCGTGGATGACGTCCTCAGCGGCGAGCTCGTGTAATCCGAAAGCCTGCGCCACATCGTCCATCGTGGCTTCGTCCGGCTCCAGCAGCCCCAGCCAGACGAAACCGTCCTTTCGCGCCCGCACATCCGCGAGGGCCTCGCGATAAGTGAGCTGATCCGAGAATCGCCGGCCATTGAGGTAAACAGCGCAAACCATCTCACCGGATCGGATATCGGCCACGGCCCGACAGTAGACACAGAATCGTCCGGCCCGCGGACGACATTCGCCGCGCGGGCCGGATTCTTCGCGAGAGCCGCGGTTACTGCGTGCGCTGGTAGCTGCGGAAGGCGGACAGGGCCCAGACGAAGGCGAGTGCCGCCAGCGCGGTCAGATACCCCAGGTGCGCGGCCACGAACCCCGCGTCCGCTGTGCCCGCCAGCCCGCTCCGGCCGATATCGACCGCCCACGACACCGGGTTGAACTTCGAGATGTCCTGCACCCACCGCGGCATGAGCGCGGGCGACATCATGCCCGAGGACAGGAACGTCAACGGCAGGATGATCAACTGCGACATGCCGATCAGCGCGATCTGGCTCCGCGAGATCAGCGCCAGCGCCACCGAACCCGCGCAGAAGATGGCCGCCAGCAGCGTCGCCGCCGCCAGCGCGAGCAGCATGCCGGCCACCCCGCCCGGATACCGTGCGCCCCCGGCGAATCCGATCACCAGTACCAGCGCCGACTGCACCAGCCCGATGAGCAGCTGCACCCCGAGCTGCCCCGCGATCACGGCGCTGCGCGAAATCGGCGCGGTAAGAATCTGATTCATGACACCGTTGTCGATGTCCTCGATATAGCCGGTGCCCGCCCACACGCCGGAGTAGAGCACGGTCATCATGAGCACGCCCGGGGCCAGGAACGTGATGTAGTTGGCGGCCCCGAAGCCCGGAATGTCACCCACCGACTTGAAGACCTGCCCGAACAGCAGGATCCACACGATCGGCTGCAACAGCGCGGCGAACACGCCCCAGGACTCCCGCAGGGTGTTCACCATCCACCGCCGGAAGACCTGCCCGGCCGCGACCAGCCAACCGGCCGTGGGCACTTCGAACGTGGCGGTGTTCTCGTAGGTCGCGAGCGCGGTCATGCCGCCACCCCCGTCCGGCCGTTGTCGGCCCGGTACGAGCGGCCCGCGTAATGCAAGTACACATCGTCCAAACTCGGCCGCGACACCGACACCGCACCGAAAGCGATTGCCGCGGCATCGAATTCGCCGATGACCCGGCCGACCACGCCGGACAGGTCGTCGGTGCGGGCGATCAGCTTCCCGTTCGGTCCGTCCTGCTCGACGATCACATCGTGCAGCGCCGGAATGGCCTCGCCCACCGCGCGCACGGCGGCGATATCCGGTTCGATGAGCTCCACCGTCAAGGTGTCGCCGTCCAGGGTCGACTTCAGTTGCGCCGGAGTGCCTTCGATGACGGCCCGGCCGTGATCGATGATGACCAGCCGGTCGGCCAGCTCATCGGCCTCCTCCAGATAATGCGTGGTCAGCACCACGGTCAAGGCCGCCTCGGTGGCCAGCCGCCGGATCTCCGACCACATTTCGGCCCGCGCCTGCGGATCCAGGCCGGTGGTCGGCTCGTCCAGGAACAGCACCTGCGGACGATGCACCAGCCCGACCGCGACATCCAGCTTGCGCCGCATACCGCCGGACAGCTTGGCCACCTTGCGATTCCGGGCCTCGGTCAGCTGGAACTGCTCGAGCAGCCGCTCCGCGCGGTCCGCGGCATCGTGCCGCGTCATCCCGTGCAGCCGGCCCGCCATGACGAGATTCTCGAACGGGTTCTGCCGCGGGTCCGCGCCCGAACCCTGTGAGACATAACCGATCCGCTGCCGGATGGCCGCCGCGTCGGTGGTGACATCGAACCCGGCCACGCGCGCCGTACCGGAGGTGGCGGCGGACAAGGTGGTGCAGATCTTGGTGGTGGTGGATTTGCCCGCGCCATTGGGGCCGAGCATGCCGTAGACGGTGCCCGCGGCAATGCCGAAGGTCAGCCCGTCCAGCGCCCGGACATCGGGCTCGCGCCGCCCGCCCGGATAGATCTTGACGAGATCGGAGACCTCGACCGCGGTCGAGGGCATGGATGTACGAGACATGAGTGGGTCCTCGTGTTCGGGGATGCGAACGACCGCGGGACCGCAGATATGCTGTGAGTGCAGTTCGAGCATCGGCGGTTTGCTGCCGGTCGTTCGGATCCGGCTCCGGCTCGGGTGTTGGCGCACCCGGGCCGTTGTCGTTGCTGGGAGAGGAAGCTGTCGTTGCTGGGGGAGAGATCAGCTCGGTGGTTTCGGCATCCCCCGTTCTTCCATGAACTTGTCGGTCTCTTCCGGTGGCACGCGGCCGCCGGGGTACTTGTCGGCCAGCGCCCGCATCGCGTGCCAGCCGTCGAGGCCGCCGAATACGCCCGATTCGATGCGGCCGGCGAGCTCGGCCGTGAAATCCCGTTCGGCTTCGAGCATGCGGACCTCGTAATTGCCCTCGACCATGAGCAGTTCGGGCAGCCAGTCCTCGACCTCGGCGGCTTGTGCGCGGGCCGCGCCGATCTGCCCGTCCAGCAAGGCAACTCGCCGGCGCAGCAGCTCGGTGACCTCCTCGGGCCCCAGCACCGGCAGGAAGGACAACGCGGCCATGAACCGCGGATACTCCTTCTCCGGCTCGGACAGCCAGGCCCGCATCCAGTCCCGCGTCTCCGTATATCCGGCGTCGGTCACCCGATAGATGGTGCGGGCCGGCCGATTACCGTCCTGTTCCGCGCCGACGACCTCGATGAAACCCTGCTGCAGAAGCGACTCCACCACGGCGTAGAGCGCCCCGAAGTTGATTCGGACACTGCCTTCTTTGCCACGCTGCTTCAGGGTTTGCGAGAGCTGGTACGGATGCATAGGACGCTCGGACAACAGGGTGAGCACTGCGAGCGCCAGCGGGTTCACCCGCCGGAAGGGCCGCTTCCCTGCCATGCTCGCCTCCGAGTACTCTGACCGAAGTATTTCCTTACTCTGGTCAGAGTATCCCCGTCGCGGCACCGGGACAAGAGTCCGGGCTCAATTGCTATAAGACCTGGCCACGTCGTCGAGCAGGTGCTCGAGGGTGTCGTAGTCAGGCGGATCCACCACATTCACGAGATCCGGAATCACCGGCGCGTGATGCTCGGCCGTCACCTTGGTGAACAGGCTCGGGTCCTGCGGCCGGAAACCGTGCTCGGCGGCCAGCCGCTGCAGGTCCGGATCGGTGGCCAGCAGCTTGCCCACGCTGTCGCCCTTGTCGTCCAGCGGCACCACCGTGTGCTGTGACAGCACCGTCGGCTTCGGATACATGAGCACCATGTCCGGCTTCAGCTGATCGTGCACCGCGGCGTCCACGTACTGCGCCTCGTAGATCCACGCCATCGGGATCGGGCCCATGCCGTTGGCCAGGTACTCCTTGAACGGCGCGTCCGAACTGCTCTCGGTGTAGCCCTGCCGGGTGAACAGGCGCGAAATGCGGGACACCGCATAGTCTTCCGCCTTGGTGCCGCGCACGATGGTGTTGTCATTGGCGACGTACGCCGTCACCGCCACGTACATGGCCGCCGAATTCGAGGTCCGCGGATCGGTGGTGGACACCAGCACGTTCTTGCTCACCGGATAGCTGGTATTGCCCGCCAGTTGATCCCACTGCGTGCCCTGCTCCGCCAGCTCCAGATACTTCTGCACATCGAAAGCCGGTGCGGGGCCGGGCGTCACGATCCCGGCCGCCGTCAGCAGATCGGCGATGGGCTTGAAGGTCGCCACGGCCATGGGGGAGGAGAACGGCGTGTACTTGCCGCTCACCCCGCGCTGCCGCTGGATCCGCTCGGCCGCCGACGAACTGGACGGGAACGCGAAGTCGTAGTGGCTCAGATCCACCGAGGTCGCGATCTGCCGCGACCCGGCCGGATCCACATCCACCCGCAGGCCGTGCTTCTTGAAGACATCCGCCACCTTCGAGTCCGCGAAGAAGTCGGATTTCTCCGACCCCACCACGCCGTGCACGACGGTCAGCGCCGCCGCTGGCGCACCCGCCGCGGGCGCCGAATCCGGTTGCCGCACCGACAGTGCCACGGTCACGCCGAGGACCACCACCACGCCCGCGGCGACGGCGCCCACGAGCTTCTTGTCGGCGGTCACCTTCCCCAAGATGTCCTGGAGATTACGGCCATCCGAATTCGAATTGTCGCCCAATGGAATTGATGGTGATTTATCCAGAACAACTGTTACCGCTTCGGTTTTCGCGCCGGGCTGCGCCAATTCCCTGCGCGCTATTCGCTCCACCAGAATCGGCACGAACTCACGCACCTTGTGCCCGGTGAACCGGCCCCGCACCGCCCCCACCACGGCCTCGACCCGCTCCTGCGTATGTGCCTCGCCATAGTCGTTCACCAGGCGATTCGTCACCTCGCGCAGCGCTTTTTCTTCCCGGGCAGCATCGACCGCCACAGTATCTCCCTCGACCTCACACCGGAATCGAATTGCGCGGCAAAGAAATACGCCACCGCGCAATCCGACACCCTACCGTGGAAATCGAATTCAGGGCTTGCCGGGAAATGCGATGGTCGCCGGGTTGGTGCCGAGGATGGCCTGCCAATTGGCCAACCGCACAGCGGAATCGGTGAGCGCCTCGATCCCGGTCCGGCGGGTGGCCGGCAGATCCGACTGCTCCACCACCGACCGCCACGCCACCGCGCAATCCGATTCCACGGTGACCGCCAGCTTCGCGGCCGGAATCGGATCGTCCACCGGGAACGGCGCGGTATACGCCGCAGCGGAATCGGGCACCGGCGCACCGGCGGCCTTCAGCGCATCGATGGTGGCATCCCGCCGGGCCCGATGCGCGGCGGTGTACTCCGCCACCAGCTTTGCCCGATCGGTATTGGCGTAGGCGGCGATGACCCCGTACGCGTAGACAGCGGCGTACTCGGCGCTCAAGGCATCGGTGAGCGCCTGCTGATCTGCGGTTGTCATGCGAGCAGTACCCCCACGTGAGTCGCGCAGGCGGCACTGATCGAGGCGAGCAGGCCGGCGCGGTATCCGGTCGATTGGGCCGAGAGATCGGCGGCGGAACGTTGCGATTGGCCCAGGTCGGTACGCAATTGGCCGATCGACGGCGGCGACGCCACCGTCGGCGTGATCGGCGGCGTGCGCTTGCTCGGCGTGGTGCCGTCCCCGTAAACGCCGATGGCACGGTCGATTTCGGTGCGCAGCGCATCGGCGTGCGCGGTGCGCTGGGTGGCGATGGTCTGCAGGGCCCCGGCGCGATCCGGCGTGGTGGCGATGGCGGCGGTCGCGGCCGCCGCGTCGGTGCGGGCCGCGGCCTCCTGCACCAGCAGCGGATCCGGCGCCGACGGCGACTCGTCCTTCGAGCATGCGGCCAGCGCCCCGACCGTGATAACCGCCACAGCCCCGCCACCGGCCAACCGCAGTGCCGACCGGCGATCGACGGTCACCCCGCGAGGGTTGCTGAGCTCGGCGGACGGAGGTTCGGGCGGCAGCGGGGACGGGCCTGTTCGGTCCGGTCGGACCACTGCACCGGCCGGGCGGCCGCTCTGACTGCTGGACACGGCATACATCGTGCCAGTCGTTGCGGCCGGCTTGCCGACTCAGGGCCGTCGGATAGGCTGTGATCTCGCACGATTTGTCGTTGCCACGGGCGCGTCACTCCTGGACACGCCGCCGGCCCGGCGGACCCCACCATGCCGAACTCGAGCAGGTTGGCTGGTCCTTTACACTCTTTCCGCGCGTTACGCTAGAGCTTCGGTCGGGTATTTCGCCGACGCCGCCGCGAGCGGCTCGCCGACCATGCCCCACCAGGATCTATACCGACAACTCAAACCGTCACAACTGAACCAGGAGCCGCCCAACATGCCGATGCCGACCGAGGAAAGGGTGAGCCAGCTAGTTGCTGGGCTCGTCGAACGCCGAGGGTTCGACCTCGAAGGCGTCGCGATTTCGGCCGCGGGTGCGCAGACCAAGGTGAAGGTGACCGTCGACAGCGATACGGCCTCCGATCTGGACGCCGTCGCCGACCTGAGTTCGGAGATCTCGCAGGCCCTCGACGACGCGGGCGACTTCGGAGAGACGCCCTACCTGCTGGAGGTCACCACCCCCGGCGTGGACCGGCCGCTCACCCAACCCCGGCATTGGCGCCGCGCACAGGGCCGCAAGGTCAAGCTCGTGCTGCGCCCCGGGGTCGAGTCGCCCGAAGAAAAAGGCAAGCCACAGTTCGAAGCCCGCGTCGGCGTTCTCACCGATGATTCGGTGGCGCTGGTGCTGGGCGGTAAGCGGAAGCCACACCGGGTGACGGTGCCGCTGGCCGATATTCAGTCCGCGGTGGTCCAGGTGGAGTTCAGCCCGCCCGGAGCGGCGGAACTCGAACTCGCGGGGGGAGTAGCGCAGGGCCGTCCCCAGCCCGGCGCCCAGGAGGAATCCGAAGCATCGCAGGAATTCGACACCGCAACAGCATCCGAAACAGCCACAGCCACAGCAGCGGCCGTATCACTGACCGAAGGGATCGTGGAATGAACATCGAAATCGAAGCCCTGCGCGCGATAGTCGCCGACAAGGGGATCTCGATGGAGACCGTGATCTCCGCGATCGAGTCGGCACTGCTCACCGCCTACCGGCACACCGAGGGCCACCAGCCCAACGCCCGCATCGACATCAACCAGAAGACCGGTGTCGTGCGCGTGATGGCCCGCGAGGTCGACGCCGACGGCAATGTCATCTCCGAATGGGACGACACCCCCGAAGGTTTCGGCCGCATCGCCGCCACCACCGCCCGCCAGGTCGTGCTGCAGCGCCTGCGCGACGCCGAGAACGAGAAGTCCTTCGGCGAATTCTCCACGCACGAGGGCGATATCGTCGGCGGCGTCGTGCAACGCGACGCCCGCATGAACGCCCGCGGCACCATCGTGGTCCGCATCGGCTCGGAAGCCCATGGCGCCGAAGGCGTCATCCCGCCCGCCGAGCAGGTGCCGGGCGAGACCTACGAGCACGGCGACCGCATCAAGTGCTACGTGGTCGGCGTCTCGCGCGGTCCGCGCGGCCCGCAGATCACTCTCTCGCGCACGCACCCGAATCTGGTGCGCCGCCTGTTCGCGCTCGAGGTCCCCGAAATCGCCGACGGCTCAGTCGAAATCGTGGCCGTGGCGCGGGAGGCGGGGCATCGCTCCAAGATCGCGGTACGCTCCACCGTGCCCGGTGTGAACGCCAAGGGCGCCTGCATCGGCCCGATGGGTCAGCGCGTGCGCAATGTGATGAGCGAGCTCGCCGGCGAGAAGATCGACATCATCGACTACGCCGAGGATCCCGCCGCTTTCGTCGGGAATGCTCTGTCCCCGTCGAAAGTTGTATCCGTCACCATCGTGGATCCCGAGGCCCGTGCCGCACGGGTCGTGGTCCCGGACTTCCAGCTCTCGCTGGCGATCGGCAAGGAGGGGCAGAACGCCCGCCTCGCCGCCCGCCTCACGGGCTGGCGCATCGATATCCGCAGCGACGCGGCGCCCGATGTGACCGGATCGATGCGCACGGAGGCGCATCGGGGTTGATCTTGCCGCGCGGCGGTGACCATGGAAAACATGGTCCGATCGCGCCCGGGATTTGTGAAACGGACCCCGCGGGTGACAGGTTGGTAACTTCCAAGGGGTACGGATGCGGAGATCGGGACGTGACAGCGGTAGAGTGGACGCAGGCTCAGCACGAGTCTCCGGCTTCTCTGTGCGCCGAGCGGATGCAATCAAGATCAGCACCCGTCCGGACCTGCATCGGATGCCGGAAACGAGAGCTGGCTGCCGAGTTGGTGCGGGTCGTGGCGCAGGGCATTGCCGCCGAGGGTGAGAACTTTGGCGTCGAGAGCATTGCGATCGTTCCGGATCCGCGGCGCAGACTTCCCGGAAGGGGTGCGTGGTTGCACCCCTCATCGGCTTGTCTGAGTCAAGCAATTCGGCGCCGAGCATTCGGCAGAGCACTACGAGTGTCCGGAAATCTGGATATCTCAGCCCTGGAGCAGTACGTAGAGAACAGGCACGAGCACTCATGAGCACACCGTGAAGTCCAAGCGATGATCGACCATCGGCATTAATCGAGGTCGTGCGGGTCAACCGTCCTAAGACGGCGAGCCACGCTCGACCTCTGAGTGAGGAGAGCAGTGGCAGGCAAGGCCCGCGTGCACGAGTTGGCAAAAGAACTCGGTGTCACGAGCAAGGAACTACTCGCAAGGCTCAAGGAGCAGGGCGAGTTCGTGAAGTCGGCGTCGTCGACGGTGGAAGCACCCGTCGCACGCCGTCTGCGTGAGTCGTTCGCGTCGAAGGACGCCTCGTCGAACGGCGCGTCGAAGACCGGCGGCGCACGGCCCGGTCCCAATGCGGCACGACCCGCCCGTCCGGGCGATTCGGCGGCCGCCAAGCCCAACCCCGGCGCTTCGGGCGGACCTCGCCCCGGCGCCCCCCGTCCGGCTGCACCCGCGCCGGCTCCCGCTGCGAAGCCGGCCCCGGCCGTCGCCGAGCAGTCTGCACCCGCTGTCCGCGCCGAGGCTCCCGCCGCGCGCCCGGCTCAGCAAGGTGGCCCGCGTCCCGGCCCGGCGCCCAAGCCGATTCCGCCGCGTGCACCCGAAACCTCCGCTCCCGCAGCGGCTTCCGCGGCTCCGGCCGCACCGGCTCCGGCGGCGCCCGCCGCGTCGGCTCCGAGCGCTCCCGCGCCGCAGTCGGGTCAGCGTCCGGCTCCGGGCGGACAGCGTCCCGGCCAGTCCGGTCAGCGTCCGGCCCAGCCGCAGCAGCAGGGCGGCAGCCCGTCCGCCGCTCCGCGTCCGGGTGGCCCGAAGCCGGGTCCGAAGGCGCCGCGCGTCGGCAACAACCCCTTCTCTTCCGCACCGGAGCGTCCCGCGCCGCGTCCGGCCCCGCGCCCGGGTGGGCAGCAGGGTCAGGGCGGCCCGCGTCCGGGCCCGCAGGGCGGTCCCCGTCCGGGTCCCGGCCAGGGTGGCCCGCGTCCGGCTCCCGGCCAGGGCGGTCCCCGTCCCGGTCCGGGTCAGGGTGGTCAGCGTCCGGCCGCCGCGCAGGGCCAGGGTGGCCCGCGTCCCGGCGGTCCGCGTCCCAGCCCCGGTTCGATGCCCCCGCGGCCGAACCCGGGTGCCATGCCCGCACGCACCAACCGTCCGGGCGGAGGCCCGGGTGGCGGTGCGGGTCGTCCCGCGCGTCCGGGTGGTCCCGGCGGCGCCGGTGCCGGTCGTCCCGGTGGCGGCGGCGGTGGCGGCTACCGCGGTGGCGGTGGCGGCGCTCCCGGCGCAGGTGCCGGTGCAGGTGCCGGTAACACCGGTGGCGGTGCCGCGGGTGGTTTCCGCGGTCGTCCCGGTGGCGGTGGCGGTGGCGGCCGTCCCGGTTCGGGTGGCGGTCGCGGCGGTGCCGCGGGTGCCTTCGGACGTCCGGGTGGCGCGCCCCGCAAGGGCCGCAAGTCGAAGCGGGCGAAGCGCGCCGAGTACGAGTCGATGCAGGCTCCCGCCGTCGGTGGCGTGCGGCTGCCGCGCGGCAACGGCGAGATCATCCGTCTCGCCCGTGGCGCGTCGCTGTCCGACTTCGCCGAGAAGATCGGCGCCAACCCGGCCTCGCTGGTACAGGCGTTGTTCAACCTCGGTGAGATGGTCACCGCTACCCAGTCGGTGAGCGAGGAGACCCTCGAGCTGCTGGGTTCGGAGATGAACTACGTCGTGAACGTGGTCTCCCCGGAGGACGAGGACCGCGAGCTGCTCGCCAACTTCGACCTCACCTACGGCGAGGACGCCGGCGACGAGGACGACCTGCAGATCCGCCCGCCGGTCGTGACCGTCATGGGTCACGTCGACCACGGTAAGACCCGACTGCTGGACACCATCCGTAAGGCCAACGTCCGTGAGGGCGAGGCCGGCGGTATCACCCAGCACATCGGCGCCTACCAGGTGCTGACGCACGTCAACGACGAAGACCGGCTCATCACCTTCATCGATACCCCGGGTCACGAGGCGTTCACCGCCATGCGTGCCCGTGGTGCGAAGGCGACCGATATCGCGATCCTCGTGGTCGCCGCCGACGACGGCGTCATGCCGCAGACGGTGGAGGCCATCAACCACGCGCAGGCCGCTGACGTGCCGATCGTGGTGGCGGTCAACAAGATCGACAAGGAAGGCGCGAATCCGCAGAAGATTCGCCAGCAGCTGACCGAATACGGTCTGGTCGCCGAGGAATACGGCGGCGACACCATGTTCGTGGACATCTCGGCGAAGCAGGGCACCAATATCGAGCAGCTGCTCGAGGCGGTCGTCCTGACCGCGGATGCCTCCCTGGATCTGCGGGCGAACCCGGACATGGACGCGCAGGGTGTGGCCATCGAGGCCCACCTCGACCGTGGCCGTGGTCCCGTGGCGACCGTGCTGGTCCAGCGCGGCACCCTGCGGGTCGGCGACTCGATCGTGGCGGGTGACGCCTACGGCCGCGTCCGCCGCATGGTCGACGAGCACGGCGACGACGTCGAGGCGGCCCTGCCGTCGCGGCCCGTCCAGGTCATCGGTTTCACCTCGGTGCCGGGCGCGGGCGACAACCTGCTCGTGGTCGAGGAAGACCGGATCGCGCGTCAGATCGCCGATCGCCGCAACGCTCGCAAGCGCAACGCCCTGGCCGCGCGCAGCCGCAAGCGGATCTCCCTGGAAGATCTGGATGCCGCCCTGAAGGAGACTTCGGAGCTGAACCTGATCCTCAAGGGCGACAACTCCGGTACCGTCGAGGCCCTCGAAGAGGCGCTGCTCGGTATCGATGTGGGCGACGAGGTGCGACTGCGCGTCATCGACCGCGGTGTCGGTGGCGTCACCGAGACCAACGTCAACCTGGCGTCGGCGTCCAACGCGATCATCATCGGCTTCAACGTCCGTGCCGAGGGCAAGGCGACCGAGCTGGCGAACCGCGAAGGCGTGGACATCCGCTACTACTCGGTCATCTACCAGGCGATCGACGAGATCGAGAAGGCCCTCAAGGGTCTGCTCAAGCCGATCTACGAGGAGCACGAGCTGGGCCGGGCGGAGATCCGCCAGATCTTCCGCTCCTCCAAGTTCGGCAATATCGCGGGTTGCTGGGTGCTCTCGGGCTCGGTCAAGCGCAACGCCAAGGCGCGCTTGCTCCGCGACAATGTCGTGGTCGCCGAGACCATGACCATCGCCTCGCTGCGGCGTGAGAAGGACGACGCCACCGAGGTCCGCGAAGGCTACGAATGCGGTATGACCGTGACCTTCAACGACATTCGCGAGGGTGACATCATCGAGGCCTACGAGCTGCGGGAGAAGCCGCGCGACTAGGCAGTACGCGATCCCGCCGGGTCTTCGGGCCCGGCGGGATTGTGCCGCTTCCCTTTCCGTCCTCGCCGGGTAACAGCGCGCGCATTCCCCGGGGCGCGTTCATATGACTGAAAAGATGTTCTTCGGAGCGCTCGAGTTCGATATCTTGCTCGGTGATGTGCATTCACTGAAGGAGAAGCGCTCCGTCATCCGCCCCATACTCGCGGACCTGAAGCGGTTCGAGGTGAGTGTGACCGAGGGCGGCGACCATGACCGGTACCGGCGGACATTGCTCGGTGTGGCAATGGTCAGTTACGGCATGAATCACCTGACCGAGGTGCTGGACAAGTGCGAACGGCACGTCGCGAATCGTCCGGAGTTAGAGTTGCTGGCGGTACGCCGCCGCGTCTTCGGACCCGAAGATTAATTACCGGCGGAGAGTTCTCCGCCAGGAGCAAGAGGAGGTAACTGCCATGGTCGACCAGGCCCGGGCACGCCGACTCGCCAAGCGGATTTCCTCGATCGTGGCCACCGCGATCGAATACGAGATCAAGGATCCGCGGCTGCGGTTCGTCACGATCACCGACACCAAGGTGACCGGCGATCTGCGCGAGGCGACCGTCTACTACACCGTCATGGGTGAAACCATCGACGCCACACCCGATTACACCGAGGCAGAGGCCGGCCTGAAGAAGGCCACCGGCATCCTGCGCTCCAAGGTGGGCGCCGGCACGGGCGTGAAATTCACGCCCACCCTGGCATTCGTCCTCGACAAGGTCCCGGACGCCGCCCGCGAGATGGAAGAACTGCTGGCCAAGGCCCGCGCCGTCGACGAACGAGTGGCGCAGGTCGCGGTCAACGCGAGCTACGCCGGCGAAGCCGACCCCTACAAGACCGAAGAAGACGACGAAGAAGACTGATCTTCGGTCGTAAGTCCGGGGAGGAGACGCCGGTGAACGAACCGGTCGACCTGGCCGCGGCGGTGTCGGTGCTCGACACCGCTCGCTCGGCAACCGTGCTCTGCCATGTGCAACCCGACGCCGACACCATCGGCAGCGGTCTCGCGCTCGCGCAGGTGCTGCATCGGCGCGGTGTGCCGGTGCGGGTGTCCTTCGCCGAGCCCGCGGCACTACCGGTCTCCATGCGGTCCCTGCCCGGCACCGAATTCCTGGTGCCGCCCGCGAAGGTGCCGGCCGAGGTCGATGTGCTGATCGCGGTCGACTGCGGCAGCGCGGGACGCCTCGGCTCGCTGCGGGACCGGCTGGACGGTGCGCGGGTGAGCCTGGTGCTCGACCATCACCGGTCCAATACGCGCTTCGGTTCCGTGAACGTGGTCGACGAGACCGCGGAATCCACGGCCGGTCTGATCGCGCGCGTCCTGGACGCCTGGGGTGAACCGATCGACCGATCCATCGCGCACTGCCTGTTCGCCGGATTGGTCACCGACACCGGCTCTTTCAAATGGGCGCGGCCCGGTTCGCACGCGCTCGCCGAACGGCTGCTGGCCACCGGCATCGACGACGCGGCCATTACCCGCACCCTCATGGACACCCACCCCTTCGCGTGGCTGCCCATGCTCTCGCGAGTGCTGTCTTCTGCTCAGCTGAACCCCGCCGCCGCGAAGGGCGCCGGCCTGGTCTACGCGGTGGTCCGCCAAGCCGACCTGACCGGCGTGCGTTCCGAAGAGGTCGAAAGCATCATCGACCTCATCCGCACCACCTCCGAAGCTCAGGTAGCTGCGGTCTTCAAGGAGTCCCGCACCTCTTCCGAGCACTGGACGGTATCGCTGCGTTCCCACGACAATGCCGACGGCACCCTCGGCGTCGACGTGGCCCAGGTGGCCACCGCCCTGGGTGGCGGCGGACATCGTTATGCCGCAGGCTATTCCACCACCGGCACCGCCGACCACCTCGTCGCGGCGTTGGTCGCTGCTCTCGCCTGATCAAGAGTGTCTGCCATACCGTGCACGATCCCGTACGTAATCATGTAGGTAATGGAGTGTTCTTGTGAGTGTCATCCAGCGCTGAACGGAGAGTCACTGTGCGCGCGATTCACGTAACCGAAGCTCGCGCCAACTTCGCTGCTGTCCTGGACGCCGCAACCGAGGACAACGAGGAAGTAGTCATTACTCGCAGCGGTGACAAGGAACCCGCAGTGTTGATCAGCCTCCGCGAATACGAGGCATTGAAGGAGACCGCGTACTTGCTCGGGAGCCGGGCGAACGCGCGCCGACTACTCGAGTCCGTCGAGAATGCCCGTGCTGAACGCGTCTAGCCGCGCGCATCGGCAAGCCGGAACCGTTGCGGCAGAACCTGTCCGGGTGGTGGTCGAGACGTATCACTCAGGAGCATCGCATCGTCTGCTTGGCGGATGAAGAGACCGTAACGATCATTGCCTGTCGGTACCACTACGACGACTGACGGCCGGGGTGCGGATCTCATTCTGGGGCAGGGTATTACAAGCTACGTGATGTTCCAGAGTGTGCGCGGCACGGCTCTGGCGTCCGGGATTGCTATGCAGGAGCCGGCGGCGTGCATGCCCGCGGAGGCAAGCATGCACGCGCTGTACGACACCGCTGAGACCGTGTTCGACGGGCTGGAAGCGATCGGTCAGATCTGACTCGGGTCAGTCGGGCAGGCCGCTTACGGTGACGCCCTTGGCGGCCTCGACTCGGTAGCCGAAGGCGATGGTTGTTTCGGCTTGGGCGTTGAGTTCTGTTTTCCAGGTGAGGATTCCGAGTTCGTCGCGTTCCGTGGGCTGGGGTTTCAGGACGGTGTCGCGGACTGTGATCACGGCGTCGCGGGAGACCGGGAGGCGGTCGAGGACCGTGACCCGGGCGGGGCGGGGTGTGTGGTTCGCGATGGTGATGGCGTATTCGACTTCTATGCGGCGGCTGGAACCGAGCGTTGCCTTGGTTGCGTTGCGGCGCACCAGTTCTCGCTCGACGCGGATACGGGCGTCGACGCCGAGGGCGAGTTCGCGTTCTTCGCCGGGAGCCCAGGGGTCGAGGTCGGTTGCGCCGACGTATTCGGCGTCGTGGAAGAGCGAAGCGCGGCCCTCGGGGAGGGTGTGCTCGGAGGTGTTGCGGGCCGTGGCTCGGAGGATGGCTTCCAGGGAGCGGGCGGGGGCGGTGACGTAATCGAGGTCGGCTTCGAGGTCGAGGGCGGTGATCTGGGTGCGATGGGCGGTGCCGTCGGAGGGGACGGCGATGGTCCGCTGCGGGGTGTAGGTCGCGGCGGTGATGCCCTGTTCGACGGTGGCGACCGATTCGCGGACCGGGGGCGGTGCCGGCTGTGGGCTGCCCGGGGCGGCCATCATCGGGGCGGAGCCTGCCAGCGGATAGGAGCCGACGGTGTCGTCCATGCTGGCGCCGTAGGACATGGCGCGCCGGCGGGGGACCGGGGTGGCCGGGACTGCGGGGCTGATGAACCAGGGGCTCAGTTCCGGGATGTCGACGGCTTGGGCGGGGCGGGCGGTGGACAGTTGCAGGCGGCATTCCGGCCAGTCCTCGCCGGTGCTCTGCTGGATCAGGCCGAACCAGCGCAGGGACAGGCCGGCGTCGCCGAGGCGCAGGTCGTAGCTGCTGTGCCAGCTCGCGCCGCGCACCACGTAGGAGAGTTCGAGATCCACGGTCACCGGGTTGGCGGCCTCGACGGTGATGATCGCGGCCTGGGCGTCGGGCTTGGTCTTTCCGCGCAGGTCGGCCAGCCGCCGTTCGAGGGCCTGGTGTTCGCGAATGTGCTCCTGCCGCAATCGTTCCCGGTCGCGCCGGGCGGCATGCACGGCGCTGTACTGGGATTCGAGGCTGTCGCCGAAGGCGATGACGCGCGCCTCATCGGTCTTCGCCAGCTGTTCGGCCGATTCCCGCGCGAGGCGCTCGAGGAACTTGATCCGCGCCTCGGAGGCGCGGTCGGCGTCGGCGAGCTGATTCATCGCGGCATCGAGTTCGCGCATGCGGGCGAGCAGTTCCGAAACCTGTTCGTCGGAGGGTTCCGCCTGCCGTTCGGTCACGACATCCACCCCGAGCACGGTGACCTCGCCCTGCCCGGCCACCCTGATCGAATCCCGCAACAGGCTCACCGGTAGCGGCGTGACCCGGATCCGATGCTCGCCCGCGGCCAGACTCGCCTTTCCGGACCGGGTGACCCGCGCCCGATCCGGATAGACCGTGACCGCGGTAATGGCAGTGTCGAGAGTCGTCATGCTCCCAGCCTGCCGCAATTGTCCCGGAATTGGCCGCGCCCGACCGGAATCCGCGCCCGTTCCTCAGCGCGCCGAGCCCGCACGGCGTGGCGGCAGACGCTGCATCACACTTCACGGACGCGCGGGCTCGCGTCTCGCCCGCTGTCGGCTGGCCTCGTTGCCGGCGCGAGGGTGCGCGCTGTGATCATTTGCCCTGCGGCATGCTGCGCCTGCTGCCGCCGCGGAGCAGATCTGCCTGCCGCCTGTCCGGGGTCGTGGCGAGTGTGCGTGATGCGGACGGGTCTCGGGTTGTGTCGGAGGCGTGTGCGATCGTGGCTGGATGAGCAGCAGCGAGACGGCTTTGGAGGGGGAGGACCCCGGATCTTCGGTGGCATCGCGATCGCGTGGGGAGGCGGCGGTGGAGGCGGGGCCGCGGCGGATTCTGGGGATTGCGGTGCCGACGCTCGGGGTGCTTGTCGCGGAGCCGGTTTATTTGCTTTGGGATATGGCTGTGGTGGGGCGGTTGGGGGCTTTGGCGCTGGCGGGGCTGGCGGTGGGTGGGTTGATATTGGCGCAGGTCAGTTCGCAGTTGACGTTTTTGAGTTATGGGACGACCGCGCGGGCGGCGCGGCGGCATGGGGCGGGGGATGAGCGCGGGGCGGTGGTCGAGGGGGTGCAGGCCAGTTGGATCGCGGTGGGGGTCGGGCTCGTGATCTTGGTGGTGATCGAGGGTTGTGCGGGGCCGATTTCGCGGGCGATTTCGGGTGGGGCGGATATTGCGGGGGAGGCGTTGCCTTGGTTGCGGATCGCGCTGTTCGGGGTGCCGTTGATTTTGCTGGCGATGGCGGGAAACGGGTGGATGCGGGGGGTGCAGCAGACGCGGCGTCCGTTGCTGTATGTGATTGCGGGGCTCGGGCTTTCGGCGGTGTTGTGCCCGGTGCTGGTGCACGGGCTGCTGGGGGCGCCGCGGCTGGAGTTGGCGGGGTCGGCGATCGCGAATCTGGCCGGGCAGTCGGTGACCGGTGGGTTGTTCGTGCGGGCGTTGCTGCGGTCGCAGGTGTCGCTGGCGCCGCATATCGCGATCATGAAGGCGCAGTTGGTGCTGGGGCGGGATCTGATCGTGCGGAGTCTGGGGTTCCAGGCGTGCTTCGTGTCCGCGGCGGCGGTGGCGGCACGGTTCGGGGCGGCCTCGGTGGCGGCGCATCAGCTGGTGCTGCAGTTGTGGAATTTCCTGGCGCTCACGCTGGATTCGCTGGCCATTGCGGCGCAGACCCTCGTGGGTGCGGCGCTGGGGGCCGGGAACGCCCGGGGTGCACAGGGGTTGGCGCGGCGCATCACCGGTTGGTCGACCATCTTCGCGGTGGTGCTGGCGGTGGTGTTCGCGGCCGGGTATTCGGTGGTGCCGCAGTTGTTCACGAACGATCCCTCGGTGCTGGACCGGGCGCATGTGGTGTGGTGGTTCTTCGTCGGGATCATTCCGATCGCGGGCGTGGTGTTCGCGCTCGACGGGGTGCTGCTCGGTGCGGGGGATGCCGCGTTCCTGCGCAATGCCACACTGCTTGCCGCGCTAGTGGGCTTCCTGCCCGCCATCTGGCTGTCGCTGGCCTACGACTGGGGGATCGCCGGAATCTGGTCGGGGCTGGTGGGTTTCATGGTGCTGCGCCTGGTGGCGGTGTCGTGGCGGGCGCTGTCCGGGCGGTGGGCGCGGGTCGGCGCGGAGGTGCCGCGCCGAGCCGCGTAACAGTCAGTTGCTTTCCGCCGCTGCCTTTTCCGTGGCGATCCGTTCCAGGTTCTCCGCGACTTCGGCTTGCCAGTTCTCGTTGGCGTGGGTGGTGTCGACTTCGTATTCGAAGCGGGCCGTCATCTCCGGGGTGATGTCGGCGACGTCCACGTAGAACTGCTCGTACCAGCGGCGGTGCTGGTAGACGGGCCCGTCCTCCTTGGTGAGCAGAGGATTGTCGATGCGCGTCTTGTGTTTCCAGATCTCGACGTCCTGCAGGAAGCCGACGCCGAAGCTCTTGCCGAACGCCTTGGCCAGTTTGCCGGATTTCTCCGGCGGCAGCCCGTCGATGCGCTGCACGCTGACGCCCCACTGCAGCATGAACGAGTTCTGGGTGACCGGGTAGTGGCAGTTGATGAGCGCCACTTCCACGGTGTGCTCACCGAAGTCGTTGTGCAGGTAGTTGATCATGTAGGACGGCCCGAAATAGCTGGCCTCCGAACGCAGCAGTGACATTTCGGTCGAATAGTTGGATTTGGCGTTCACGTCCGGCCGGCCCTTGGAGTGCAGATACTGGGTGGCGACGTGTCCTTCGAAGACGTTCTTGAAGTACACCGGGTAGGCGAAGTGGATGTAGAAGAAGTGCGCCATATCGACGTTGTTGTCGATGATTTCGCGGCAGTGCGCGCCCTCGATGAGCAGTGAATTCCAGTCCCAGTCGCTCCACCGATCGGTTTCGATGCCGTCGATGTGCGGGATGGCGACCTCGGGCGGCGGGGGATTGCCTTCCGGGTCGTTGTAGACGAAGAACTGCCCGTTCTCCTCGCAGGTGATCCAGGAGCGGGTGCGGGCCAGCGGCGGTACCCGGCGCGCGTACGGGATTGCGGCGCAACGGCCGTTGCCGTTCCAGCGCCAGTCGTGGAAGGGGCAGGCGATCTCGTCGCCCTTGATGGTGCCGTAGCCGAGGTCGGCGCCCATGTGCCGGCAGTAGCCGTCCAGGGCCTGGAGTTGCCCGTTGCTGTCGGCCCAGATCACGAGTTTGGTGCCGAAGGCGTTGACGGAGTGTGGTTGCCCGTCCCGGAAGGTCTCGGCGAGGCCGAGGCAGTGCCAGCCGCGGGCGAACCGGGTAATGGGTTCGCCGACATCGATCGTGCGATATTTCGGGGTCGAATTCGTTGCTGTCACTGCCGTCCTCCGGAGTCGAAAATCAGCGCACCATCACAGAGGTTAAGCACAAACGCTTAATCCGACAAGACCGAGCTCTTACCCAGCGGTCTGCGGTACCGGCGGACAACGACTTTGGCGGGTCTGATGGAGCGTTCACCGATGGTGAGGCCGGGCTGGATCACCGACTCCACGGTCCGGTCCGCGGCCGGATCATCGGTATCGGTCAGCTCGGCGGCCTCCATGGTGAGGGCGTCGAAGGCCGCGCCGCGGAAGGGGGTGACCAGT
The DNA here is from genome assembly GCF_044386975.1 of Nocardia sp. NPDC020380. NCBI lineage: Bacteria > Bacillati > Actinomycetota > Actinomycetes > Mycobacteriales > Nocardiaceae > Nocardia > Nocardia sp. NPDC020380. Next base: position 372,674 of record NZ_JBIRVQ010000010.1, on the reverse strand, counting down.
TGCCCTCCGCGTTCGGCCAGCATGCGTTCCACGCGCCGGGCCAGGGCCTCGAAACCCTGCCGATCCGGATCGGATTCGGTGGTGGTGGAGAAGGTCTGCGCCAGGCCGTGCAGGGCGAACAGGTCCCGGATGAGGGGCGCGTCGGCCTCCGCCTGTTCGATGCGGGCGCGGGCGCGGGACTCGTCCGCTAGTCGCTCGATGGTTGCCGCCTGCCGGGCGACCACGCGAGCCAAGTCGTCGATGCGCTCGGTGATCCGGTCGGCACCGTCGCGGAGTGGCGCATCGGCACCGTCGCGGAGTGGCGCATCGAGACCGTCGCGGAGTGGTGCGTCGTCGGCACGGGGTGGCGAATCGACGCTGCGGAGCGTGGGGGCGGCGCCGGGCTGATCCACTGCGGATGGTTCGGTCATGGGTGAACGATAAACCCGGTGGTCGGTGCCGACTGCTAACATCGCGGCCATGGGGGTCTACGGAATCGACCTGGGCACAACGAATTCGGCAATTGCACGAATCGACGCAAATGGACGCCCTGAAGTACTGATCGGTATGAACGGCGAACCGACCGTTCCGTCGGTGGTGTTGTTCGCCTCGGCGCAGGACCACGTCGTCGGTGAAGGCGCGCGCCGGCAGGCCCGGCTCGATCCGGAGCACGTGTGCACGCTGGTGAAACGCCGCATGGGGGATGCGGAATGGCGGTTCACGGCGCACGGGCAGCAGTGGTCGGCGCCCGCGGTGTCGGCGCTCATCCTGCGCAGTCTCGCCGGGGATGCCGAATTCGGCGGTGGCGAACCCGTGGAACGGGTGGTGATCACCGTGCCCGCCTACTTCGGTGACGAGGAGCGGCGCGCCACCATACAGGCCGGTATGTATGCGGGATTCGATGTGGCAGGCGTGCTTTCGGAGCCGATCGCCGCGGCCCTCGCCTACGGATTCGGGCGGCTGGACGGCAGCATCGACACCGGCGAGATCGCCGCCCGCGAGACCGTACTCGTCTACGACCTGGGCGGCGGCACCTTCGACGCCACCGTCATCGAACTCGCGGACCGCCGCATCTCGGTGCTGGCCGTGGAGGGCGATCATCAGCTCGGCGGCGCGGATTGGGACGAGCGCATCGCCCTGCACCTGTCCCAGCGGTTCTGTTCCGATCACCCCGATGCCGAAGACCCACTGGATGATTCGGTCGGCTCACAATTGCTGGTGCTGGCCGCTGAACAGGCCAAACGGGATCTGACCACGGCCGCGAGCACCGAAGTGGTGGTCGCGCACGACGGAGTGCGATCGGTGATCACGCTGACTCGCGCCGAACTCGAATTGCTCACCTCTTCACTGCTACGCCGGACCGTGGACCTGACCAAAGCGGTGATCGCCGCGGCCGGGCAGCGCGGGGTACGGCATGTGGATCGCCTACTGCTGGTGGGCGGTTCGTCCCGGATGCCCATGGTGGCCGAGCAGTTGCTGAAGGAATTCGGGCTGATCGGCGAGCTACACGATCCGGATCTGTCGGTGGCGCGCGGCGCCGCGCTCTACGGCGAGAAGCTGGAGATGGAGCGGCTGGTGGCCGCCGATCTGGTGACCCGCGGGCGACTATCCGCGGGCGCCGAACTGGCGGATGCCGATCCGCGCGAACTGGAGGCGTCGCTGGCGCGGGTGGCCGAATCGTTCGGGCAGCCGGTCGGGCTGGTGCGGCGCATGATCGAGATCCAGGTCGACACGGTGGTGTCGCGCGGCTTCGGGGTGCTGGCGCTGGATCCGTTCAACGGGCTGGCGGCGAGCTGGCTGGTGCATCGCAATCAGACCCTGCCCATCCGGGTGCGGCGCTCCTACGGGACGGTGCGCGCGGATCAGGATCAGATCGAGCTGACCATCGTGGAACAGCAGGGGCAGGCGGCCTCGACGCGGCCGGAGGATTCGAAGGTGCTGGTGGAGGGCAGTATTCGCGATATTCCGCCCGGATATCCGGCCGGCAGCGAGGTGCGGGTGAGTTTCGAGATGGGGTTCGACGGGGTGCTGCATGTGACGGCCCACCATGTGGACGCGGATATGCCGCTGACCCTGTCCGTACAGACCGGCGCGACGCTGTCGCAATCGGATGTGGCGCGCGAGCTGGACCAGCTGCAGCGCACCCGCCGCCGCCCGGCGTGACCGAGGTCCGGCCGAGCGAGAACCCATGCACGCCTTCGATCCCAACGATTACCGCAAACGAGTGCTGGCCGCAGTGGAAAGACGCGGCGGCCTCGAACAGTCGGATGCCTTCGAGCTGTACGACATTCCCCTCGACGCGGCCGAGCGGCTCACCGACGCCGAGGTGTCCGAACGCATCGATGCCGTGTGGGCGTTCTGGCAGAAACAGCGCGACCACCCGAAATACCGGGTGCTGGTGGGCCTGCTCGTCGACGCGCACCGCGACCTGTCCGCGCCCTTGCGTGGCGCGGCGGCCCGCAGTGTCGAAGCCGATCGCGTGCGCCGCCTGCGCGCCCGCCGCGATGCCGAACGCTACGAAATGCTCGACACCGCAATCGAACGCCTGGTGCAGCGGCACGGCGGCATCCCCGCCGCCAAACTCCCCGGCCTGGAGGACATCGGCAAACTGGGCGGCCTCACCCCCGCCGAGGTCCACGCCCGCCTGAACCGCCACCCCCGCCTCGACGACGCCCCGCCCGCCCCCGCGGTGAGCGACCAGCGCCGCCACCAGATCCGCACTCTCCTGGCCGAATACGAGCGCCTGCACGCCGGCGAGCCTTACCCCACCCTGCTCTCCCTCCTCGGCCTCGACTACGCCAAGGCCCACCGCACCCCCGAAATCCGCCTGCGCGCCAACGCCCTCCGCGCCCGCGCCCGCGAACTCCCGCCCGGCCGCATCCGAGTAGTCCTCGACGAGCTCCTCATCCACATCAGCGACCTCCTGGAACCCGGCCCCCCAACCGTCGACGCCTACCTCCGCGCCGTCACCGAGGACGTCACCACCCTCCTCCGCCCCCAGGTCCGCGCCGCCGTCCTCGTCGAAGACCGCCTGGTAGCTCCCGATTTCGACTACCTCCTCCGCCTGGCCATCACCGCCGGCCTCGACCGCCCCACCGCCGAACAAGTCCTCCACACCCTCACCGACGAACTCGGCACCACCATAGAAGGCCGCGAAAACCACCCCACCCCCACCCACCGAGCACCGGGCCGCCCGCCCATAAGCCCGCCGCCCCGCCGCGCCTCGGTTCCGCCGACAACCCCGGCTACTCACACATCCGCCGACGGCGATGGCCGAGATCCCCAACGCGGTGCGATGCCACGCCCGACGGACGCACAGTCGATGGATGCCGAACCGGCAGTCGGCAGAACCGCAACACCCGGCGATGGGACAACCGGTCCACTACAGGGCGCCGGTCGCACCGGTCCACTACAGGGCGCCGGTCGCACCGGATCGTCGGGGGCGCTCGATCCATCAGATTCCGCTGCGCGACGTGATGATTCGCCGACCGAGGCCGGGCCCGCCACGGGTGACTCGCCGCCGCTTCCGCCGATGGGCGCAACGACACCCACAGATGCTGTCGGCTCCGGTGCTGCCGATAGCAAGAATCGGGATATCCGTCCCGAATCGGCGCAGGCGGCGGATGCCTGGTCGATGGATACGGGCGCCGTGCTGCCGGGGAGCGAGTCGGGGAGTGGGGCTGCGGCTTCCGGCGTGCCCGAGCGGGATTCAACGCGGCGTCGGCGCCCGTCTCAGCCGCCGCCCGGGCTTCCGGTGCCGCCGGCCTCCGATGTACCTCCGAGCGCTGGGACGCCGCAGGAGTTCGGGGTGCCGCCTGGCGGCGAGGCGGCTTCGAGAGCCGGTGGACCGCAGGGCTTCGCGGTGCCGCCGAAGGGATCGTCGGGAACTGGAGTGCCGCAAGGGTTCTCCGTGCCGCCGGAGGGATCGTCGGGAACTGGGGTGCCGCAGGGGTTTGCGGTGCCGTCGGGGGCGGCTGTGCCGCAAGGGTTTGTGGTGCCGCCTGGGTTTGTGGGTGGGGGTGGGAGCGCGCCCGCTCGGAGTTGGGAGGCGCCGTTGCGGGCGGCTCGGGCGGCTTTGCGGGGTGGGCATCCTCGGGAGGCGGCGCAGCGGGTGGCGGAGGCGCGGCGGCGGTTGGGGGAGGACGGGGCCGGGGCGGCGGCGGTGCGGTCGGTGGGGGATGAGGTGGATCGGGTGCTGGCGGAGGCGGGGGCGCGGTGGCGGGCGGTGCATGCGGCGTTCGTGGGGAAGCGGTTCGTGGAGGGGCTGGAGCATTTGGATCATTTGCGGCAGCACGCCTCGGATGTGCCGGATCCGGATGGGAGTGGGTGGGGGCTGGAGCAGTTGGCGGGGCAGGGGCGGGCCGCGGTGCATGCGGCGGATCGGGAGTTCGGGGCCGTGCCCGCGGGGCCGCCGGCGGTGCGGACGCGGGCGTTGCGGGCGGTGCTCGAGGTGTGTGCGGATCATCCGGCGGCGGTGGCGGCCCTGGAGGGGATGCGGGTGGAGGCGCCGGCGCAGGTGACCGCCGCGCGGAAACCCGATGGGACGGTGGTGATCACGTGGTCGCCGTCCGCGGTGGACGAGGTGGAGTACCGGGTCACGCGGTTGCAGCCGGACGGGTCGTGGCGGGTGGTCGGGCGCACGCGCGGTACGGCGCTGGAGGATGGTGGCGCGGGTGGCGGGCCCACGCCGGTGTACGGGGTGGTCGCTTCGCTGTCGGGACTCGCGTCGGAGATGCGTCGTTCGGATGGGGAGATGCGGCGGGAGGTGGCGGTCGCGCCGGACGCCGCATTGCGCGGGCTGCCGACGGTGCGTGGTTTGGCCGTGCGGTCGGGGTTGCTGATCTTCCAGTGGCCGACCGGGATCACCGAGGTGATGGTGGTGGCGCGGGTGGACGCACCGCCCACCGATCCGGACGATCCGCGGGCGCGGCGCTGGAAGATCACCAACACCCGCTATCAGATCGACGGTGGCGTGCGGATTCCCGCGGAGATTCCGCGGCCCTGTCACCTGGCGATCGCGTCGTGCCGCCGGGATCCGACGGGCATTCTCATCGTGGCCGCCGGTTTCGCTCCGGACGCGCGTATCCGCTGGATCGGCTGAGTGCGCGACGCACCGGGCGAGCCCGGAACGCGCGGTTCGAGGCGGGCGTGGGAATCTGGTGGGGGCCGCGGTCGTTGCTGGCGTGGACCGGTTGTGATCAGAGAGGCGGAGCTGGGTGATTCCGAAGTTGATGGCGGTGAGCGACATTCATGTCGGTCATCAGGGCAACAAGCCGGTGGTAGAAGCCATTCGGCCGGACTCACCGGAGGACTGGCTGATCCTGGCCGGCGATGTCGGTGAGAAGACCGATGACATCCGGTGGGCGCTGGAGACCCTGAAGGGCCGCTTCGCCAAGGTGATCTGGGTGCCGGGTAATCACGAGTTGTGGACCACCGCAAAGGATCCCGTGCAGATGCACGGTGCGGCGCGGTACGACTACCTGGTGTCGATCTGCCGGGACCTGGATGTGCTCACGCCCGAGGATCCGTTCCCGGTGTGGACCGGTGACGGCGCGCAGGAGTACGGCGGCGCGGTCACGCTCGCCCCGTTGTTCATGCTCTACGACTATTCGTGGCTGCCGGCGGGCGCGACCACCAAGGCCGAGGGCCTGGCCATCGCCCGCGAGCGCAATGTGGTGGCCACGGACGAATTCCTGCTGTCCGCCGAGCCGTACCTCACCCGGGACGCCTGGTGTCATGCCCGGGTGAAGTACTCCATGCGGCGCCTCGATGCGCTGGAGTCCGGTACTCCGGTGGTGCTGATCAATCATTGGCCGCTGCTGCGCGCACCGGTCGACATGATGTGGTACCCGGAATTCGCCCTGTGGTGTGGCACCGAGCTGACCGCCGACTGGCATCTGCTCTACAACACGGTGTGTGTCGTCTACGGCCACCTGCACATTCCGCGGACCAGCTGGTACGACGAGGTGCGCTTCGAAGAGGTCTCGCTCGGCTACCCGCGGGAGTGGCAGCGGCGTGGTCTCCCGGACAAGCTGCTGCGGCAGATCCTCCCGACGCCCGACTACGGCGACACTCTCAACGAGTGGGGCGGCCATTTCAAGGTGACGCCCGAAATGCAGGCCGCCGCGCAGAAGATGCGCGAGCAGATCGAAAAGCGTCGCGGGCAGGCCTGATTCCACGGAACCGCCGGGATATTCGAATGCGCGCATCGAATTTCCCGGCGGCCGAGATTCGCTTTGTATCGAGCCATTGATTCAGGTTGTGCCGGAATCGTATTCGGCTCGGGGCGAATTACCAGTTGCGGCAGCGATCGTCGTGGTGACCCCACTGGTCGCGCTCGTCGTTGTGCCAGTTGCCGTGGCGGTCGCAGTGCCAGTCGCTGTGGTATGGGTCGCCCGGGTCGGTCCAGCCCGGACGGTTGTATCCGCCCCAGTCACCGCCCTGGCCTTGGTCCTGGCCGGGGCCGCCTGCCGAGCCGGTGTCCTGGTGCGCCGGGGTGATGGCGGTGGCGCTCGCGGTCCCGACCAAGGGGCCGGCGATGAGTGCGCCCGCTGCCGCGGCGATGAACATCGTTCCGGCAATCCTAGATTTCACTTGGGGCCTTTCCATTCGGTGCTTTCGCACGCTTCGACTTGCGGGGCCAACACTAGATCAGCGAATGGTTCGGTCAGGTGGGCTCACTGGAAGTTCTCACCATTCACAGAGGTACTACTTGCGTGTTTTGTCCAAGCTGTGAATGGCGGCCTTAATTGTTCATTGGTCCAACTTCGAATCGGGTCCGGCGCGGTCGGCCGCGTGATGCGTGCAGACCGGTCGGTTCACTGTGATGATGGGGAAATGCGTGACGTCTTGCGTCAGGTCATCGAGCGGGGACGAACGGGCCCGGTAGTGCTGGCCCGCGTGGTCGGCGTGACCGGCGCCGGACCACGCGCCGTCGGCGCGGCCATGCTCGTCACCGCGGACGGCGAGGTCATCGGGTCGCTCTCGGGCGGATGCGTCGAGGCCGCGGTGGTCGATTCGGCGGATTGCGTACTGCTCGGCGGGGTGGCGGTACTCGAACAATTCGGGCTCGCGGACGATGACGGTTTCGCTGTCGGGCTCAGCTGCGGCGGTGAAATGGAGATCTTCATCGAGCGGATCGAGCCGGAGCGGGTACCGCAACTGGAGACCTTGGAACGCGACATCCTGTCGGGCCGGCCAGTCGCGCTCGTCACGACGCTCGACGAGCAGCCGGACTGGCAACTCATCGATCCCGCGGCGGTGAATGCGTCTGCGCCGGTTGTCAGCCGGGACGCGCTGCAGTTGGCTCGCTCGGGTCGCTCCGGGGTCGTCGGATTCCATGAATGCCTGGGCGCCGACGCTCCGCGGCGGGCGTTCGTGCACAGTTTCGGTCCGCCCGCGCGCATGATCCTGGCGGGCGCCAATGATTTCGTGCGCGCCCTCAGCCGGCTCGGCGTGCAGCTCGGGTATCGGGTCACCGTGGTGGACGCGCGCGAAACCTTCACCACCCCGGCGCGTTTCCCGGCGGCGCACGAGGTGGTGGTGGAGTGGCCGCATCGCTATCTGCGCCGAGAGCACGAGCGCGGGCGCATCGATGGCCGGACCGTGGTGTGCGCGCTGACCCACGACACCAAGTTCGATGTCCCGATGCTGGCCACCGCCCTGGATATCGAACCCCTCGCCTTCATCGGCGCATTGGGCTCTCGTCGCACCGACACCGACCGGCGGCAGCGCCTCCTCGATGCGGGCGTACCGCCCGATCGAATCAGCCGCCTGCGCAGCCCGATCGGGCTGGACCTCAACGCACATACTCCGGACCAGACCGCCGTATCCATTGCGGCACAGATCATCGCGGAAGCCGGGGGCGCCTCGGCCCGCCCGCTAGCGGAAACAGACGGCCCGATCCACCGCTGAGATCGTGGACATGAACAGCTTCGGATCAGGTGTCCTGTAGCTCAGATCAAGTGCTCTATCCGCACCGGGATTTCGCGGATGGGTTTGCCGGTGGCGTGGCGGATGGCATTGATGATGGCCGCGGAGGCGCCGACCATGCCGATTTCGCCGAGGCCCTTGACGCCGAGGGGATTTACTACCGCGTCGGTTACTTCGACGAACGTGATGTCCACGGCCGGGGCGTCCGCGTTGACCGGGAGCAGGTACTCGAGGAGAGAAGCGTTGGCCCAGGCACCATTGCGGGCGTCGGCGAGGGTGGCTTCCATCAGAGCTTGGGAGAGGCCCCAATTCATGCCGCCGAGGATCTGGCTGCGCGCGAGTTTGGCGTTCAGGACGCGGCCGGGCGCGAAGGCGCCGACCATGCGGCGCACGCGGACCAGTCCGAGTTCCGGATCGACTGCCACCTCGGCGAACTGGGCGCCGAAGCTGATCTTGCCGTAGGGCGCGTCGCCGCTCGGCGGGAACCAGGTGCCGATGGTTTCGAGGTCGGTGAGGTGATGCCGGGCGAGGAGGGCCGAATAGGTTTCGCCGACAGCGGGATTGGAGCGCACCCGCATGCGCCCGTCACGGCATTCGATCTCCTGCACGATGCGGTCGTGCAGCGGCGATTCCGGGTCTCCGGTCGCCAGCCCGATCAGCTGGGTGCGCAGGTCGGTGCAGGCGGTGTGCACGGCGGCGCTGACATTGCCCGCGCCCATCGAGCCGACCGCGGCGGCGATGTTCGGGTGGTCGCTGTCGCCGATATCGACTCGGATGCGGTCGAATTCGATGCCGAGCGCATCACCGGCAACCTGCGCCATGGTGGTGGCGACGCCGGTACCGAAGTCCTGGGTGCCGGCCTGCACGATCAGTGAGCCGTCGGCCAGTAGTCGCGCGTGCGCGCGTTGCGGTTGGCCGGGTGTGTACACCGGATACCCGGCGGTGCTCACGCCCTGGCCGATCAGCCAGTTCCCGTCCGTGCGCGGCCCGGCCCGATGCTCGGCCGCCGACCAGCCGAAGCGTTCGGCGGCCACGCGCACGCATTCGGCGTAACCGTCGGAGCTCCACGGATGTCCGCTCTCCGGATCGATGGCGGCGTGATTGCGCAGCCGCAATTCCACCGGGTCCACACCGATATCGGTGGCGAGCTCGTCGACGGCGCATTCCATGGCGAGCATCCCGGAGGCTTCGCCGGGCCCGCGCATGAAGGTGGGCGTCATGGTGTTGCCGCGGATCAGCCGATACCGCGCGTCCCAGTTGGGGATGGCGTACGCCTGTCCCGCGACGCCCAGCGATACTTCGGCGAAGTCGTCGAAAGGTGAAGTGACCGAGAGCTTGTGGTGCCGCAGCCCGGTGAAGATGCCCTGGTCGTCGCAGACCAGCGTGATGCGCTGTTCCTGTTCTTCGCGCAGTCCGGTGCCGTGGAACATCTGCTCGCGGGTGAGCACCACCTTCACCGGGCGGCCCAGCTCGCGCGCGATCATGGGTGCGAGCGTGACGTGCGGCCAGATCATGGCCTTGCCGCCGAAACCACCGCCCACGAAATGCGCTACCACCCGCACGTTTCCGGGCGAGATGCCGAGGTATGCGGCGATGGTGGCCTGACTGGCGCTGACGCCCTGAGTGGCGTCGTAGACGGTCACCTGGTCGCCGTCCCACACCGCCGCGGTGGCCGAGCATTCGATGGGATTGTGGTGGTTCGCGGCGAAATGGTAAGTGGCGTCGACGGAATGGGTCGCCGCCTGTGCGGCTGCCTCGAAGTCACCGCGCGATTGAATCGCGGGCACCAGGCCGCAGAACACCTTCTCAGGCTGATACTGCGCGTCCCGGCCGTCGTCCAGGCGGACCACTGGGTCGAGCCGGTCGTACTCGGCGGTCACCAATTCCGCCGCATGCTGGGCGGTTTCGAAGGTGTCCGCGAGCACCACCGCGATGGGCTGCCCGTAATAGTGAACGACATTGTCTTGCATGGGAAAGAACGTCTGCCCGGGTGCGATGCCGCCGAATCCGGACGGGAACACCGGTGGCACGGTGGCGACCTTGGGCAGGTTCTCGTGGGTGTACACCGCGACCGCACCGGCCGCCATGGCCAGGGAGATATCGATGGATCGCACTGTCCCGCTGCCGATCCGGGCGCCGACCAGGACCGCGTGCGCGATGCCGGGCAGTGGGATCTCCGCGGTGTAGTGCGCTTTCCCGGTCACCTTCGCGCGGCCGTCGACACGGTCGAACCCGCGCCCGATCAGCGGGCCCGCGGCGGTGGCGGTCACCGCGTTCCGTCCAGCGGATTCACCTGCGGTCGTACGGCTTCCAGGGCACGCACCATGGTGCGCTGGGCGAGTCTCACTTTGAAGGCGTTCATCGGATGCGAGGTGTCGGCGGCCTCCAGTTCGGCGGCCGCGGCCTTGGCGAAGGTGGCGGGGGTCGCGGACTTGCCGATGAGCAGGCTTTCCGCGGTGCGTGCCCGCCACGGTTTGGTGGCCACGCCGCCGAGTCCGATGCGCACGTCGACCACGGTGCCGTCGGCGACGTTCATGGCCACCGCGGCCGAGGTGAGCGCGAATTCGTAGGATTCCCGGTCCCGCACCTTCAGGTAGTGCGAATTCCTGGCGAACGGCAGCGGCGGCACGTCGATGCGCGTGATCAGCTCGTCCTCGGCGATCGGATGCTCGAGATGCGGTGTCTCGCCGGGCAGCAGGAAGAAGTCGTCGAACCCGATGGTGCGTTCCCCGCGCGGCCCCCACACGGTGACCGTGACGTCGAGGGCAACGAGCGGGATCGCCACATCCGAGGGATGGGTCGCAAAGCATTGCGGGCTGGTGCCGAGGATCGCGTGCCCGCGGTGAATGCCGTCCAGGGCCGCGCAGCCGGAGCCGGGTTCGCGTTTGTTGCAGGCGGTTCCGGGTTCGCGGAAGTAGGCGCAGCGCACCTTCTGCATGAGGTTGCCGCCCATGGTCGCCATGTTCCGCAATTGCGCGGACGCGCCCTTCCACAGTGCGACGGAGAGGAACGGATAGCGTTCCCGCACACCGGGTTCGGCGGCGACCTCGCTCATCTTGGCGAGCGCCCCGATACGCAGTCCGCCGCCGGGCGTGTGCTCGAGTCCGCCGAGCGGCAGCCAGGTGATGTCGACGACATTGTCGGGTTCCATGGCGCCGATGCGCAGCATGTCGACGAGAGTGGTACCGCCGGCCAGGAAAACGGTTCGGGGCCTGGCGGTTACGGTGGTGACGGCCTGTTCGAGGGTGGTGGGGCGGGCGTAGGCGATGGGTTTCACGGCCGGCTCCCGTCGGCTGTTCGCATGGCGTCGCGGGCCTGCAGGACGGCCTCGCGAATGTTCTGGTAGGCGGCGCAGCGGCAGATATTGCCGCTCATCCATTCGGCGATATCGGTCTCGGTGCCGGCGTGGCCCTCTTCGATGCATTTGACGGCCGACATGATCTGGCCGGGCGTGCAGTAGCCGCACTGGAATCCGTCGGCGTCGAGGAAGGCCTGCTGGACGGGGTGCAGGGTGTCGCCGTCGGCGACGCCTTCGATGGTGGTGATATCGCGGCCTTCGCAGGCCAGGGCGAGGGTGAGGCAGGCGAGGACGCGCCGGTTGTCGACCCAGACGGTGCAGGCGCCGCAGCCGCCTTGATCGCAGCCCTTCTTGGTGCCGGTGAGGTGGAGGTGTTCGCGTAGGGCGTCGAGCAGGCTGGTGCGTGGTTCGAGGACCGCGTAGTGGTCGTGGCCGTTGACGCGCAGCGTGGCCATGATGCGGCCGGGGCCGATGAATTCGGCCGGTTTCGCGCCCGCGCGTCCGGTCGACGGTTCGACTGTCATACCTTCGCCTCCTTGCCGCGCGGGTCTCGAAGGACACCGCGAGCCTCGCCGGACTGCGTGTGGTGATGAGCTGGGCAAAATCCTAGCAACTGACCGGTTCGTCCGCAGCACGAACGAGAAAGCCCCGCGTCAGGGCACTTTCGCGGCACCCCGGTGCGACTCCGCCGTCAGCTGTCAGCACGACTCCGCGGTCAGCCGGACCGTCTCGGCGACCTTCGCGCGGAAATGCGGGCAGGTGCGGAAATCCTCCGCCTGACATTCCATGGCGTGCTCGACGGTCTCCAACGCCGCCTGCGCGCGAGCGATCCGCTCACGCAACCGGGCACAGTGGCCCTGCAGCAGCCGCTGCCGGGTCGCGCGATCCGACGCCCGCGCGAACAGCTCCCCCAGATCCTGCAGCGACAGGCCGACACCACGACCCGCCAGGATCATGGCCACCGCCTCCACATCGGCCTCGCGGAAACGCCGCCGCCCGGCCGAATCGCGCCGCGGCTGCAGCAACCCGACATCCTCCCAATGCCGCAGCACGTGCGTGGCGAGCCCGAACCGGCCCGCCACCGCACCGATGGTCATTTCGGCGGCTGACATAGTCGAACTCTAGGCCGCCCAGTTCACCAGCCGGACGAACAATCCGATCGGATGGCCTGGGAGACGGATGTTTTCGCGATGCGCGTCATCGGACGATATGCGCAGCACGGCCAGGGCGTGACCGGTGCGCACGAAACGGAAGTCGTAGACGGCCAGCCGGCCGCCGGGGCGCAGTACGCGCTGGAGTTCGTCCAGCGCCTCGGGCACATCCGTCCATTCGTGCAGGCTGAGACTGGACAGCACGATGTCGAAACTGTTGTCCGGGTAGGGGAGTGCGGTCACATCCCCTACCGCCAGCTCCACCGGGTGCGCGAGCATGCGATTTTCAGCGAGTTCGATCATGTGCGGGGACAGGTCGATCCCGTGCAGGCCCAGGTCCGGTCGCCGCCGGGCGATGTGCTCGAGCAGCAGGCCCGGTCCCGTGCCGGCGTCGAGCACGGTCGCTCCGATCGCGGTCAGGTCGTCGACATCGGCGGCGATGCGGCGGTAGAGGCCCTGGTTGAGGCGGGTGGCGATGCCCTCGTACTGCCGGCTCTGCGTCGCGTCGAAATGCCTGCTGCGCTTGGCTCCGAAGGTGGTCATGGCGGGTCCTTTCCGATTCCTGCCGTCAGCTTCCGACTTCAGGCCGACCTGAAGTCAAGGGCCGCGCAGCGGCGCGGTCGGGGCCGCTCTCACCGGCCGGTAGGCTCGAACCGGCAGGATTCGCGCGAGGAGGAGGCGGTCATCGAGGAGCGGGCAGTCGCGGCGACGGAGTCGGCACGATCGGCGACGGGGTCAGCGCATTTGATCGGCAGCATCCTTCCCGGCGGTGTCGCCGCCGCCGAACTGACGGTGTATCCGGAGGGCTTACAAGCACATCCGGCCGAAGAACATCTGATCTCCCGCGCGGTCGAGAAGCGGCGGCGCGATTTCATCGGCGCGCGCTACTGCGCCCGCCAGGCGCTGGCACAACTCGGTGAACCCGAGGTGCCCATCGGCAAGGCCGAGGACGGCGGCCCGGTGTGGCCGCGCGGCATCGTGGGCAGCCTCACCCACTGCGACGGGTACAAGGGGGCCGTGCTCGCGCACAAGCTCCGCTTCCGATCCATCGGCATCGACGCGGAACCGCACGCCCAGCTCCCCGACGGCGTCCTGGAGTCGGTGAGCCTGCCGTCCGAACGCGACTGGCTGTCCGCCGCGCTACCCGGCACCGGACTGCACCTGGACCGCCTCCTGTTCTGCGCGAAGGAAGCCACCTACAAGGCATGGCGGCCCTTGACCGGCCGCTGGCTCGGCTTCGAGGACGCCCACATCACCTTCACCGTCGACGAGCAGTCGGCGGGTGGCGCGGGCACCTTCCACAGCGACCTCCTCATCCCCGGCAACACCACCGACGGCGGCACTCCCCTCACCTCTTTCGACGGCCGCTGGCGCATCACCGACGGCCTCATCCTCACCGCGATCGTGACGGTGTGATGAGCGCGAATCAGGTCCGCGAGCAGCAGCCGGTGCCCGAGCAACCGGCGGCGCACGGGCAGGAACCGGTCCGCGAGCAGGACTCGGCGCGTGAGCGCGGGACGGTCCGCAAGCGGCAAGCGGTTCGGGTGCAGCAGCCGGTGCGGGAGAAGTTGCCGCCGCGGGTGGATGCGTTCGGCGGGTTGGTCATTGTCGACAAGGACGGTGGCTGGACCAGTCACGATGTGGTGGCCAAGGGGCGAGGGCTGTTGCGCACCAAGAAGGTCGGGCATGCGGGCACCTTGGACCCGATGGCCACCGGGGTGCTGGTGCTGGGTGTGGAACGCGCTACCAAGCTGCTCGGTCAGCTGATCCTGACCACGAAGGCGTACACGGCGACGATCCGGCTGGGGCAGTCCACGATCACCGATGACGCCGAAGGTGAAGTCACCGCCACGACGGCGGCCGGGCACCTCACCGACGCCGAGATCGCCGCTGCCGTAGCCGAATTGACCGGTGACATCCAGCAGGTGCCGGCCACAGTGAGCGCCATCAAGATCAATGGTGAGCGCGCCTACGCTCGTGCTCGCGCCGGCGAGGAAGTAGAACTGGCCGCTCGCCCCGTCACGGTGAGCCGCTTCGATATTCTGGCTCGCCGCGATATCGACTCGGACGGAACACAATTCGTGGATCTGGACGTCGACGTGGAGTGCTCCTCCGGCACCTACATTCGCGCCCTGGCCCGCGACCTCGGCGAAAAGCTCGGCGTCGGCGGCCATCTCACCGCCCTGCGCCGCACCCGGGTCGGCCCCTTCACCCTCGAACACGCCCGCACCCTCGAACAACTCGCCGCAGCCGCCGAGGCCGACGAGGATCTCCTCAGCCTCGACATCGACGCAGCGGTCCGCACCGCCTTCCCGGTACGAGACATCACCGACGCGCAAGCCGGCGACCTCCGTAACGGCCGCTGGCTCGACCCGGTCGGCATCCCGGGCGTTTACGCCGCGATCGACCCGCAAGGGCATGCCGTTGCGCTCCTGAAGGAGAGCGGCAAGCGCGCAGCCTCGGTCATGGTGGTCCGCCCCGCGAACCTCTGACGCGCTCCTGGGCGGGCTTGGACTCCAGGGGCTGGGCCGTCGGCGCGTGCGCTGCTCGATTGTCGGTCCTGCGCTGCCACTCCCCTGAACGTCCCGTTGGCCGGCGCGGCTGTAGAGGCCGGCCGCGCGGCCTACAGTTCGAGGGTGGAATTGCGGCAGTTGCGGTACTTCGTGGCGGTAGCGGAGGAGTTGCATTTCCGGCGCGCGGCGGAGCGGTTGTTCATTTCGACGCCGACATTGAGTCAGCAGATCCGGTCGATCGAGCGGGAGGTGGGCGGGCCGCTCTTGATCCGGGGGACGCAGGGCGTCGAATTGACCGCGGCGGGTGAGGTGCTGTTGAAGGCGTCCCGGGACATCCTCGATGCTGCCGACAATGCCCTGCGTGACACCCGGGCGGTGGCGCAGCCGGACAGTGCCGTCTTCCGGCTCGGCGTGGTGAACGGGGCGCCGCCTTGGCTGCCGAGTCGTATCGAGGCGCTGTTGAAGTCCCGTCAGCCTGCGGCGCGCATCATCCTTACCGGCGGGCCCTCGGCCGATCAGGTGCGGCTGCTCGACCGGGAGGATGTGGACCTGGCCATCCTCCGGAAACCGGTTCGGTTGCCAGAGAACCTGTCCTATGCGCCGATTGCCGATGAGGAACTCGGGATAGTCATGTCGCGCGAGAGTGACCTAGCCGCCGAGGACGCTATTGCCCCTTCGAATCTCGTGGGCCGCGAACTGATCATGTTCCCGCGCGGTTCCGCTCCTGAGGTGCACGATTCGATGCTGTCGCAACTGCGTGAGCGGGGCGCGACGGTCAGCCTCAGCGCCACCGCCCTGAGCCACGCCCAGATGCTCACCCTGCTCCCGCTGCGGCCGGATGCCGTGGGCCTCGGCTCGATTCGCACCAGCGAGGTGCCCGGCCTCGTCTGGCGGCCCCTGCTGCCGCGACCCGTGATCATCACGTACATCGCCGCCTGGCGGGCCAGCGCCCGGAACCCGGTATTGCACACCGTGACCGACGCGCTGTCCGGTGGATTGCGGCTCGCACCGGACTGAGCTGGATCGTTAGCGCGCGCCTCACGCGCATTCGATCATGCGTCGTGGACGGTGGGTGCGGCCGCGGGTTTGCTGAATGTCATGACGCAGAACGAAATTCAGGTGAAGACCGGACGCGCCGTGGTGATCGGCGGCGGGTCCGGAATGGGGCAGGCGATCGCCGATGCACTGCTCGCCGCGGGCAGTGAAGTGATCATTGTCGGGCGGTCCGAGCAGCGGCTGGCGGATGCGGTGCGGGAACTGGGCGAGGGAAAGGTGACTGCCATCGCCGCCGACGTCGGGGATGAGCAGCAGATCGCGCGGGTATTCGAGAGCGTCGGCGAGATCGATCATGTGATCACCACGGCAGGCGATACCACCGGAAGCTACGGGCCCATAAAGGAATTCGATTTCAAGGCCGGCAGCGGTTTCGTCGAGACGAAGCTCATCGGCTCCATGCTGCTGGCCAAGCATGCTCAGATCGTCGAGGGCGGATCCCTCATTTTCACCTCGGGCATCGCCGCTTATCGACCGGCGGCCGGTGGGGCGATGGTGGCCGCGGTGAATGCCGCCCTGGAGGGTTTGGCGCGCGCCTTGGCGATCGAACTCGCGCCGACCCGGGTGAATGCCGTCTCACCGGGCTGGGTGCGCACGGGAATCTGGGACAAGCTGGGCTGGGACGACAAGGAGGAGCGTTTGCAAACGATGGCCGAGCGCCTGCCCGCCGGCCGCCTCGGTACACCGGAAGATATTGCGCAAGCGGTGCTTTCGCTGCTGCGGAATCGATTCATCACCGGCACCGTCGTGCACGTGGACGGTGGTCATCGGCTGGTGTGAATGCCCTCTCCCCACTTCAACGTATATCGCGCGGGGGGTCTTGCCGCAAGGCCCCGGTGCGCGTTCATAATCGCTGAACTGGGCAAAGGGAAGGGGAATGATGACCGAGCAGCTGGCCGGGCAGGTCGGGCCGTCCGGAATCGATATCGCCTACGAGCGTTTCGGTGACCCCGGAGATCCGGCGGTAGTGCTGATCATGGGTGCGGGTGCGCAACTGATCAATTGGCCCGAGGAATTCTGCACGGAATTGGCCGCGCGCGGGCTGCAGGTGATCCGCTTCGACAATCGGGACGTGGGGCGTTCGACGCATCTGTCGGAGGCGCCGGCGCCGGATGTCATGGCGGCTCTGGGCGGGGATCTCTCCCAGGCCACCTACAACCTCTCGGATCTGGCGGCCGACACCATCGGCCTGCTGGATGCGCTCGGTATCGGCGCCGCGCATCTGGTGGGGATGTCGATGGGCGGGATGATCGCGCAGACCATCGCCATCGAATATCCCGAGCGCGTGCTGTGGCTCACCTCGATTTCGAGCACCACGGGCGATCCCGCGGTGGGGCGGCCCGCACCGGGCTCTTTCGGTGGCGGTGGCACCGTGCCGGACGACCGGGATGGCTACATTGCGTGGCAGGTGCAGAATTCGTGCCGATTGCGCTCGCCCGGTTACGAATTCGACGAGGCCGCGGTGACCGCCCGCGCCGCACTGGCCTACGACCGCGGCTACGACCCCGACGGCATGATGCGCCAGTTCGTGGCGGTCATCGCCTCGAATCCGGCCGACCGCACGCAATTACTGCGGAAGCTGGATGTCCCCGCCCTGGTGATCCACGGCGCCGACGACCTCATGATCGATGTCAGCGGCGGCCGCGCCACCGCCGAGGCGATTCCGGAGTCGAAGCTGCTGATCGTCGACGGCATGGGCCATCACCTGCCGCGTGAGCTCTACGCCGCGTTCGCCGACGAGATCGCGGCTCTCGTCGAGCGGGGCGCTACTGCGGGTCGCTGAGCCAGATGGCCTCGGCGGCAATGCTGCCGAGGTCGATGGTGCGTTCGTCCACCAGCACCGCGATGCTGCCCGCGAAGTCGCGTCGTTCCACGATGGCGATCGGCGTATCGAGATTGATGCCGAGCGAATCGAAGTAGCGCAGCATGGCCGGATCGGAGTCGGAAATCCGTGCCACCCGCCCGGATTCGCCGTCCTTGAAGTCGCTGAGCTGCCGGGCCGGGGGCGTGGGCACCGCGCCGTCCACGGACGGGATGGGGTCGCCGTGCGGATCCCGGTCCGGGTGGCCGAGTTTGGCGTCGATGCGGTCCATGAGGGTTTCGGAGACGGCGTGCTCGAGGATCTCGGCCTCGTCGTGTACCTCGTCCCAGCCGTAGCCGAGTTCGTTGACGAGGAAGGTTTCGATGAGCCGATGCCGCCGCACCATGGCGATGGCGGCGCGCCGGCCGTCCTCGGTGAGGGTGATGGCCCCGTAGCGGGCGTGCTCGACCAGTCCCTGGTCGGCGAGCTTGCGGACGGCCTCGGACACGGTGGACGCGGAGACGCCGATCTTCTCGGCGAGCAGCTTGGTGGACACCTTCTCCGGCGACCATTCCTGCGCGGTCCAGATCACTTTCAGGTAGTCCTGGGCCACCGAGGACAGCACGGGAGCGGCGGTGGTCACGCGGGCCGCGGAGGTGGCGGCGGCCTGCCGGTCCGGTTCGGCAGGTGCGGAGGTATCGGCCAGCTCGCGGCGCGTGGCGATGTCTCGTTTTCCGGGCACGTACCCGAGCTTAGGCACACCTGCGCCCGTTTCCCACATCGGCACGCGCGCTCCCCGCCGGAGCGAAACCGCGAGCACGGAGGGCCTTCGCTCGCGGGTGGCGGTGGGATACGGATGGGCGAACATGTGATGAAGAGCGTGCTTCGGAGCGGCAAGATCCGCACCGCCGAATATTGTCTGTGACGCGCTTTGCGTAGGCTTCCGGTGTGCAGAGATGGCGAAGTCTCGATGAGATGCCCGCGGAGTGGGGCCGGTGCGTGCTCACGATCGGTGTGTTCGACGGCGTGCATCGCGGACATGCGCAGCTCATCAGTCGTGCGGTGAAATCCGCTGCGGTGCGGGGCGTTCCGTCGGTGCTCATGACTTTCGACCCGCACCCGCTGGACGTGGTCCGGCCCGGTGCGCATCCGGCGCAGCTGGCCACCCTGGATCGGCGCGCGGAACTGGCGGCCGAACTCGGTATCGACGTGTTCGTGGTGATGCCGTTCACCAAGGACTTCATGAAGCTCACCCCCGAGGAGTACGTCGAGGAACTGCTGGTGAACCGCCTGCATGTGGCCGAGGTGGTGGTGGGCGACAACTTCACCTTCGGCAAGCAGGCCGCCGGCACCGTCGACACCATGCGGGAGCTGGGCCGCCGCTACGGCTTCGACGTGGACGGCGTGCAGCTGCTCGGCGAGCACGCGGTCACCTTCTCCTCTACTTACATCCGTTCCTGCCTGGCGGCCGGTGATGTGGCGGCTGCCGCGGAGGCGCTGGGCCGGCCGCATCGCATCGAAGGCGTGGTCGTGCACGGTGACGGCCGTGGCAAGGGGTTGGGCTTCCCGACCGCGAATGTCGCCCCGACCATGTACGCCGCCATCCCGGCCGACGGTGTCTACGCCGGCTGGTTCACCGACCTTGACGATCCGGCCGCCGAACCCCGCATGGCGGCGATCTCGGTCGGCACGAACCCGACCTTCGACGGCCGCAATCGCACGGTCGAACCGCACATCCTCGATTTCGACGGCGACCTCTACGACCACCACGTGGCCGTGGATTTTGTCGAACAGCTGCGCGGCATGCGCAGATTCGACTCGATCGAGGACCTCGTCGAAGCCATCGGCCGCGACGTCGACCAGGCCCGAAAAGTCCTGACCTCGGCCGACGTGTAAACTGGCCCGCTGGGTTTGCTGCGGTCCGCGGTGGCGCCCACGAAATCCCCTGGGATCTCGACCTAGAGCGCGGACTGAAACACAGGAGAGAAATAAGTGGCTCTGACCACCGAGCAGAAGAAGACGATCCTCGCCGAGTACGGCCTGCACGAGACGGACACCGGTTCTCCGGAGGCCCAGATCGCGATGCTGTCGAAGCGGATCGCCGACATCACCGAGCACCTCAAGAAGCACAAGCACGACCACCACACGCGCCACGGTCTGATGGCGCTGATCGGTCGCCGCAAGCGCCTCTCGAAGTACCTGGCCAGCAACGACATCGAGCGTTACCGTTCGCTGATCGAGCGGCTCGGCCTGCGTCGCTGATCCTGTACGCATCCTCGGCCGCCCGAGGTGCGACACGCGTGTCGCCGCCTTTGCGACACAACACAGCTACCCGAGGTAGTTGACGAACCGGCCAGCGGGGAGGCATAGAATCTCCTCGTTGGCCTTTCGTGCATGTGGCGAAATCCGCGAGAAGCCGCCGTGTGCATGCCAACGCAAGCCGTATGTACCCGTCGCGTGGCGTCGGTCTTCGGTAGTGGCTTTTCGGGGCGTACAAGAGGAACCCTGTCCCGAAGGCTTCGATCGATGACCGCCTCCG
Organism: Nocardia sp. NPDC020380; assembly: GCF_044386975.1. Classification (NCBI taxonomy): domain Bacteria; kingdom Bacillati; phylum Actinomycetota; class Actinomycetes; order Mycobacteriales; family Nocardiaceae; genus Nocardia; species Nocardia sp. NPDC020380. Next base: position 352,408 of record NZ_JBIRVQ010000010.1, on the reverse strand, counting down.
CGTCGCCGAACCCAAGGGGGTTGGGCCGGGTGCCCGTGTAGTGGCCACGAGGGCCGCCGCATGCCCATGCCGGGTACGGCACCGCCGGATCGCGCAGAACGAGCGCTGGATTCGGCAAAGACGAGAGGTTGAGATAACAACAATGTCAGACACTGTGACCAGTTCCGCCACCGAGGTTGAGCCCGGAGTCTTCGAGTCCGTCGCGCTGATCGACAACGGCAGCTACGGCACCCGTACCGTCCGCTTCGAGACCGGCCGTCTGGCCAAGCAGGCCGCGGGTTCCGTGGTCGCCTACCTGGACGACGAGACCATGCTGCTGTCGGCCACCACCGCCGGCAAGTCGCCCAAGGACCAGTTCGATTTCTTCCCGCTGACGGTCGACGTCGAAGAGCGCATGTACGCCGCGGGCCGTATCCCGGGTTCGTTCTTCCGTCGTGAGGGCCGCCCCTCCACCGACGCGATCCTGACCTGCCGCCTGATCGACCGGCCGCTGCGCCCGTCGTTCGTCGACGGCCTGCGTAACGAGATCCAGGTCGTCGTGACCGTCATGTCGCTGGATCCGAAGGATCTGTACGACGTGGTCGCGATCAATGCCGCGTCGGCGTCCACCCAGCTCGCCGGTCTGCCGTTCTCCGGCCCGGTCGGCGGCGTGCGCGTCGCGCTGATCGAGGGTCAGTGGGTCGCGTTCCCGACCGTGGAGCAGCTGGAGAAGGCCGTGTTCGACATGGTCGTCGCCGGTCGCGTGGTCGAGGGTGACGTCGCCATCATGATGGTCGAGGCCGAGGCCACCGACAATGTGCTCGCGCTGATCGCCGACGGTGCCGCCGCGCCGACGGAAATCGTTGTGGCGCAGGGCCTCGAGGCCGCCAAGCCGTTCATCGCCCGGCTGTGCAAGGCGCAGGCGGACCTGGCCGAGAAGGCCGCCAAGGAGACCGCCGAGTTCCCGGTGTTCCTGCCCTACGAGGCGGATGTCTACCAGGCCGTCGAGGGCACCTCGAAGCGTGAGCTGAACGAGGCGCTGTCCATCGCCGGCAAGCACGAGCGCGAAGAGAAGATCGACGAGATCAAGCTCGACGTGCTGTCCGAGCTGGCCGAGACCTTCGCGGGCCGCGAGAAGGAGATCGGCGCGGCGTTCCGCTCGGTCACCAAGAAGCTGGTGCGCCAGCGGATCCTGACCGACGGCTTCCGCATCGACGGCCGTGGCCTGGCGGACATCCGTGCGCTGTCGGCCGAGGTCGCGGTGGTCCCGCGCGCCCACGGTTCCGCGCTGTTCGAGCGTGGCGAGACCCAGATCCTGGGTGTCACCACCCTGGACATGGTGAAGATGGCGCAGCAGGTCGACTCGCTCGGCCCGGAGAAGTCCAAGCGCTACATGCACCACTACAACTTCCCGCCGTTCTCCACCGGTGAGACCGGTCGCGTGGGTTCGCCCAAGCGCCGCGAGATCGGCCACGGCGCGCTCGCCGAGCGGGCCCTGATGCCGGTGCTGCCGTCGCAGGAAGAGTTCCCGTACGCCATCCGTCAGGTGTCGGAAGCGTTGAGCTCCAACGGTTCCACCTCGATGGGTTCGGTCTGCGCCTCGACCCTGTCGCTGCTGAACGCCGGTGTGCCGCTGAAGGCTCCGGTCGCCGGTATCGCCATGGGCCTGGTGTCCGACACCATCAAGAACGACAAGGGTGAGGACGAGGTCCGCTACGTGGCCCTCACCGACATCCTGGGCGCCGAGGATGCCTTCGGCGACATGGACTTCAAGGTGGCCGGTACCCGCGAGTTCGTGACCGCGCTGCAGCTCGACACCAAGCTGGACGGCATCCCGTCGCAGGTGCTCGCCGGTGCGCTGAACCAGGCCAAGGATGCCCGCGACACCATCTTGGATGTCATGGCCGAGGCCATCAACACCCCGGACGAGATGAGCCCGTACGCTCCGCGCGTCACGGCCATCAAGATCCCGGTCGACAAGATCGGCGAGGTGATCGGGCCCAAGGGCAAGGTCATCAACCAGATCACCGAGGACACCGGCGCCAACATCTCCATCGAGGATGACGGCACCGTGTTCGTCGGCGCGACCGACGGCCCGTCGGCGCAGGCGGCGATCGACCTGATCAACGCCATTGCGAACCCGCAGCTGCCGAAGGTCGGCGAGCGCTTCCTGGGCACGGTCGTGAAGACCACCGCCTTCGGTGCGTTCGTCTCGCTGCTGCCGGGTCGCGACGGTCTGGTGCACATCTCGAAGCTGGGCAACGGCAAGCGCGTCGCCAAGGTCGAGGATGTCGTCAACGTGGGTGACAAGATCCGCGTCGAGATCGCCGATATCGACAACCGCGGCAAGATCTCCCTCGTCCCGATCGACGAGGATTCGGACAACTCCGAGTCCTCTGCTGCGGTCGAGGCTGTGGCCGAGTAAATATTTGTCTGTGACGACGAAGAAGTCCCCGGCACGCGCATCAGGCCCGGAGGCGGCAGCCTGCGTAACCACGCAGGGCCCCGCGCGTGCCGCAAGGGAAACAGCGCGCAAGGGTGCCCCGAGCACCCCGCGCGCCGCGACCGACAGCGCCCCCTTGCTCCGGAATCTGGAGCAGGGGGGCTCTGCTCTGACCCTGGCCCAAGCCGATTCGACCGTTTCCGATACCGGAGTGCGAAAGACCGTGCTGCCCGGCGGTCTACGTGTTGTCACCGAACATGTGCCGGGGGTGCGTTCGGCCTCCATCGGCGTATGGGTCGGAGTCGGTTCGCGCGACGAAGGCCCGAGTGTGGCCGGCGCCGCGCACTTCCTGGAACATCTGCTGTTCAAGGCGACGCCCTCGCGGTCGGCCCTGGATATCGCGCAGGCCATGGACGCGGTCGGCGGTGAGTTGAACGCGTTCACGGCCAAGGAGCAGACCTGCTACTACGCACACGTTCTGGACGAGGATCTGCCGCTGGCGGTGGATCTGGTCTCGGATGTGGTGCTCAACGGGCTGTGCCGCATGGAGGACGTGTCCGTGGAACGTCAAGTGGTGCTGGAGGAGATCTCCATGCGCGACGACGATCCCGAGGACATGGTCGGCGACGCGTTCCTCACCGCGCTGTTCGGTGATCATCCGATCGGGCGGCCGGTGATCGGCTCCATCGAATCCATCGAAGAGATGCAGGCCGCCCAGCTGCGCTCGTTCCATCTGCGCCGCTATCGTCCCGACCGCATGGTGGTCGCGGTCGCGGGCAATATCGAGCACGACCACACGGTCGAACTCGTCTACCGCGCCTTCGAGAATCGACTGCAGCCCGGCCTGGATCCCGCGCCACGGCGTGAGGGCCGATTCCGCCCGCGCAGCAATCCCGAACTGCTGCGCATCCACCGCGACAGCGAACAAGCCCACCTGGTCTTCGGCACCCGCGCCTTCGGCCGCCACGAAGGCCAGAAACGCTGGCCCCTGTCCGTGCTCAACACCGTGCTGGGCGGTGGCCTGAGTTCCCGCCTGTTCCAGCGCATCCGCGAGGAGCGCGGCCTGGCCTACTCGGTCTACTCCAGCGTCGACACCTTCGCCGACACCGGCGCCTTCTCGCTCTACATCGGCTGCCAGCCCGAAAACCTCGGGCGCGTAGCGGATCTGGCGCGCGGAGTACTGGAAGAGGTGGCCGCCGACGGCATCACGGACGCCGAATGCGCCCGGGCCAAGGGCTCATTGCGTGGCGGCCTGGTCCTCGGCCTGGAAGACTCCGGCTCCCGCATGAACCGCATAGGCCGCAGCGAACTCAGCTACGGCAACCACCGCAGCGTCTCCGAAACCCTCGCTCGCATAGACGAAGTCACCACCGACGAGGTCTCGAAAATCGCCGCAACCCTGCTCTCCCGCCCCATGGGCGTGGCAGTCGCAGGCCCCTACCGCCGCACCCGAGACCTCCCCGCCGCAGTCCGCCGCCTGACGGATTAGCCGAGGTCCCCGGTCAGGCTTCCGCGCCGGGGATCTCGACACCGGGCGGAATCATCCGCGCGCGAGCGGCTTGTAGCCGCTCGCGTTCGGCCGGGCTCATGGCCGCGAAGGCGTCGGCGCGTTTTTTCATCAGTGCCGCAAAGTCTTCCGCGCTCAGCCCCCGCGCATCCTGCCCCGCCTGCGTATCCAACAGCGTCCCGATCTCCTCCAACGGAAATCCGAACCCGCGCAAAGCCACGATGCGATGCAATCTCAGAACATCGGCCTCCGTATAACACCGATGCCCACCACCCGTCCGCGAAGCCGGAATCAGCAACCCGAGCCGGTCGTAATGATGCAACGTCCGCACCGTCACCCCACTCTCGCGAGCCAATTCCCCGATCCGCCATACCCTCCCACTCAAAACCGTTCCTCCCGATGTGTCCTTCCACGCTAAAACCTGACGCAACGTCAGGTTCAAGTGTTACGGAACGGAATACGCGATTACCTGCGGGTTCGGCTGCGCGTCAGAGTTTTGGTCGTGTCACGGGTACGACGGTCAGTAGGCGCTCGAGGCCGATGTAGTCATCGGGGTTTGTTGTGTACAGCGGCAAGTTCTCAGCGATCGCTGTTGCGGCGATCATGAGGTCGGCCAGTCGGCGACGTGGCTTGCGGCCGACTGCGATCACGGCCGCTGTGATGCGTCCGTAGATGCGAGCTGTCTCGGCGTCGAAGGGGAGCGGATCGAATTCGCTTTCAGCGCGTTGGAGGACCTCGAGGCGCCGGGCTCGCTCTTCGTGCTCGTCGTAGGCATCCTGCTCGTCGTTGCTGCGGACTTCGTGTGGCCCAGCGGACAGTTCGGCGAGAGTGATGGCGCTGATCGCGAATTGGGCCGGCAGCTCAGCCGGATCGATGTGTTTGCGAAGGATCAAGATGTTCGTGTCGAGCAGTCCGATTTCGTGCGGGCTAGTCGTCATATGGGCTGCTCGTCTCGTGATCGAGCGCGGAATCCTGATCGGCTCGGAATGCATCGATGTCCATTGCGGGAGCGTTCCGTGACATTGCGGCGAACTGTTCGCGGGTGACGAATCGCCGACGTCTGCGGAGCGGGATCAGCTCAGCGATTCGGTGGCCGTCGCGGGTGACGGTGAAGGATTGACCATCCTGAACAGCGTCCATGATCTCTTTCGACCTATTGCGTAGATCTCGTTGGGTGATTTCGGGCTGAACAGACATACCCCCAGCGTACGGGCCTGTAGCACCAAATGCTACAGGGTGCCACACGGGGACATCCCTCGCCGTATGTGACTCGCATCACAGTCGTGGGCTGTTATGGGGGAGGGGTGGGCGGCGTCTGGTGGGTGTACGGAATTCGAGAGATTGGAGAGTGTGATGGATGTTCGGATTGATTTGGTGGGGAATGAGCTGGCGGGGAAGTTCGGGAAGAGGTTTGCCGCTGCGAGTTTGGTGATTATGGGGGCGGGGTTGGATCGGGTGGTGCAGGAGTTGGTTTCGTTGCGGGCCAGTCAGATCAATGGGTGTGGGGTTTGTGTGGATATGCATACGAAGGAGTTGGGGGCGGCGGGGGAGAGTGCGGTTCGGATCAATATGGTTGCGGCTTGGCGGGATTCGAATGTGTTCAGTGACGGGGAGCGGGCTGCGCTGGCGCTGGCCGAGGAGGGGACTCGGCTGGCCGATAATGGGCGAGGGGTGTCGGATGAGACTTGGGGGGAGGTGCGTAAGCATTTCGATGAGGATCAGGTTGTTGCTCTTGTGGGTGTTGTTGCGATGATCAATGCCGCCAATCGGATCAATGTGATTACGCATCAGGTGGGCGGAAATTATGAAGCGGGGATGCTCGACGCTATGGCGTGAGTCGGGGTTTCGCTTTCCAGGCGAGGTAGGCCGGGTGCAGGCAGACCGAGCAGGGGCGGTAGCCGGCGGCGATGGCGGTGGCTTCGTCGGCGAAGAAGACGCGATGTGGGGCGTAGTGGCCGCGGGACAGGGCGCGTAGGGCGGACGGGCAGTCGAGGCGGCCGTAGATGCGGAGGCGGCGGTTGCCGCCGAGTGTGCCGGGAGTCGCACTCGGGTAGGGCTTTTCGTCGGGGCCCAGCAGGGTGAAGGTCATGCTTCGTGGAAGACGAGGCCGAGGGTGCGGCGGTGGCCGGAGCGGACGGTGCTGACGCCGTGGCGCATGGGGGCGGCGGACCAGCCGCGGGTGGAGCGGACCGGCCGGTCACGGGTGGTGAAGATGAGGCCGTGGCCCTGGGGGAGGGGGATTGCGGTGCCGCGGGATTGGGCGCGGGGGCGTTGTTCGAGCATGAGGAATTCGCCGCCGGTGTAGTCGGCGCCGGGCACGTCGAGGCCGACTACCACTTGCAGCGGGAAGATCATGTCGCCGAACAGGTCCCGGTGCAGGGCGTTCCAGTCGCCGGGGCCGTAGCGGAGCAGGATCTGACTGGATTGGGTCTGGCCAGCGCGGTGGCAGCGGTCCAGCCACTCGTCGAATCGGTCGGGCCAGGAACCGGGCCGGCCGAGGCGGTCGGCCCAGTCCCGGGCGATGGGCAGCAGGCGCGGATAGAACGCTTCCCGCAGGGCCCGAACCGGTTCCGGCAGATCGTGGGTGAAATACCGGTACCGGCCGGAGCCGAAGCGGTGCCGGGCCATGTCGACGGTGGAGCGGAAGCGTTCGGTCTCGTCGAACAGGTCCGCGAGACCGGCGCATTCCTCACCGTTGAGCAACGGACCGGTCAGCGCGTACCCCTGCTCGCCGAGGTCGTTCGCCAATGCGGCCCAATCCTGTTCGGCGACCCGCCTCGCGAGTCCGGCCGGATGCTGCCCGGCATCGGCCGTGACCCGCGGCTCGGCATCGAGCACAGCGCGCGAATCGGCGAGGGCTGCGTCACGCGGCACGTTCGAGCTCCAGCAGTTGCTGCTTGCGCTCGATGCCGCCCGCATAACCGGTCAGGGAACCGTTTGCGCCGAGTACGCGGTGGCAGGGGCGGATGATCAGCAGGGGATTGGCCCCGATGGCCGCGCCGACCGCGCGCACGGCCGCGCGGGGAGCGCCGATATCCGCCGCGATACGCCCGTAGGTGACGGTCTCGCCATAGGGGATCTCGTCCAGCGCCTGCCACACCTGCTGCTGGAATTCGCTGCCCGCGCTGGCGAATTCGATGTCGAAGCGGGTGAGTTCACCGGCGAAATACGCGCGGAGCTGGGCGACGATCCCGTCGAATGCGGCGGCGTCGTGAATCCGGTCCGGCTGTACCGCGAAGGCCTTCTGACCGGGCATGGCGACGCGGGTGAGGGTGGTGGTGTTGCCGAGGGATTCCCCGACCAGCAGTAGCTCGCCGAGCGGGCTGTCGATCGTGGTGTACACGCTCATCGCGAATCCTTTCGTCCGTTTCGATGTTCCGCACTCCAATCTGCTCGCCGCGCGTACTGGATACCGGCGGAAATCGGACACGTCATTTCCGCTCCTGCGTGGCTACGATTTCCCTGCTCGGCCCGAACACCGGGCGTCATGTGAAAGTGCTTGTGCCCGAGCCTGAACCACGGCGGCGAGTGCAGTGGAAAGGCCGGGCCCGGGCCGCGGTGTTCATCGGCGTCTGCCTGGCGGCGGCGCTGGCGCTGGCACTGTTTCTCACGACGCCGTCGGGCCGGTCGGCGAAGCCCAAGCCGGTAATGCCCGAAATCACCGAAATGAGTAGTGCTTTCCCGGGTTTGGTGCCCGAGACCGGCTCAGCGGGCACCGGCTTCCAGGGCTCGACCTGTCAGTCGGCGGACCATGAGACTGCGGATTTCAAGCCGCGGGAGGCGTTCTCGGGTTGGGTGGCGGCCTGGTACTGCACGTACTCGCGTGGTCACGACGTGCAGGAATTCCAGCTGCTGGCCTTCCGCTCCGCTGCCAGCGCCCGGTGGGCGGCGAGTCAGGTGCGGCCGTTCGCGTCGTCTGCCGAGGACCCGGGGTTCACCGAGACGTGTGGCGGAAAGCCCTACTCCAACTACCGATTCGACGGCCCGCCGGATAAACCGTCCATGATCTTCGCGACGTCGTTCTTCGATGATCCGCGACGGGAGGCGGTGCTGTTGTACATCCACGGTGAGTCCGCGACGCCGGCCGGTGTCGTGAATTGGTGGAAGTCGCTCCCGCTCTCCTGACCGCCCCCGCCGCCCCGATCTGCGTGCCGTTTTCCGCATCCGCCGGGTTGCCCCCTATTCTCTTCCCGCGGGGGCGGACTCGGATCCATCGGATTGAGGAGTGGAATGGCGCTGGTGGCGCGATTGGCGGGCGCGATAGCGGCGATGGCGCTGCTGAGCGGGTGCGGCGGGCATTCGGAAGCCGCGGACACCACCGCGCCGCAGGAGTCGGCGGTCAAGCACGCGGTGCAGGCGTACTTCGATTCGCTGGGCCAGAACAATCTGAATGCCGCGGTGGACGCTTACACCCCGGACGGCGTGCTGGAGCTGGCCGGCGCCGAGACCGTGCAGGGCACGGCGGCGCTACGCACGGCCTACGCGGATACGTTCCAGGCGATCCGTTTCGGCCAGGCAACCCACAATTACGACGAGGTCCGCATCTACGGTGATCAGGCCTTCGTGCGCACCAGCAGCGAGGTCGCGACCACCTCGCTGGCGGACGATACCGAGTCGACCGACCGTTATCGCGAGTTCTTCATCCTGAAGAAGACCGATATCGGCTGGAAGATCGACCGCTACCTGAACAACAAGCCGACCACTCCCGCGCCGCCACCCCCGGCGGGGTGAACGCTACCCACTGGTAGATTCGATTCCTGGGATGTTTCGAAGGGAGTCGCCGTGTCGAATCGCTATGCGCAGATCGTCTTCTCACCGGCCGCGGTGGAGAAGCAGCGGCAGGCCGGCAGCTTCCCGGATTACGGCGCTCAGCTGGAGGAACGCCCGGACGGCCCGCAGGAACTCGAACTGCACGAGAGCGGTTTCATCCGGAATTCGGACTCGTTCTTCCTCGGCACGGTCACTCCGGACGGCTGGCCCTACATCCAGCATCGGGGCGGCCCACAGGGTTTCGTGCAGGTGCTGGACAAGCACACCGTCGCCTTCGCCGACCTGTCCGGCAATCGCCAGTATGTGACGGTCGGCAATCTCACCGAGAACAACCGGGTGGCGTTGTTCTTCATCGACTATCCGCTGCGGCAGCGCCTGAAGGTGTACGGCACCGCCCGCCTGGTGGAGCGCGCCGACGATCCCGACCTGGTCGACCGGGTGGCCTCCGCGTACAACGGGGCCATCCAGAAGATCGCCGAGCGCGTCATCGTGGTCGATGTGGAGGCCTACAACTGGAATTGCGTGAAGTACATCCGCCCGCGGTTCACCAAGGAACGCATCGACGAGGCCATCGCCCTGGAGCGCCGCGACGCCGCGGCCGACCGCCGGAGTCTGGAGGCGGAGATCGCGGCGCTGCGGCGCGAGAACGATTCGCTCCGTGTGCAATTGGACGAAGCGCGCGCCAGGGTCTGAAGCTCTTACAGATCCCGCCGCGTGTCTACAGGTCCCGCCACATAGCGGTGCGCGGCCACCGATCCAGCCCCACGTCCGCTTCCTGCTCCCGGATCTTGCGTAATTCCGGCGGCAGTTCCGCGGCGTCGAGCTGCCGGAATCCCAGCGTTTCGTAATACCTTGCGTTCCACGGCACTTCGACAAATGTAGTCAGGGTGAGCGCGGCAAGCCCGGCGGCTCGTGCGTGCCCGGCCGTGTGCTCGATGAGTTCTCGTCCGATGCCGCGGCGCGCCATGCGCGGATGCACCGATACCTGCGCGATGTATTCGGTGCCGTCCACGGGACGGCTGATGAGATACGCCACCGGAATATCGTCTTCGCCGGCGGCCACCCAGGCCCGTCCCGCCCGTCGATACTCTTCGAGCATTTCGACGGCCGGCGGCGGATCATCGGCGATTTCGATCATTCCTATGGTGCGGAACGGTTCTCCGGTGGCTACTTCGATCCCCTGCAGGATTGTCAGTTCTTCCGGCCGGACGGCTCGAATACGCATTCGGCGACGGTAGCGCACCCGCGCCCGGGCGTGCCGCGCAATTCACGCCTGGTGGTGGTTGGCGGCGTCGAGGATGGCGGCGAGCAGTCCGGGGTAGGCCTCGTCCATGGCCTCGGTGCGCAGGCGCTGCCAGGTATTGCCTTCGGCGACCCAGCCTTCGGTGACTCCGGCCTCGCGCAGGATCTTGAAGTGGTGCGAGGCGGTGGATTTGCCGATGGTGTCGTAGAGGCTGCTACAGCGCTGAGCGGCGCCGGCATTGCCGAGTCGGCGGACCATTTCCAATCGGACGGGGTCCTGCAGGGCGCCCAGGATGGTGGGCAGTGCGGCCACTCGGGGAATCTCGCCGGCGTCGGACATGACCTACCTCACTTCCGGAACTAGTTTGACGGCCATCAAACCAGGTGTACTGTCAGGTTCGATGTTAATCGAACTTACCTGATGGAGTCTGTGATGGTAGCGACAACACAAGCTGCGACCCGGGCCGAGCAGGGTAGTCGTCAGACCTGGGCGTACGCGCTGATCCTGATCGCAAGCGGCGTGGCCCTCGGCGTGTCGGGAGCCCCGGCGCCGCTGTACGGGCTGTACCAGCAGAGCTGGCACTTCTCGGCCTTGACCACCACCTTCGTCTTCGCCACCTACGCGGTGGCCGCGCTGGGGGCCGTGCTGGTCTCGGGCCGCATCTCCGATGTGGTCGGGCGGAAGCCGGTGCTGCTGGGGGCCTTCGGGCTCATGATCGTCGGGCTCGTGGTCTTCCTGCTGGCCGACAATGTCGCCATGCTGCTGATCGCGCGGGCGCTGCACGGCGCCGCGGTCGGCGCGACCGTGGTGGCCGGCTCGGCGGCGCTGCTGGATCTGCGGCCCAAGGACGGCGCCCGCACCGGCCAGCTGTCCGGCGTGGCCTTCAATGTCGGTATGGCCGTGGCCATCCTGGGTTCGGCCGTGCTCGCGCAGTACGCACCCCACCCGCTGCGCACCCCGTACCTGGTGATCACCGTGCTCTGCCTGCTGATCGCGGTCGGCATGGTGGTGCTGGAGGAGCCGCACACCGCGCGCAAGACCGGGCGCATCACCATTGCCAAGCCCGCTGTGCCGCAGGAGATTCGCGCCGACTTCTGGTTCTCGGCGCTGGGCGTGATGGCGGCCTGGTCGGTGCTGGGCGTGCTGCTCTCGCTGTACCCGTCGCTGGCGCAGGCCAAGACCGGCATCCACAATCTGGTCTTCGGCGGCGCGGTGGTGGCCTCGACCGCGACGGCTGGCGCGCTGGCGCAGGCCATCGCGGGCGGCGTGACCGCCCGGCGCGCGGCCATCATCGGCGATATCGGCATGGCGGTGACGCTGCTGCTGACCATTCCCGCGCTGAACACCCACAACTGGGTGCTGGTGCTGCTCGCCGGCGTCGCGCTCGGCGGGACCTTCGGTCTCGGCTTCGGCGGGTCGCTGCGGCACCTGTCCAATGTTGTGCCGCAGCACAAGCGGGGCGAGACCATGTCGGCCTACTACCTGCTGGCCTACTCGGCCATGGCGGTGCCGACCGTGATCGCGGGCTGGGCGGCCACCACCTGGAGCCTGAGCACCGTGTTCCCGTGGTTCGTCGTCGTGGTGGCGGTGGCTTGCCTCGGTGCGGCGGGCATCGGGTTGCGCCGCAACGCCGAAGCGGCCTGACAGTGCGGGGCCTCGGTCTGACAGTGTAGGAATCGCAAGTCGGCATCCGCCCGGTGGGAGCTCTCCCGCCGGGCGGATGCCGTATTTCGGGCTGTGGCGATATTCCGGACAAAAGTGTTGCGCCGCTGGGTATCTGGAGTGATACGCCCGGCTCGATCCTTCCGTCCGGAAAGACTGCGGAGTGGCATCGAAACGGCCGGTCGGCTTCGAAAAGGCGTGGCGCGGACCGGAATCCTCACATCCGGTGCGCCGTGCGGCCGCTGTCGCTAATCTTCTGCTATGCGACGGTGGAGGTTCGGGGGCACGCTGAACCGGACGATACATCGGTCGGCGCTGTTGTTGTCGGTACTGGCGGCGGTCGTGGGTGGGCTGGCCCTCGCGGCCCTCACCTGGTGGCTGCTCTGGTACCTGCTCGGCGCCAAGACCGAAACCCCGAATCAACTGGATCTCACCAAGATTGCGCTATCGGTCACCGCCGGCGTGGGCGGTGCGGTGGCGCTGGTGGTTGCCTACCGGCGGCAGCGGGACCTGGAACGCGGCCGCTTCTCCGAGGTGTTCGGCGCGGCCGCCCGCCAGCTCGGCGACGCCGATGTGGCGGTGCGCATCGCCGGTGTCTACGCCATGGCGGGCGTGGCCGACGAGTTCTCGGCGCGCGGCCGCCGCCAGCAGTGCGTGGACGTGCTGTGCGGCTACCTGCGCTTGCCCTATATGCCCGATGAGGGCAACAGTCACCTGGTGTCCAAATCCCAGCGCATCGAGGACACCGGCACCGCGGTCGAACGCATCTACAACTTCCGCCAGAACGACCGCCAGGTCCGCGACACCATCGTCCGGGTGATCGGCGAGCACCTCCGCGACTCCGCCGAAGTCTCCTGGTCCGCCTACGATTTCGACTTCACCGACGCGGTCTTCGAGGACGCCGACTTCCGCTACGCCATCTTCGCCGGGCGCAATACCCGCTTCACCGACGCCATGTTCATCGGCTCGCACGGCACCAGCTTCGAGAAGGCCCGGTTCCTGGGGAAGCGGATCACCTTCCGCGGCGCCATGTTCCGCAACACCACCACCTTCGATCACGCGGTGTTCGCGCCCACCGAGGTCGCCAAACCGGATCGGGACGGCAGTGGCACCACCTTCGTCGACACCACCTTCGGCGGCACGGTGACCTTCGAGGGCACGGAGTTCGACGGTGCGCAGACCGACTTCACCCGCTCCACCTTCGCGGGTGATCGCACCAGCTTCGCCAATGCCACCTTCACCGGTGACCTGGTCACCTTCGAGCGCGCCATCTTCGACGGCGACCGCGTCACCTTCACCGGCAGCGAATTCACCGGCGCGCGAGCGCTTTTCAACAGTGTCCGCTTCTATGCCGAATCGTGCTCCTTCGACTGCGCGCACCTGGGTGCGGGCTCGCGCTGGCGGCGCAGCCAGGAGATCTCCTTCCTGCGCGCCGAACTGCACGGCAAGGTGTCCTTCGCCGATGCGGTGTTCGCGGGACGCAGTGTGTCCTTCACCGGCGCGGATTTCTTCGGCGCGATCTCCTTCCGCCGGGTGTCGTTCGATGCGCGCGAGATCCTCTTCGAACGCCCGAAGGCCTGGGTCGGCGTCCACTTCGACTGGGATGCCACACCCTCCACCAAACCCGCGAACATCAGCCCCGAACCATGGCCGCCCACCCCGGCCGAGAATCCGGAACTCACCGCCTGAACCAGCATGGCGGCCGGTCGCCCGCAACTTCCAGCGACCGGCAGGCGCTGGGACGCGCAGTGCTCCAGTATGTGAGAACGGCACTGCAGCGTGAGATCGGAGCGAACGGTGACCCATCCTGACGAGAGGGATAAACGCGCCAGCGATATCGATCGCTCGACGGTGTGCGCACGCCTGGACTCCGCGTATGCGGACGGTGAACTCGACTTCGCTGAACACGACGAACGAACCCACACGGCAATGTCGGCCAAGACCCGCGGCGAGTTGTCGGCGCTCACCGTCGATCTGCAAGGCCCGCCACTCGATTTCGGGCCGCCGCCCGCCGCGGCGACCCCGGTCCCGGCACCGAATCGGACCCGGCTCTGGATTCTCCTCGGCGCCGGAGCGATCGCGCTGATCGTGCTCGGCGCTGTCCTCGCCTGGGCCTCGAACAGCAACAGCAAGCCCGGCGTTCAGACCCCGGTACCCGCGTCGTCGGCCTCGTCCGCGCCGACGACCAGCATGTCCGACCAGGGCCATGTGGTGACGCGGAACGAGCTGGTCAACGCGATCGGCTCGGACTTCCGGAACGACGAGGGGCACAACGCGGATCGGATCACCTGCCCGAGTGACCTGCCCGCGCAGAACAGCGCGATCGTCGTGTGCACGATCACCGACCGCGGCAATCAGTACCCCGCGACGATCACGGTGGTCTCGTTGCAGGGCAACAACATCACCTACAACGTGCGCATCGACGGACTGCCGTGACCGGCGAGCGCGTCCGCACAGGGGACCATCGGCGACCTGTCCCGGCCGAGTATCCGGAACTCACCGTGTGATCCGCCGTGCCGGGAACCCGCAGGTTTCCGGCACGGTTACCGATCGGACCGGCGGCCGCGGATCAGGCCGTCGGCGTCCCCTTGAGCAGGGCGAACTGCGCGCCCGCCGGATCGGCGAGAATGGCGAACCGGCCGACGCCCGGAATATCCATGGGCGGCACCAGCACCGAGCCGCCCGCCTCGGTGGCGGCCGCGACCCGGCCGTCGACGTCCTCGGCGCCGAAATACACCAGCCAGCGCGGAGTTTCGCTCTCCTCCATGAACGGCGCGATACCACCGAACGAGGACGCCTCCTGCTCGCCCTCGCCGGTGGACAGGATGGTGTACGGCATCCCCGGCATATCGTCGGTGGCCGTGCGCCAGTTGAAGAGCGTGCCGTAGAAGGTCGCCGCCGCGGCGGTGTCGGCGACGTGCAGTTCCACCCACACCAGCGCATCCGGCTCATTGGCGAGGTCGACGCCCTTGATATCGCCCGGCTGCCAGATCGCGAACTCGGCGCCCTGCGGATCGGCGAGATCGGCCATCCGACCGGCGGTCATGACGTCCATGGGCTGGCTCGCGATGGTGCCCCCGCCCTGCTCGACCGCCTTGGCGGTGGCGTCCGCGTCGGGGGTCGAGAAGTACACCTTCCACGCGGGGCTCGCCTCGGGGTTCATCACCGGTCCGAGGCCGGCGACGGTCTTGCCGTCCTTCTGCAGGAACCCGTATCCGCCGGCTTCCGGCGGACCCGCCATGAAACTCCATCCGAACACCGCCGTGTAGAAGGCGGCCGACGCCTGCGTGTCATTGCTGCCGAGGTCGAGCCAATTCGGAGATCCGGTTACGAATTCTGTTGTAAGCACTGTGAACAATCCAATCGTCAAGGTGTGGAATCGCCGGGATTCCCGGCGATTCCAAGAATGTCACCGTGCCCGGTGTGGCGATCGCGTGTCGGGCAAGAATTCACTTGCCGGGAATTATCGCGCCCGAGGGTGTGCCCGCCGCGATGTAGGCGGCGTAGAGCTCGTCCCAGGCGGGCGTGTGACCGGCGTGCGGACCGCCGAAATCCCGGCCCGCGGCGTACGCGTCCAGGGCGCCGAGGCAGACGTCCCAGCCCGCGCCGTTCCGGGCGGCGGTATCGGGAGCGGACAGGACATTGGTGAGCGTGAACCGGGTTCGATTGTCTCCCAATGATTCCAGGTCGAAACGGAGTTCGTCGGTGCTCCAGCTGAAGGCGAGGTGGTGCGGCGGATTCACCGACAGCACCTGACCTTTCGTGTCCTCCAGGCTCGGGTCGCCGCTGAAGCGGATGCTGCCGCCGGGGCGCAGTTCGATCTCCGCGCGGGACGGAAACCAGTGCGCGAGTTCGTCGGCGTCGGTGACGAGGTGCCAGACGTGGTCGATCGGGTGATCGTATTCGCGGGTGAGGCGGACGGCGGGGCGGCCGTCGTCGAGGATGAGGTAGGTACCGGTCGGGGTGACGGTCATGACGATCGGTCCTTTCGGGGTTCGGCCGGGTCTGCGCGTGGCGTCGCGGTGGCGTCGAGGCGGCGGCCCAGCGCGTCCAGGCGTTCGCTCCACAGCTGCCGGTAGGGCGCGAGCCAGGCGTCGAGGGCTGCCATCGGGGCCGGGTCGAGGGCGTAGACGCGGCGTTGCGCGTCCACGCGGACCACCACCAGGCCCGCCTCGCGCAGGACCCGCAGATGCTTGGAAGTGCCGGGTTGACTCAGCCCGCATGCCTCGGCGATCTCGGTCACGGGTCGCGGGCCGGCCAGCAGCAGCGCGAGGATCGCGCGGCGTTGCGGATCGGCCAGTGCGGCCCAGAATGCGGCATCGGGCATGCGCTCAATATTCCTTAAAGGTTATATGCCTGTCAAGGAATATTCACTTCTCGACGAGCGGGACGCCGTGCGCCGGCCAGTAGGCGATGAGGTTCAGTAGGCCGGGGAAGCGTTCCTCGAGATCCTCGACGCGGACGTGGCTGCGGCGTTCCAGGCCGTATTGCCGCTGCCGGATCAACCCGGCCTCGCGCAGCGCCTTGAAGTGGTGGGTGAGTGAGGACTTCGGGCGGTCGATGCCGAACCAGCCGCAGGTGTGGTCGAAGGCCTCCCGGTCGAGCAGCAGCCGCTGGACGATGAACAAGCGCAGCGGATCGCCGAGGACGCCGAGCACGGCTTCCAGGCGGAGGTCGTGAATCTCTGGTTCCGGCAGGGCATTCGGGAGATTCCCGGGTTCGGGGTGCGCCTTGAACCGGTGCGTCGCGGTCGCTGACATGCCTGTTTCCTCCGGTCGAAAACCTCTTGTACGACTTTTCTCGTACTGCTGCTAAGTTCGGAAACCCTGCCGGGGCCGACGGTGACGGTGTTCGTGGTGGAGGCGCTGCTGCTGGTGACGGCGATCGTCACGGTGCTGCGCATGCCGATCACCCGACCGGCAACCCGGGGCAGTGGTTCATGGGTGCGGATCCCGGGCGTTCCGAAGGGTTACGGCCGGCACCCGATTCTCGGGATCGCCGTGTTCGCGCCCGGTATCACCGCGACCTCCTTCGTACTGTCACTGGGCCCGGCCCTGCTGTCCGGCCTGCTCGGCTCCAGTAGCCGAATCATCGCGGGCGCCATGGCATTCGGCATGTTCCTCACCGCCACCGCGGTGCAGTTCGCGGTGCGTTCGGTGGACCGGCGCACGATCATGCTCATGTCCGCGGCGGGCACGATGCTCAGCATGATCGCGCTGGTCGGTGCGGTGCAGCTGGAGTCGATTGCGCTGCTGCTCGCCTCGGCCCTGCTGGCGGGCGCGGGGCAGGGGCTGGGGCAGCTGGGTGGCTTGTCGCTGCTGAACGCGCATATCCCCGCCGCTCGCCTGGCCGAGGCCAATGCGGCGCTCAATGTCGGCGGTTACCTGCTCGCCGGCGTGCTGCCCGTCACCGCCGGCTATCTCAGCGATGCGGTCGGACTGCCCACCGGCACAACCCTGTTCGGTGTGGCGCTGATGGTTCTCGCCCTGCTGGGTGGCGTGATTGTCGGATTGCCTGCCCGTCGTGCGGTGCGATAGCTTGCAAGCTTCGTCGAGGTAAGGGTTTGTGGTGGGGACGCACGGGGTGTGGGTGGCGGTCGGGATCGCGATGGCACTGCTGATTCCGGCCGCCATGCTGGGTGGTTCGGCGATCGTGCAGCAGCGACGCACCGCTCGGGCCGCGCGCGGCGGTGCGCCCTTGGTCGTCGGCGGAATGCTCAGGGCGACCACGGTACTGGCGGTCTTCGGATGGGTGGTGCTGGTATCCGCCCTGGTGTCGGGCTATGTGCCCGTCACTGCGGACACCCTCGCGGGCACTGCGATTCCCGCACCGCCCGACCTCGTGCAGGCGGGGATACCCGCCACCTTCCCGACGTCCGACGTGCCTCCCATGCCCGATCCGATCGCCCAGCTCAAGGTCGGTGATTGCGTGGAGGTCCCCATGGAACCCTCCACCGACAAGTCCGGCGCACCGACCTGGCAGCCGGGTGCTCCCGCTCCCGCCGACTGCACCACTCTCGACGCGAATTACCGTGTGGTGCAAACAGACCCGGGCCCCTGCACCGATCCGCTCTACCGGCTGGAGACCAGCCATCACGACCGCGCCGGCAAGCTCGCCTACCACCTGTGCCTGGCCTTCGATTGGCGGACCGGCGTCTGCTACGACACCACCCACCTGGACGAACCCAGCAAGGTCGACTGCGGCACCCGGGGTGATCACGTGGTCCAGGCAACCGCTGTATTGGAGAACACCACCGACGGCAATGGCTGCCCCCGGGACGGCCGCGGTGCGGTGTGGGTCGTCTGGGACAAAATGCGGTTGACGGTCTGCTTCCGCGGCGCGGACACGCCGGGCCGCTGACCACCTCGCACCGGTGCGAAGTACACCTCGCACCGGTGCACGGTTCGCTACTTGCGGCGTCCCACCGTGATCACATCCGGGATCAGCCAGGACGGCAGGGGCCGGCTGATCTTGCGCTGATCGACCACTTCGAAACCGGCGTCCTGCAGCAGCTTCCGGGTCTCCCGCGGCGACGGCGCGTGCGCCGGCCAGATCGGATTGCGGGTGAGCCGCTGGATCGGCCGGGCCGTGGGCGCCGACGGATGCATGGTGGCGATGGCCGCCAGGCCGCCGGGCACCAGCACGCGCTGGAATTCGCGCAGCGCCGCCGGATGGTCGAAGAAGTGGAAGGCGCTGGTGGACACCACCGCATCGATCTCGCCGTCGCCCAGCGGCAGATGCTCGGCCGCCGCATGCCGCCACTCCACCTGCGCGGAGCGGGTGCGGGCCTGCGCCAGCATGCCGGTGGAGGCGTCGATGCCGTACACGATGTCGGGGTGCAGTTCGCGCTGGATGCGCGAGGTGAGAATGCCGGTGCCGCAGCCGATATCGGCGATGCGGCGGGAACCGGCCGCGCGCAGTTCGGCGATGACCTGATCCTGCGGCGGGCGATAGACGACGTGTTGCAGGGCGGCGGTGTCGTAGGCACGGGCGACATTGCCGAAGAACTGTGTCACCACGTGATTGAGGGCCCGGTTGCCCGTGGCGAGAGGTGTGCTCATGCGTGCTCCTATCCGCTGTCCATCGAAGCAGAGAACGGACTGTCTGGGAAGGTTCCGAACCGAACCGATGCCGTACTTACGATGGAGTAGCGTCGGGCCCATGAGGATTCGTGGTGCTGTCCTGGAACGAATCGGAGCCGACGCCCCGTTCGCCAAGTCCGAACCGATCACCGTCAGCGAACTGGACCTGGGCGATCCCGCCCCCGGTGAACTGCTGGTCCGCATCGAGGCGGCCGGACTCTGCCATTCGGATCTGTCCGTGGTGGACGGCAATCGGGTGCGCCCGGTCCCCATGCTGCTCGGCCACGAGGCCGCGGGCCGCATCGAAGCCGTCGGACCGGGGGAGAACGATCTGCAGATCGGCCAGCGGGTGGTCATGACCTTCCTGCCACGGTGCGGCGAATGCGCGGGCTGCGCCACCGACGGCCGCACCCCCTGCCTGCCCGGCAGCATGGCCAACAATGCCGGTGAACTGCTCAGCGGCGGGCGGCGACTGCTGCGCGACGGCGCGGAAGTGCATCACCACCTGGGCGTCTCGGCCTTCGCCACGCATGCGGTGGTGGACCGCCGCTCGGTGGTGCCGGTCGACGACGACGTGCCCGCCGAGGTGGCGGCCGTGCTCGGCTGCGCGGTGCTGACCGGCGGTGGGGCGCTGCTGAATTCGGCGAAGCCGGCCCCGGCGGACCGGATCATGGTGGTGGGACTCGGCGGTGTCGGGATGGCCGCGGTGCTGGTCGCCGCCGCCCTGCGCGCGGGCACCGGCCGCGAGATCATCGCCGTCGACACCGTCGCGGAGAAGCTCAAGAGCGCCATGGAACTGGGCGCCACCTCCTCCTATACCCCCGCCGAGATCGCCGAGCAGAACATTCAGGCCGAGGTCGTGATCGAGGCGGCGGGCAATGTCCGTGCCTTCGAGACCGCCGTCGCGGCGACCGCGCCGGGTGGCACCACCGTGACGGTCGGCCTGCCCGCTCCCGACGCCCGCGCCAGCATCTCCCCGCTCGGCCTGGTCGCCCAGGGCCGTTCCATCGTCGGCAGCTACCTCGGCTCGGCCGTCCCCGCCCGTGACATTCCGGAGTACGTCCGAATGTGGCGCGAGGGCACCCTCCCGGTGGAGCGCCTGATCTCCTCCCGAATCCGCTTGGAGGACATCAACAAGGGCATGGACGAGCTGGCCGCGGGTCACGCCCTGCGTCAGGTGATCGTTTTCGACTGAGGTCAGAGGGGGTTTCGCGGGTCGATTCGGCCACCCGATAGGCTCGACGGCATACAACCCGACCCACGGGGTTTCAGGGGCTTGTCCCGGCGCCGAGTGGGGGAGCCGCGAGTTCCGAGAGTTGGGCTGTCGTATAGGCGTCGTCGAGAGTAAGAGGGTGACCAGGTGACCACGAACCGGATTCGTGTCGGTGTGCTCGGTGCGCGCGGCAAGGTCGGGCAGGCGATCTGTGCCGGCGTCGAGGCCGCGCCGGATCTGGAGTTGGTCGCCCAGGTCGACAAGGATGACGCACTCGAAGCGTTCACCGCCGCGGGCACCGAAGTGGTCGTCGACTTCACGCACCCCGATGTGGTGATGCCGAACCTGAAGTGGCTGGTGGAGAACGGCATTCACGCCGTGGTCGGCACCACCGGCTTCGACGCGGACCGCCTCGATCAGGTGCGCGGCTGGCTGGCCGCGAAGCCCGAGGTCGGTGTGCTCATCGCCCCCAACTTCGCCATCGGCGCGGTGCTGTCCATGCGTTTCGCCGAGCAGGCCGCCCGCTGGTTCGATTCGGTCGAGGTCATCGAACTGCATCACCCGAACAAGGCCGACGCCCCCTCCGGCACCGCCTTCCGCACCGCGGGCATCATTGCCGCGGCGCGGGAGAAGGCCGGGGTCGGCCGCAGCCCCGACGCCACCAGCCAGGAGCTGGAGGGCGCGCGCGGCGCGGATGTGGACGGTGTGCGCGTGCACTCGGTGCGCCTGGCCGGTCTGGTCGCGCATCAGGAGGTGCTGTTCGGCACCCAGGGCGAGACGCTCACCATTCGCCACGATTCCATGGACCGCACCTCGTTCGTTCCCGGTGTGCTGCTCGGTGTCCGCAAGACCCCGCTGCGCCCGGGCCTGACCGTGGGCATCGACCCGCTGCTCGAACTGTGAACGCGACGGCCGACAACAATAATCGCGAGGTCCTCAAGCGGATGGCGTTCCTCGCCATCCTGGTGCTGGTCCTGGCCTTCTACTTCATCCTGCTGGGCCGCATCGCGATCAGCCTGATGGCCTCGCCTTCGGTGCCGGGCATCATCATCGGGATCGGTGTGCTGATCCTGCCGGTGGTGGGCGTGTGGGTCGTGTACTCCAGTGTCCGTGCGGCTTTCGCGCATCAGCACCTGGCCCGCCGCGCGCACGCCGAGGACTGCGAACTCGACGTCTCCGAGCTGCCACGCCGCGCCTCCGGGCGCATCGAACGCGCGGCCGCCGACGAGCTTTTCGAGCAGGTCAAGACCGAATGGGAAGCGGACCCGGACAACTGGCGCACCAGTTACCGCGTCGCCCGCGCCTACGACTATGCGGGTGACCGCAGTCGCGCCCGCGAAATCATGCGCCGCGCAGTCGATCTGGAGAAGGCGGAGCGCACCGGTAAGTAAGCGCTCGCATTCCCCGAGCGGGCCGTGCGAGAACGGGTTACAGTTCGCCCGTGAAATTTGTAGTGGGGGGCTGCTTATCGGCCCTGGCCCTGGCGGTAGTGGGTGCGCCGGTGTCGCATGCGGATACCGCGCCGGTCTGTACCGAAACCGGCAACTCGTACACGGCAGGCTGGCAGTCCGACTGGGCGGCATACGAAGCCGCCGAACAGAATCCGGCGGATACGCGATCCCGGCAGACGGTGGATCTCCCGATCACCATCGCCGCGCCCTTCGAGAAGGTCTGGACGGTCTACTCGAACCTGCGGAACGATCTGGGCCGGCATCCCTTCATGAAGGACATGATCAACCACCGCACATGCACCGACGCCGACTCCGAGACAATCGATTTCACGGCCCTCGACAACATCCCGGTGGGCCCCTTCAGCTACCCGGCCCTCACCCAGGCCGAACAGCGCATCTACCCCGCCGAGCACTACTACTTGTCCGACAGCTGGGATCAGCCCGGTGTCACCACCCACCAGAAGATCACCTTCACCGACAACGGCGACGGCACCACCACGGTCAACGAGCACATCACCTTCGTGGCCAACCCCCTCCTGATCGCCTTCACCGTCGACAACGGCAGCTCCTCGCACCGCGAATACCAAGCGGCCCTGAAACGCGACATCGAGAACGGCACCCTCTGAAAACGGCGAATGCGGCCCGGAACCAACAGGTTCCGGGCCGCATTCTGGTGCGTCCGGCCGAGGCGGATCCCGCACACCTCGACGGGTAATCGGCGCTCACGCGGTGGAAGCCGGTGAGAGCTCGGGGCACGGGCAGGGCCGGGCGCGTCCGATCCGCCGGGGCCGGATGACGAAACAGCCCCGGCGGCAATCGGGTTCAGGACGCCGGGTGCACCTGCAGCCAGTGCTCGGCGATATCGATGCGGCGGGTCAGCCACACCTTGTCGTGCGACTGCACATAGTCGAGGAAGCGCTCCAGCGACTTGGCCCGCGAGGGGCGGCCGA
This sequence comes from Nocardia sp. NPDC020380, assembly GCF_044386975.1. Classification (NCBI taxonomy): domain Bacteria; kingdom Bacillati; phylum Actinomycetota; class Actinomycetes; order Mycobacteriales; family Nocardiaceae; genus Nocardia; species Nocardia sp. NPDC020380. Next base: position 330,108 of record NZ_JBIRVQ010000010.1, on the reverse strand, counting down.
CCAGGCGGTTGTGCAGGCCGATCGACATCATCTTCGGGGCGCCGGCGGCGCCTTCGGCGTAGAGCACGTCGAAGGCGTCCTTCAGGTGCGCGAAGAACTCGTCACCGTTGGCGAAGCCGGCGGGGGAGGAGAAGCGCATGTCGTTGGTCTCGAGCGTGTACGGCAGCACCAGCTGGTTGTGCTCGCCCACCTTGATGTAGAACGGCAGATCGTCCGCGTACGAGTCGGAGTCATAGACGAAACCGCCGTGCTCGACCACCAATTCGCGGGTCTGCGGCGAATCCTTGCCGGTGTACCAGCCCTTCGGCGCCTCGCCGAACAGCTTGGTGAGGATCTGCACGGCCTCGGCCATGTGCGCGCGCTCGGTCTCGGCATCGATCTCCTGGTAGGAGATCCAGCGCAGACCGTGGCAGGCGATCTCGTAGCCGAGGCGCTGGAAGGCCGCCACGACTTCGGGATTGCGTTCCAGCGCCCGCGCCACACCGAAGATGGTGAGCGGGATCGCGCGCTCCTCGAACAGCCGCAGAATGCGCCAGACGCCGGCCCGCGAGCCGTACTCGTACATGGTCTCCATGCTCAGGTGCCGGTTCGGGAAGGCCGTCGCCGGAGTGATCTCCGAGAGCAGCACCTCCGACTCCCCGTCACCGTCGAGGACGCTCTTCTCGCCGCCCTCTTCGTAATTGAGCACGAAGCTGACCGCGATGTTCGCCTCGCCCGGCCAGTGCGGATGCGGCGGGTTCGGCCCGTAGCCGACCATATCGCGGGGGTAGTCCAGATCGAAGTCGCTCACGCGAGTTCCTCCTGCTCCTTGCGCAGCCGGTCGCGCGCCGCCTCGGTCAGCGTGCCGAAGAGACGCAGCCGGGCCATACCTCCGTCCGGGTAGGCGTCCAGCCGGGCCTGCACCACCGGTTCGTCCGAGTCGATGAAGAACCGGTGCCGGGTATCGGGCTGCAGCACCGTGCGGCCGAGCAGCTCGACCTCGGTGCCGTCGGCGCGAATGCCGGTGAGCGACACCGCACCCGGGCTGTTGAACAGGAAGTACGAGGTGTCGATCTCGACGGCGTTCAGCACGCCCTCCTCGACGAGCTGCACCTGCACCCAGTCGTTGGCATTGCGGTCGCGGCCGCGCGCGGTCTCCCAGCCGTCACCCATGAGGCGGGCGCGGCCCGGCATCAGGATGTTCAGCGGGTGCGAGAAGAAGACATTGGAGCAGTCGGCGATCCGGCCGCCGTTCTCCAGCGCCGCCAGATCGAACGGGCCCGCTTCCAGCCAGCGCAGATCCGGCTTGGCCAGACCGTGCACGCGCAGCCGGGCGATGCCGCCGTCCGGGAACATGCGCAGGCGCACGTGGGTCCAGCGCTTCGCCGAATCCACCGCGAACGGGTTCGGGGAGTCGCCCTGCACCTTGGCGCGCTCGACGATGGTGGTCCAGCCCTCGGCCGCGACCAGTTCCTCGACGGACGGATAGCCTTCCAGCGCAATGGCTTCCACCGAGACCTCGGGCGGGTAGTTGCCCTTGAACCAGGCGGTGTCCACCACCACGCCCTTGATCACGCCGGGCACGCCGAGCCGCACGATGGCGGTGTCGGCGTCGTCGCCCGCCGGATGCGCGCCCACGTCACCGCGCCGGCGGCGGGTTTCCCAGCCGTCGTAGACCTGGCCCTTGTGGCCGAAGGTCGCGGGGGAGTAGGTCGCCGCTTCCGGGCGGATCAAATTCTCCTTCTCCGCGAAGGATTCGTCGTTCGCCCACAGGACTGCGCCGCCCAGGGTACGGACGGCCAGATCTGGAAGTCGCGTGAAATCGTTGTCGCTCATAGAGCCGGGATCTTCCTTTCTCGCAATTGCTGCAGCACCTCGACGGTGGCAGCCGGAACCAGCGCGGTCACATCACCGGGACCAAAAGCGCCGCAAGACAATCCGCGCAGTACGACGGTCGCCAGTGCCTGCGCGGTGGCGGGCTCGTCGACGACCGCGCCGCCCTGGCGATCCAGGTAGCGGCCGATACGGGGCGCGGCCACGCTCAAGGCGTGGCGATAGAACGCGAAAGTGGCCGCCCAGCGCGTCACCAGATGGCCGGGACCCATGTCCCAGCCCTGGTAGTAGCCGTGCTCGAGCGAGCGCGTGACCAGGCGGTAGTGCCGGGCCACGGCCGCGGCGACCTCGTCGGGGGAGCCGAGCGGCAGCACCTGGGTGGAACCGTCGCACACCCACACGCCGGTCTGGGCGGCGGCGGCCTGCATGACCGCCTTGGCGTGATCGGCCACCGGATGCTCCAGCGACTGGAACTGCGGTGCGATACCGCAGGCCGCACTGTAATCGTAAGTGCCGTAATGCAATCCGGTACAGCGACCGGCGGAGCGATGGATCGCCTCGGCGACGGGCGCGGTGCCGTCGGCGGCGATCACGGCCTGTGGGGACTCGATCTGCAGCTCGAACTTCAGTGCGCCGGAAGGCAATCCGTTCGACGACTCGAGCGACTCGCACAGTTCCACGGTGATGTCGACCTGCCGCAGCGAGCGAATCTTCGGCACCGTGAACACGAAGCCCTCCGGCACGCCGCCGGCGCCGTCGAGGACCTTCTCCAGGGTCCGCACGGCACGCGCCCACTCCAGCGAGGTGAGCCCCTTCATGCGGATACCGCGCGAGCTGATCTCCGGCGGCAGCTTGGCCAGCACCTGGCCCGCGCGCACCGCGTCCGCGTCCTCGACCGCATCCGGCCGGGTGCCGTACCCGTCCTCGAAATCCAGGCGCAGATCCTGGATCGGCCGCCGCCGCAAGGTGATCAGGACCTGGTTGACCACGTCTTCGCCCGCGAGCTCGATCAGCAGCTCCCGCTGCCGCTCCGCGAGGTCGATCGCCACCGCGCCCCATTCGGCGGGCAGCGTCTCCGAGGCATCCGCCCCCGAGACATACGCGGTGTGGATCGGCTGCCCGGGGCGATCCCCGGGATACAGCCGCGCCAGTTCCGCATCGACTGTGTGCAAACGCGATTCGATACCAGCCAGCACTTCGCGCGGCAGGCTCACGAACGGACCTCCTCGGTGATCGAGAAATCGGACAACAACCCGGTGTATTGCTTGGGCAGGGGGCGGGCGAACTCGCCGCGGCCGGACTTGCGGAGTCCCATGGTGATCAGCGACTGCACCTGCAAGGTGGCGGCGGCGACACCGTCGACCACCGGCACGCCGACCTCGGCGGTCAGGTACTCGCACAGATCCGCCATGCCGGCGCAGCCGAGCACGATGGCGTCGGAGTTGTCGCTGTGCACGGCATCGCGGCAGGCATCGGCGATGACCCGGCGCGCCTTGGGATCCTCGAGCTCCAGCACGGGAATCTCGCACCCGTGAATGCCGAGGCAGAACCGCTGCATGCCATAACGTTCGGCGAGATCCGCGGCCCGGCCCGCGGTGCGCGAGAGCGTGGTCACCACGCTGAACCCGCGGCCCAGATGACTCGCGAACTGCATGGCCGCCTCGGCGATGCCGAGGACCGGACCGCGCGCCAGCTCCCGCGCCGCGTCCAGTCCGGGATCACCGAAACAGGCGATGACGTAGCCGTCCACGCCCTCGGCCTCGCCCTGCGCGATCTCGGCCAGCAGGCCCGGCACGGAAAGCGCCTCGTCGTAGTGGCTTTCGATGGAAACCGGCCCCATGGCGGGGGTGATGCCCTCTACGATCGTTCCCGGGGCCGCGACAGCTTTCGCGGATTCCTCGATGACGGCGGTCATGGCCGCCGTGGTGTTCGGGTTGATGACTCGAATGCGCATGTGACTCACCGCTTCTCGAAGCGGCGGGCGGGGCCTTTCACCTGCGCGTGCAGGGAGGCGCGGTCGTCATCGACGGTTTCAGTCATGTCGCACATCCGATCTCTCAGGGTCCCCGCCATTGGGGAGCAGAGGTGTGCGAGACGCTACCGGGCGGCTATTTCCCGGTTGTTGCTGAAACTATATATCTTCCTGACCAGCGGGTTCGGCGAAAAGTCCGATGTCCGTAGGCAAATTCTCCAGCACCCCGTTCAGGCGCTGATGGTGCAGGTCGGTGACTGTCAGCAACGCGTCCGCATCGCGGGCCAGGAACGCCGCGAGCTGCTTGCTGTGGTCCGCGTGCAGGACCACCCGGTCCATGGTGCTCACGTGCACCATGGGCTGCACCGGCTCGGTGATGTTCCAGGCGTACTCCAGCATGTGTACCACGCGCGGCATGCCCGAGGGGCGGACCAGCGCGAGATGGAAGTTCCGGGTTTCCCGGTGGTAGGCCACCGCGTTCTCGGTGAGTACCGCCTCTTCCAGCCGGGCGTGGATCTCCTTGGCCAGCTCGTGGTCGGCGCGAGTGGCGCGGGCCGCGGCGGCGGCCAGCGCGGCCGACTCCAGCCGCTCCCGCACCACATACAGCTCGCGCAGCTCGGCCGAGGTCAGCATGGTCACCTGATAGCCGAAGTTGGGCCGGTGCTCGACCAGCCCTTCACCGATCAGCGTCTGCAGTGATTCCCGGACCGGGATGGCGCTCACGGTGAACTGCCGGGCCAGATCCCCGAGCGGGAGACCGGTGCCCGGCGGCAGGTTCCCCTCCAGCACGAGCCGGCGTAATTCCGCCAGGATCTCGTGTTGCGCGTAGCCGCGCCGGGCGTCCAGCGGCGGCGTGAGCTGGGGTAAACGGGGTAGCCGCGGTCGAGAAGGCACGGGACCACCGTATATCTTCTCGTGCCGGCCCAGAGACCCAGGCCATGCCGGCTCGTCGACCAATGGCCCTGGTTACGGGCTCCTGACGTGGATTGGTTAATCAGAGTTCGCCCAGGTCCCAGCCGATTGCTTTCAGCGAAAGCCGGTGCAGTTCAGTGCGTTCCGCCGGGGTGAGCCGGAACAGCTGGGCCGCGGTCGCCTCCTGGATCAGTGCGTCGGTCTCCGTCCACCGGCGGCGGCCGGCCTCGGTGATGGTGACGGTGTTCTTGCGCCGGTCCTCGGCGCTGCGGGTGCGGGTGACCAGGCCCGCCTTCTCCATGGTGTCGATGAGCCGGACCACCTCGCTGCGGTCGATGGCCAGCGCGTGCGCCATTTCCTGCTGCGAGATGTCGCCGCTTTCGGCGAGGTAGGTCAGCACCCAGTGCTCGCGCAGCGGGGTGCCGAGCTCGGCGTGGACGCTCTTGTGCAGCTTGCCGAACACGTAGGTCGGATAGTGCAGCAGGCCTCGGGGGTGGTACTCGCGGTCATCGGGCACTCGCTGATTCTACCTATTGTTGAGTAGCTCAATCATTGATAACCTCCACTATCGAGAAGCTCATCTACAACTGAAGGAGAGGTCCGATGACGCAGGCGCGCACGGACGCCCCCGAACTTCGCGGCCCGGCCGCGGAACTTCCCGACACGATCCCCGCCCATGTCTGGCGCACCGCCGGCGTCGTCGTCTTCGGCGCGGTCATGGGCATGCTCGACACCTCGCTGGTCAATATCGGCCTGCACACCATCGGCGCCGACCTGGGCGCGTCACTGTCCACGATTCAATGGGTCGCCAGCGCATACCTGCTGGCCCTGGGTGTTTCGCTCACGGTCTGCGGCTGGCTGGCCCGCCGCGTCGGCGTCGGCCGGTTGTGGCTGGGCGCGCTGGTCGCCTTCACCCTCACCTCGGCCCTGTGCGCGTTCGCGCCCACCGCGGGCTGGCTCATCGCCGCGCGCGTCCTGCAGGGTCTGGCCGCGGGCGTCATGATCCCCGCCGGGCAGACCATCATCGGCCAGGCGGCCGGACCCAAGCGCATGGGCCGCGTCATGGGCGTGGTCGGCATCGCCGTGGTCGGCGCACCCGCCATCGGCCCGACCATCGGCGGCCTCATGCTCGCGCACTGGAGCTGGGAGTGGTTGTTCCTGATCAACATTCCACTCGGCGTCATCGGCCTGGTCCTGGGCCTGCGCTACCTCCCGCGCACCGCCGGTGTGCCGGTGCACGGTCTCGACGTGGTCGGCCTGATCCTCGCAGGCGGCGGCGTCTCGGCCGTCGTCTACGGCCTGTCCGAAATCGGCGCGAACGGTTCTCTCACAGCGGTTTCCGTCTGGCTGCCGTTCCTCGCCGGCGTCCTCGCCCTGACTGCCTTCCTGGCCCGCACTTTGCGCAGCGCCCGCCCCCTGATGGACATCCGCCTCTACGCGAACCACACCTTCGCCGCTGCGAACGCCGCCCTGTGGTGCTCCGGCGCTTCGATGTTCGGCGTCATGGTCCTGCTACCCCTGTACTTCCAGGTCCTGCACCACGACGGCCTCATCCGCACCGGCCTCCTCCTCATCGCCTATGGCGCCGGCGGCATCCTCATGCTCCCCCTCGGCGGCCGCCTCACCGACCGCTTCGGCGGCGGCGCCGTCGCCGTGATCGGCAATCTCCTGGTAGCCGCCACCTTCCTCCCCTTCGCCTTCCTCCCGCCCGACACCAACACCCTCCTCACCGAATTCCTGCTCTTCGCAGCGGGTTCCGCCACCGCGGTAGCCTCCATGCCCCTCGTCTCCGCCGCCTACGCCGCGGTCCGCCACGACCAACTCCCCGACGCCACCGCCTTCGTCAACATCGTCCAACGCATAGGCGGCGCCATAGGCGTAGCCATAATCGCCGTAATCCTCTCCCGCACAACAACTCCCACCGCAAACCCCGCCACCCCCTACCACCTCGCCTTCGCCGCCGTCACCACCCTCTCCCTCCTGGCAGCCGCCACCGCCACCATCCTCCGCCGCCACCAACGCCGCTGAGTGAACCCGCAACGACCCGCCGGTCATCGCACCCGGCGGGTCGTCGGCGTGCGAAACCTGTCGGTGCTCGCGCCTATGGTGAGGCCGTGAATCGGACTGATCGGCTTTATGCCATCGTCGAGGAGTTGCGGGCGGTGGCGCCGCGGGTGCGGTCGGCGCGGGAGCTGGCCGGGCGGTACGAGGTCAGTGTGCGGACCATCGAGCGGGATATCAGTGCGTTGCAGCAGTCGGGCGTGCCGATTTATGCGGATGTGGGGCGGCGTGGGGGGTATGCGCTGGACAAGAGCATGTCGTTGCCGCCGTTGAACTTTTCGGCGGCGGAGTCGGTGGCTTTGGCGGTGGCGTTGGAGCGGAGTTTGGATCAGCCGTTCGCGCATGCGGGGCGGACCGCGTTGCGGAAGATACTCGCCGCCATGTCGGAGGCGGATGTGGTGGCGGCGCGGGAGCTGGCCAATCGGGTGGGGTTGTTGGAGTCCGGTGAAACTGTTGTGTCGCAGGGGATTCCGCCGCTCGTGGAGCAGGCCGTGCTGACGCATCGGGTGCTGGAGTTCGAGTATCGGGATCGGTTCGGGGCGGGGACGCGGCGGCGGGTCGAGCCGATGCTGTTGTTGAACGGGCCCAATGGGTGGTACCTGGTGAGCTGGTGCCGATTGCGGGATGCGGCACGGTGTTTCCGGCTGGATCGGATGGTGGATGTCGCCCTCACCGACGAGCCGACCCTGCCGCGACCGCTGGAGAGCTGTGATCTGGATATTCCGGATCGGAAGCTGCGGATCGTCGCATTCGCTTGAACCGGCCGGAAAGTTCCGGAAACACCGACAGGGGGTTGTCGCCGGGGCGGGAGATCGTGAAGGAGCGAAAACGCACTGACCACATCTCGGGAGGAATTCTCATGACCGCACCCGCCATCAACACCGTCGCCTGGTTCCAGATCGGCAGCGACACCCCGGAGGAGGCGAAGAGCTTCTACAACAACCTCTTCGGCTGGACCTTCGCCGCGGATCCGGACCTCGGCGGCACCTACGACCTCGCCACCTACGCCGGCGGCGACCATGCCGTCGGCGGCATCACGCACACCGATGACGCGGCCGCCAACCACGCCATCTTCTTCGTCCTGGTCGCCGATGTCGCCGCCACGGTGGCCGAGGCCGAACGCCTCGGCGCGAAGATCGATGTCCCCGTCGTGACCACGCCCTCGGGCCTGGTCTTCGCGCACCTGCTCGACACCTCGGGCAACCGCTTCGGCGTCTTCAATCCGGGCGCGCCGCAGCAGTAAATCAGCGCCACACCGGATGGCTCGAACCCCGCGGAACCAACGGCGGCTCGGGCCAGGCCGGTGGCGTGTGCGAGAACCGGACCGGCGGAGCGAGCATGTGGATATCGCCGAGCGGGCCGGGGCGTCATAGGCGGCAGGATCACGTAGCGAATGCTCGTCATCAGTGCCCGCGCCGGCCGGGTCGACCAGGCCCAGCGTCTGATACCACATGGCCGTGCGCGTGAGATTCACTGTGACGTGCCAGGATCCGCCCTCGGTGGCGCGCTTGCTGAGCGCGGCGAGCGCGCCGACCGCACCCATATGACCGGTGATGAAGTCGTTGATCATGCCGGTGACAGGCAGTTTCGGATCGTCGGGGCTGCCTTCGAGCGTCATCAGCCCGGAGGCGGCCGAACCGTTCATATCGAAGCCGCCGCGCGTCCGCCAAGGCCCTTCGGAGCCATAGCAAGTCACCGAAACGACGATGATGCCCGGGAACCGGGCCGCGAGCTGATCCGGGTCGAGACCCAGCTGCTCGAGCTTGTCGCCGCGATGGTTGTTGACCACGATGTCCGTATCGGCCAGCAGCTGTTCGGCGCGTGCCCGACCGGCCTCGGTGGTGAGATCAAGATAGGCGCTGCGCGAGCCGACATTCGCTTCGGCGTAGATGAAATCGTGCTCGTAGTCGTTGGGGCGGGTCGCGCACAGCACATCCGCGCCCTGCTCCGCGAGCGTCCGCCCGACGGTCGGCCCGGCAATGGCGTGCGTGAACGACAGCACCCGCACACCGTCCAAAGGCCTTGCCGAAGCACCGAATTCGTGCACCGGGGCATCGCCGATGCGACGCAGCCCGATCACCGGCTGCCCCGCCAGCAACGCGCCCTGCGGGTGTGCGAGCCATTCCTCGGGTGTGCGCGCGACACACAGCGGCAGTCCGGCCGCGTTCGCGGTTTCCTCCAGCTCGAACGCCTCGCGCTTGGCGAACGCGGCCGCCACTTTCGCGTAATCCGGTGGTACATCGAGGAATCGGCACCACTTCGCCGCCAGATGCGGATACACCCCCGACGCCATGACGGTCCGACCGTCGGCGGTGCGATAGGGCGCGAGCAGGAACGGATTGTCGGCGACGAGTGGGAACGGCGGCAGCTCACCGGCGAGGGTCGGATGCCAGAACGCATGCGGCGTAATCCCGTGCACGGCCTGCGGCAGATCCAGCCGCAGATCCTGATCCGGCCCGCCGCGCCGCCGATGGAATGCGACCGCGGTGCTCGGCTATCGGCCGGATACGCCCGCGGGGCGTCAGCGCTGCATCTCGCGCTCGCGCTGCATCGGATCAATCTCAACGGGTCGCTGCCGTGAGATAGCCGACGGGCTTTTCACCGCACCCGATTCCGTGCTTAGGTTTGCTGTGCGGAAACTGCGCTTGCGGGCTGTATCGGGTGTTGTGGTGGCGGTCGTACTGGGCGCCGATCAGTCCGGTCGATCAAAAAGATTGCCAGGTCGGAGCCCAATGGTCATGCGGTCGAGGACTTTTCGTCATGTCTGGCACGGATTGTCATGAATTCGATCTTTCGGCCGTGCGCGCGAATCGCCGTCCCGGGCCCCGCCGGCCGGCCGGATGCGATGGCCCGCGCGCGCCGGAACGGCCGGGCGTTACGCTCGAATTCGTGCCGACGTTGCTGATCATTCATCACACGCCCTCACCGTTCATGCAGGAGATGTTCGAGGCGGTCGTCGCGGGTGCGACCGATCCGGAGATCGAGGGCGTGGACGTGGTGCGCCGCGCGGCGCTGGCGGTCAGTGCCACCGATGTGCTCGAAGCGGACGGTTATCTGCTCGGGACGCCCGCCAATCTCGGCTACATGAGCGGCGCGCTCAAGCACGCGTTCGACACTTTCTACTACCCGTGCCTGGATTCCACCAGGGGCCGTCCGTACGGCCTCTACATTCACGGCAATCAGGGCACCGAGGGCGCGGAACGCAGCGTGGCGAGCGTGACGACCGGCCTCGGCTGGGAGCAGGCCGCCGCCTCGGTGATCGTTTCCGGCCCGCCCGCCAAAACGGATATCGAACGCTGCTGGGAACTCGGCGCGACCGTGGCCGCCCAGCTCATGGCGTAATACCGGCCCGCTATGACGGCGCAGCGGTGCGCCCCCGAATTCTGGTGGCTGACACATCGGAGCCCACGACCGTCATACTCGAGAAGACATTTCAGGAGTGTGGAGAGAGGTGAAGGCCGCCGTGGAGGCGCAAGAGTCGGGGATACGCCGGATCGGGCTGGTCGAGGATCATGAGTCGGTAGCGATCGGGCTGGCAGCCATGCTGGCGCCCGAGGCCGACCTGGAGTTGGTGATCACCGCGGGCACCGTGGCCGAATTACTGGTGGCGGGACCGCAATTGGATCTGGTGGTACTGGATCTACGGCTCGCCGACGGATCACAGCCGGAGGACAATGTGCGCGCGCTCCGCGAGCGCGGCATCGAGGTGCTGGTGTTCACCGGCGCCGACAATCCGTACATGGTGCGGTCGGCCGCACGCGCCGGCGTGCTGGGTGTGGTCCGCAAATCGGAGGATGTGCCGACCGTGGTGGCGGCCGTCCGCCGCGCCGCACAGGGCGAACAGGTGGTGACCACCGACTGGGCGGCCGCCATCGACGGCGACCCGCAACTGTCGAACGTCGGATTGAGCCCGCGGCAGCAGCAGGTGCTGCAGCTGTACGCGTCGGGTGAGAAGGCCTCGCGGGTCGCCCGCATGACCGGCCTGTCCGAGCAGACCGTCAACGATTATCTGGGCCGGATCCGGCAGAAGTACTCGGACGCCGGCCGTCCCGCGCCCACCAAGACCGACCTCTACAAGCGGGCCGTCGAGGACGGGTGGTTGCCTGTCCCCGAACGGGATCCGCGCACATGACCGCAACGTCCGGCACGCTGGACGCCGCTCGGCCCGAGCGGTCCATACCCGCCGTCACCCAGCTCGTCCAGTGGCTGCGCGTGGGTTTCACCGTCGCCGAGGATCCCTCGACGGCGGCCTACGACCGCATCATGCGGCGGCTCGGTCTCTCGGCGGGCATCGCGGGCATCATCGTCGGCTGCGCCGAACTGCCCGAGATCGCGCAGCAGGGCCGGCCGCAGCCGGTGTGGTGGTCGGTGCTGGCGGTGGTGCTGTGCTTCGGCTGGTACCCGGTGCTGGTGGTGGTGTCGGCGGTCTCCGGGCCGCGGGCCATCCGCATCGTGTGTGGTTGTGCCGCCGTGAGTTTCCTGATCGCGCTGGCCACCATTCCGCTGGCGGTGCGACTGCATTCGATCGACGCCAATTCGGTGTGGCCCTATCGGGTGACCGCGCTCGCGGTGTGCGCGGCCGTACTGGCCTTCCCGACCCGGGTGACCGTCACCTATCTGCTGGCGGCCTCGACCTCGGCGGCGCTGGCCACCATCTACACGGTCAGTGCCGTGACACCACAGAATCTCACCGAGAACTTCCTGCGCTCGGCGGGTTTGTCGGCGCTGTTCGTGTGGTGCGGCACCGCCGCCACCGGCGCCGCGGCCCGCGTGGACCGGGAGTCCGCCATCGCCAGCCGCCGCGCCGCCGCACAGGCCGCCGCGCAGGCGCGGGATCGGGAACGCGCGCGCTTCGCCGCGCTCATCCACGACGCCGTGCTGTCGACCCTGCTGGAAGCCGCACGCGCGGGCACCCATTCGGATGTGCTGCGCCGGCAGGCCGAACGCACCCTGGAACAACTCGACGAATGCCGCGGCGACGACCGCGATCCGGATCTGCTGGACGCCCGCTCGGCGGTGCTGTTCCTGAGATCCGCCGTGCAGGACGTGAATTCGGGCATTCGCTTCGCCACCCGCACCTGGCCGGGCTACGACGATCTGCGCATGCCGGTGCAGGCCGCCGGCACCATTGCCGCCGCCCTCACCGAGGCGGCGCGGAACAGCCTGCGGCACGCCTCGATTCCCGGCCGCGACGTGCGGCGCACCGTCACGGCCACCATCAGCGCGGGCAGTATCCGCATCGTGTTCACCGATGACGGAGCGGGTTTCGACCTCGCGGTGGTACCCGCCGATCGGCTGGGCATCTCGATGAGCATTCTGGGCCGCATGCGGCAACTGGCCGGCGGTTCGGCGTTCGTGGAATCGGCGCCGGGAGAGGGCACCACGGTCACCCTGGTGTGGGGTGGCGATGGCTCCCATTGAAACCCGTGTGGTGGAACTGGATTCACGGTTCGGCCTGCGGGATCTGCTCGGCCTGCGCGGACGCGCCGCCTGGCTGTTCCTGCTCATGCTGGAAGCGGTCATCGCGCTCTACATGATGCCGGCCTTCGCCGACACCCCGTTGTGGGCGGCGATAGTGAGCGCGCTGCTCATGCTGATCGCGGGCGGGCTGGTGACCGCCATCCCGGTGGATCCGCTGCCGCTGCCGGTGGCGTTCTTCGCGGTCGTCGCGGCGACCGCGGCCACCGGACTCTCGGTGATGCAGCCCGCGCCGTCCATGTCGCACCAGTCGGTGTGGTCGGCCTTCGCCTCGTCCTATGTATTCAGTGTGCTGGTGTTGCGCGGGCGGATTCGCACCGCGTGGGCGGGCGCGCTGGCGGTGGCGAGCGCGGTGCTGCTGGCGGGCGTCGGCGAGCATCTGCCCGCACCGACGCTGGTCGGCTCGCTGGTGCCGATCGGAACCCTCACGGCCATCTCGTTCTTCACCGCGATCATGCGGCCCATGCAGCGTTCCTTGCGCATGCTGCGTGAGGACGCCATGATGCGGGCCGCCGCCGAGGCGACCATGGCCGCCGCCGACAGTGAACGCAATCGCCAGCTGGCGCGCCTGGACCTGGTGGCCCGGCCCATCCTGGAACGCATTGCCGACGGCGCGGAGCTGACCGCCACCGAACAAGAGGAATGCCGGCTGCTGGAAGCCGAACTGCGCGACGGCCTCCGGGCCCCGCAGCTGGTGACCGAGGAACTCAGCGGCGCGGCGCGCGGCGCGCGTGGCCGCGGCGTCGAGGTGGTGCTGCTCGACGACGGCGGTTTCGCGGGTGTCCCCGAATGGGTGCGTAAACGCGTGATCGACGCCGCCACCAGGGAATTGGATGCGGCGAACCACGGTTCGGTCACCGTGCGCGTGCTCCCGCTGGGCCGCCACGTGCTGGGCACGGTCCTGGCGCACGCGCCCGACCACGACCGCCGCACCGAGATCGACACGGATGGCCGGGTCAGCGTAACCGACTGAGCTGCAAGGCTTTTCCGGGCCGCCGTGTGGATTCGTCACCAGCTTTGCTGGATGTCCCGCCGGGGCGGGCGCGGCCGGGGAATGCCCGCCAGGGGGTTTCGTGGCTACGGCGTATCGCAGCGGCCGGGGCCACCCCTCTTCATCTGGTCGCGCAGTGCGCCCTGCACCGCGGTGGACAGCCACGAGTTGAGGGATTGCCCGCTCTGTGCGGCGGCCTCCTCGGCGCGGGCCTTCATCTGTTCCACCAGGCGCAGGGTGACGCGGCTGATGTCGCCGGTCATTTCCTCGAAGGTGGGCTGGTGGGGCTCGTCGGATGCGGTCTTGCGCACATCCACGTGCGCGTCGGTACCGTCGACGGAGACGTGCACGGTGCGGTCGCCGAGGGTGTTGCTGACCTCGGTGGCCAGCTCGGACAGCGCCGCGAGCAGCACCAGCCGGGCCGAGTTCTCGGTCGCGGCGGCCAGTGCGGCGGCCGTGGCCTGCGTCTTCTCATCGCCGAGTGCGGCGGCGGCAATGAGGTTCTCGCGCAGTTGCGCGGTGTACTTGTCGAGATCCATGACACCAGTGTGACGTCACCGATGACATCATTCAAGGAAACTCTTGACGCCATATCCAGTCGGCTGACGCGAATTCCCCGCCCCGCACGAGACCGTTCGGGTATAACGGTGCAAACCCCGTTTCGATGACGCGTTACGCTTCTGACTATGACGAACGGTGAATCGACGCGAATCGAGCTGCACGCGTCCGGCACAGTAGGTGTCGCGATGGTGACCCCCTTTACCGTCGAAGGCAAGCTCGACGTCGATGCCGGTGTCGCCCTGGCCGCCCGTTTGATCGACGGCGGCGTCGACCTGCTCGCCATCTCCGGAACCACCGGCGAGTCGCCGACCACCACCGAATCCGAGAAGTTCGACCTGCTGCGGGCCGTCGTCGACGCCGTCGGCGACCGGGCCACCATCATCGCCGGCGCCGGCACCTACGACACCGCGCACAGCATCGAACTCGCCCGCAACGCCCAGCGCGCGGGCGCCCACGGTTTGCTGGTCGTCACCCCGTACTACTCGCGTCCCACCCAGGACGGTCTGTTCGCCCACTTCACCGCCGTCGCCGACGCGACCGATCTGCCGGTGACGCTCTACGACATTCCACCGCGTTCCGTGGTCCCCATCGCCACCGACACCATTCGCCGGCTCGCCGAGCACCCGCGCATCGTCGCGGTGAAGGACGCCAAGGGTGATCTGAACGCCGGCGCCGAACTGATCGCGGAGACCGGACTGGCCTTCTACTCCGGTGACGACGCGCTGAACCTGCCGTGGCTGTCGCTCGGCGCAACCGGATTCATCAGTGTTATCGGCCATCTCGTGCCGGATCGCCTGCGCGCGCTGCGCGAGGCCTATCTCGCCGGGGAGGTGCAGCGCGCCCGTGAGATCAATGTCGGCCTGCTGCCGCTCAATCGGGCCATGTCCCGCCTGGGTGGCGTCGCCATGACCAAGGGAGCACTGCGCCTGCTCGGCATCGAAACAGGGGAGCCACGTTTGCCACAACTCATGCCGACCGCGGACCAGCTCGACGCGCTCGCCGTCGACCTCCGCGCCGCCGGGGTGCTTGCGTGACGGGCCCGGTGGGACGCCGGCCGCGTCGTACCGCGAGCCGCGCCGCGGGAGCACCCGCGCCGACACCGGACGCACCGGAATATCAGCCGAAGGCAGCGTCTTCGGCGGACGCGGGCGCGCAAGCCGCCGCGACCGAGACCACCGCGGCCGCGAAGTCCGCTGCCGCCGGGGCTGATTCGAACGCCTCCGCCGGTGCGAGTTCGACCGCCTCTGCGGGCTCGGGCCGCGCTGCCGGGAAGTCGGGCGCCGCTGCGCGTGGCACCGGTCAGCAGGATGCCGGAGGCGGTGAATCCGCTACTGCCGCAAGCGAATCCGCCAACGGTCGATCGGCCCGGGGTCGCGGCCGCAATGGCGCGTCGGCAGAGGCGCAGGACGCCCCGGCCGCCGGTCGTCAGGACGACAGCCGTGCGCGTCAGGATGATTCCGCCCGTGGCCGTCAGGATCGTTCCCGCCGGGGCGGCGCGCGTTCCCGCCAGTCGGGCCGCGGCGATCGGGCCGAGAACACCGCGCCGCCGCAGCGGGATCCGCACGCGATGGGCGCCCCGCCGAAGGCGCCGAAGGGCGGCCTGCGCGTGTTCGCGCTCGGCGGTATCGGTGAAATCGGCCGCAATATGACCGTTTTCGAGTACGACGGCAAGCTGCTCATCGTCGACTGCGGTGTGCTGTTCCCCGAGGATCAGCAGCCCGGCGTGGATCTGATCCTGCCGGACTTCGGTCCCATCGAGGACCGCATGGACGATATCGCCGCGGTCATCCTCACCCACGGGCACGAGGATCACATCGGCGCGGTGCCGTTCCTGCTGCGCCTGAAGCGCGATATCCCGGTCATCGGTGCGAAGTTCACGCTCGCCCTGGTCGCGGCCAAGTGCCGGGAACATCGCCTGCAGCCCAACCTGACCGAGGTCACCGAGGGCCAGCGCACCCAGCACGGCCCGTTCGACTGCGAGTACTTCGCCGTCAACCACTCCATCCCGGATGCCATCGCGGTCGCGATCCGCACGCCCGCGGGTATCGCCCTGCACACCGGTGACATCAAGCTGGACCAGCTGCCGCTGGACGGCCGCCTCACCGACCTGGCCGGGTTCTCCCGCCTCGGCGACGAGGGCGTGGACCTGTTCCTGGTCGACTCCACCAATGCCGAGGTGCCGGGCTTCGTGACGCCCGAGCGCGAGATCGGCCCGGTGCTCGACAATGTGATCGGCAAGGCCAAGGGCCGGGTCATCGTGGCGTCCTTCGCCTCGCACGTGCACCGCATCCAGCAGGTGATCGATGTGGCGCAGCGCTACGACCGCCGCATCTGCTTCGTGGGCCGGTCCATGGTGCGCAATATGCAGATCGCGCAGGACCTCGGCTACCTGGATGTGCCGGACGGTCTCGTCGTGGATCTGGATCAGGCCGCGAATCTGCCGGTGCACAAGCTGGTGCTGATCTCGACCGGTTCGCAGGGCGAGCCGCTGTCGGCGCTGTCGCGGATGGCGCGCGGCGATCACCGCCAGATCAATATTCGCGCCGACGATCTCGTGGTGCTGGCGTCCTCGCTGATTCCCGGCAATGAGAACGCCGTGTTCGCCGTCGTGAACGGCCTGGCTCGTCTCGGCGCCACCGTGGTGACCCAGCAGAACGCGAAAGTCCATGTCTCCGGCCACGCTTCGGCGGGCGAGCTGCTGTACCTCTACAACGCGGTCCGTCCCACCAATGCCATGCCGGTGCACGGCGAGTGGCGGCACCTGCGCGCCAACGGCGCGCTGGCCGTCGCGACGGGCGTGCCCGAGGAGCGAGTCGTGCTGGCGGAGAACGGTGTTGTGGTCGACCTGGTCGACGGCATCGCCTCCATCACCGGCCGCGTCCCGGTCGGCCAGGTGTACGTCGACGGCCTGTCGGTCGGCGATGTCGGCGAATCCACCCTCTCGGACCGCCTGGTCCTCGGCGAGGGTGGCTTCATCTCCATCACGGTCGCGGTCGACTCGACCACCGGAAAGCCGGTCAGCGCACCGGAAGTCCACGGCCGCGGCTTCTCCGACGACCCGGACGCGCTCGACGACGCCCAGGAACTCGTCGAGGCCGAACTGCGCCGCCTCACCAACGAGGGCGTCACCGACACCCACCGCATCGCCCAGAGCGTCCGCCGCGTGGTCGGCCGCTGGGTGGCGGAGAAATACCGCCGCCGCCCGATGATCGTCCCCACGGTCATCGGCGTCTGACCGGAATCCTCACGGCCGCAAGAGAAATGGCCCCCGCAGCTATTGCTGCGGGGGCCATTTCGGCGTATAAGGGCCAGCGGGCTTTATTGAGTCATCGGGCCCTGCTGTCCTACTTGTCCTGGCAGGCGGCGGAGTCGAGCTTGGCGGCCTTCACGATGCTGCAGGCGTAGTTGTGGTCGATCTTCCACTCGGTGCCGTCGGCGACGAAGGAGACGGTGGCGTTGTTCACCGGGGAGCCGTCGATGGTGACGTCGGCGTCGGCCTTGAGCTTGCCGTCGACCGGATCCTGCACGTTGGTGATCTTGATCTGGACGTTGTTCTTCTTCGCGGCGTCGACCAGCTTGGCGGCCAGCTCCGGGTCCTGACCGGCGTCCTCGATCCAGCTGGTCTTCGTCTTGGAGTCGATGGACGGGTCGAACGCCTTGGTGACCTTGTCGTTGAGTTCCTGCACGGTCGGCTTGGGCAGGTTCGGCACGGCGGTGGTCGAGGGGGCGGCGCCGGTGACCTTGGTGTCACTGTCGGTGTCGCCCTGGAAGTTTCCGGCGGGCGCGGCGGCGGAGGTGGTGGTGGTGGACGGCGAGGCCGAGTCACCGGACTTGCTGCAGGCGACCAGCCCGAAGGCTGAAGTGGCCAGCAAAACCGCGGCGGTGGCGCGGAAGATGGTGTGCTTCAACGAAATTGCTCCCCTGTATCGGAATTCGTGGCTAGAGCTGGTAGCCGGTGGTGCAGTTCCAGTGGATGATGGTGGCGTCGCCGTAGTTGCGGCCCAGCGCCTGACTCTTGGCCGCCGAGCGCGAGGACGCGGCGCCGAAGGTGTAGTAACCCTCGTTGTCCGAG
The DNA here is from genome assembly GCF_044386975.1 of Nocardia sp. NPDC020380. NCBI lineage: Bacteria > Bacillati > Actinomycetota > Actinomycetes > Mycobacteriales > Nocardiaceae > Nocardia > Nocardia sp. NPDC020380. The sequence goes on along the minus strand of NZ_JBIRVQ010000010.1, from coordinate 312,249 downwards.
TAGGCGACTGCGCCACAGCCGTCGGCGAACTTCGCCACGACCTTGCAATCGTTGTAGGTGCACTCGTTCACCGCCGCGGTCTGCGCCGACGCGCTGTCCGAGTAGTCGTACGAGTAGCCGATCTTGCCGGTCGACACCGACAGGGCGATCGCGCCGAAGTTCAGCGACTGGGCAGAGGCCGGAGCCGCGGTGCCGACGAGCAGGGAACCGGCGGCCGCGACCATCACGGCAGCGCCGGTGACGATCTTCTTCAAAATGTTGCCCTTCTTGTACTTGGGATCCACGACCCTATGGACCGAGGAGTCAAGCTACCGACCCGAATTGGCGGATGCCAACCCGGCAGCGGCTCGAATCCGCGATGTTCACCGACATCGTCCCGATGTCCGCGACTGGAATCATGATCGACTGCGCCGCTTATCGAAGGCCGGGTGATCCGCTTAAGACCCCGCTGAGAGGGCCGAAATCCGAACCGAGCAGGGCGAACCCCCGGAAAACGCGGCCGTGCGCGGGAGGTCGCGGCCGGGATAGGGTTCAGCCATGAGTATGGCCCAGAGGGAACGCCAGGCCCTGGTGCAGTCGATGGCCGAAAAGGGCCCGGACGCACCGACCCTGTGCGGGGAGTGGACCGTCCGGGATCTGGCCGCACACCTGATCGTCCGGGAACGCCGCCCGGATGCCGCGCCCGGCATCATGCTGAAGCCCTTCGCGCCCTACCTGGAACGCGTGCAGGAAAAGGTCGTTCGGCGTCCTTTCCCGCAACTGCTCGACGAGGTGCGCACCGGCCCGCCGTTCTACCTGCGCCCGGTGGATTCGCTCATGAACCTCACCGAGATGTTCGTGCATCACGAGGACGTCCGCCGCGGCACACCCGGCTGGGAACCCCGGCAACTCTCCGCCGCCGACGAGGACGCGCTGTGGAAAGTGCTGGCCCGCCTGGCTCGGATGGCCTATCGCAAGGCGGACCTGACCGTCGCGCTGGCGACGCCGGACGGCCGCCGCGTCGTCGCGCATCAGGCGGGCGATCGCAGCGTCGTATTGGCCGGCCTGCCGTCCGAACTGCTGCTGCATGCCTTCGGCCGCAATGAAGTCCGGCTCGAGGCCACCGGCGCGCCGGACGACGTGGCCGCGGTGCACGCCCTCGACCGCAGCGTCTGAGGTACCGCAGCGTACGGCGGCCTTCCCCGGTCATGAAACGATCACGCGGTGCTCGTTAGCGTCCGTGACAGTCAGTGGTTCGTGGGGAGGTAGTTCGCAATGGCCTGGGAGCTCGCAGTGCTGGGACCGGTCGAGTTGAGGTCGGATGGCGTGCCCACCGCGACCATGCCGCCCAAGCAGCAGGCCGCCCTCGTCATGCTGGCCTGCGCGCGCGGACGCGCGCTCTCGGTCGAAGAATTGGCCGACGGCATCTGGGGTGTGACCCGCCCGCCCTCCGCCGTGGGCGCCCTGCGCAACTACGCCTGGGCCCTGCGCAAACTCCTCGCCTGCCAGGAAACGGTCACCGCGCCCACGCAACAGGTTGTGACCGTGAACGGCACGGTGACCGCCGACCCGGTCACACTGTCCTCGGAATCGCGTGGCTATCGGCTGTCCGGCCCGCTGGCCATGGATGTGGACCGCGTCGAAGCGCATCGTGTGGCGGCCGATACCGCTCGAGCCGCCGGGGAATTCGATCGCGCCGACGCGATCGTGCGTGCGGCGCTGCGGGAATGGCGGGGCGATCCGCTCAGCGGAGTTTCCGGTCCCTGGGTGGAGATCGAGCGGGCACGGCTGCGGCGATTGAAGCGCTCGCTCGAGGAAGACCTGGCCGACCTGACGGTGCAACGCGGCGACTACCCGCGCGCCATCGCCGATCTGGAGGCGCTCATCACCGGTGATCCGCACAGCGAGCGATTGCGCGGGCTCATGATCACCGCCCTGTACCGGGCGGGCCGGCGCACCGAGGCCCTCGACGAATATCAGCGGATCCGCAAGCTGCTGGTCGCCGAGCAGGGCATCGAACCCGGGCCCGCGCTCTTGGAACTGCACCGGCAGATCCTCGCCGACGAACTGCCCGGAACCGACACGATGACCGCGGCCATCGCGGTCTGCACTCCCGAACCGGCGCAACTACCGCCCGACACCGCCGATTTCACCGGCCGCGAGGACCTGGTGCGGGAACTGTGCGGCGTGCTCGCCGACAGCATCCGGCCCATTGTCGCCCTCTCCGGCATGGGCGGCGTGGGCAAGACCGCGCTGGCCCTGCATGTGGCGCACCGCATCCGGGACTGCTACCCGGATGGTCAGCTCTACGCCGACCTGCACGGCGCCGGTGCGGCACCCGCCGATCCGGAACATGTGCTGGGCGCGTTCCTGCGCGCACTGGGTGTTCCGCAGCGCGCGGTCCCGTCCGGTGTCGACGAGCGGGCCGCGCTGTTCCGGTCGGCGCTGAGCGGCCGCCGCATGCTGCTCGTGCTCGACAATGCCTGCGACGCAGCGCAAGTGGTGCCGCTGCTGCCCGGCGAGCCCGGCTGCGCGGTGCTGACCACCGCGCGGCGCCCGCTGACCGCGCTGCCCGGCGTGTACTCGGCCGCGCTCCGGGTGCTCGAAACCGGTGAAGCCGTGCGGCTTTTCACCCGTATCGTCGGCGCGCGCCGGACCGCCGCCGAACCGGAGGCCGCCCGGCGCATCGTGGAACTGTGCGGCCTGCTGCCCATCGCGGTGCGCATCGTCGCCGCGCGTGTGGCGGCCCGGCCGCAGTGGACCATTGTCTCCGAGGCCGACCGGCTCGCCGCGGAACGCCATGACCTGGATCGTTTCCGGGCGGGGGAGCTGGCGTTGACGGCCGCGTTCCGGGCCGGCTACGAGCAACTGCCGCCCGCCGCCGCCCGCGCCTTCCGATTGCTGGCCGCCGCCCAGCTGCCCGATCTGCCGCTGGCCGCGACCGCCGCCGTGCTCGACACCATCGAACCGCTCGCCGAGGACGTCTGCGAGGAGCTGGTGGATCGCGGCATGCTCGAAACCGCGGGCCGCGGCCGCTACCACTATCACGACCTCATGCGGCTGTTCGCGCTCGGTCACGGCCGTGATCCGGACGCGGATGTGGTCGCGCGGTTGCTCGACTACTACCTGGCCACCATGAAAACCGTGCTGCGCGTGCGGCATCCGGGCCTGCGGCTGCGGCTCGCGCCGACCGGTCATCCGGGCACCCGCCTGACGGATCTGGATGCCACCCGCGCGTTCCTGCAGGTGGAACGCCGGAACCTGGTGCGGCTCTACCATCTCGCGGTCGCGGGTACCCCGCGGCACCGCACCCTGGCCGCGGATCTCGCGCTGGCGGTGGCCGAAACCATGCTGGCCGGTGATGCGACGGTCGACATCGAGAAGACGCTCGACGAACTCATCCGCGCCACCGAAGCGGACGGCAATAGGGTGGCGGCCGCGCGGGCCCGCCTCGCGCTGGTCTTCGTCCAGGTCTCCGAATTCGCCGAACCGCACCGGGCCGCGGAGCACATTCGATGGCTGCTGGCCGAGGTCGACGCCGCTGCCGATCCCTGGGTAGCCGGTACCACCAATGTGTACGCGGGCGCGCTCGCCCTCTACAGTGCGGATCCCGCGTGCGCCGCAAGGTATTTCGCCGAGGCGCTGCGCCACTACCGGGCGGGCGGTAGTCCCGAATGCGTCCGCGTCGCCTACTCCCTGCTGGCACAGGCCTATTCGGCTGCCGGGCGGAACCGCGAAGCCTTGGCGGCCGCCGCCCGGGCCGTCATCGGTGACAGCCAGCTCGGTCCCCGCCGCAATGTGATCTGGGCGCTGACCGAGGCAGCCTGGGTGCTCAGCAACGAGGGCGACGCCGAATTGGGCACCCGCCTGTTCGAGGCTGCCCTGCGAGTCGCCCGCCGCGCCGGCAGTCCCCGCTTCGAATCCACCATCCACGCTCGCGCCGCGCTCGCCCATCTGGCCGGTGGCCGCCTGGCCCAGGCGGTCGAACAGGCCGAACGCGCCGAAGCCACCCGCGATTCACCCCGCATCGGCATGGTCCACACCAATACGATGCTGGTTCGCTATACCGCGCTCCGCCGACTGGGCCGCACCATCGACGCCGCGGAGTACTACCGCACCGCCTGCACCCAGATTCCCGACTTCGAAGCCGCCCTGACCCGCTGGACCGCCCACCCCCCGACCCCGACCTTCAAACTCCTGGATTCCGCCGCCCCCTGACCCGCGGGGTAGTGAGCGTCACGGTGTCTGAAATGGGTGGGTCGAGTGTTGCGGATGGTCCGGGTGGGGCCGTTGCGGCTAGCCTGGGGTGCATGGCAGGTAAGGCCCGCGGCACCGCATCCTCACGTTCGCGCGCGGGATCGACGCGGGGACAGTCTCCTGCGCGGTCCCAGGCGCGTACTCCGCGTACCGGTACGCGGGCGCGTAAGGCGGCGCCACGGCGGGCGCCCGCGCGGAAGGCCCCGGCGCGGCGGAGTTCGAACACCGCGCCGCTGGCCGTCGTGCAGCGGGGTGTGACCAGCGGCTGGAACATGATGGCGCGCGGGCTGGGAGCGACCACGCGGGCCGTCAGCCGGGCGGGGGAGATCGAGCACGGGCATCGGCGCGACGGGATCGCGCTGGGGCTGGTGGCTTTCGCGTTCGTGATCGCGGCGGCCGTGTGGTTCACGGCGGGTGGCCCGGTGGGGCATTGGGTGGATACCGCGGTGCGGATGGTGGCCGGATCCGCTTCGGCCGCATTGCCGTTCGTGACCATCGGTATCGCGGTGATTCTCATGCGCACCGAACCGCATCCGGAGATCCGGCCGCGGCTGGTGCTGGGTGGGTTGCTGGTCGGGCTGCCGTTGCTGGGTATCTGGCATCTGGCGGCGGGTGCGCCGGCCGATGCGCACGGGCGTGAGCATGCCGCCGGATTCGTCGGATATGTGGTGGGCGGTCCGCTGGCGGACGGGCTCAGCGCCTGGCTGGCGGTGCCATTGCTGATGCTGGCGATAGGTTTCGGCATCCTGCTGCTCACCGGCACCACGGTGCGCGAGGTGCCCGAGGCGCTGCGCGAGATCTTCGGCACCGGGAGCCGCGGTGACGAATACGAGGGCTACTCCGACGAACCCGGCCTCTACGATCCGGACGGCTATGACGCCGACGGGTTTCCGCTGCACCGCCCCGAGGTGCGCCGCCGCCGCGGCAAGACGCCGTCCGAGAACTACCCGCCCGACGAGTTCGGCGGCTCGGACGCGGCCACCGAGGTCATCGGCGAACCCCCGCTGCAGGACGCGAAGGAGATCGCGCCCGAGAAGCCGAAACCCAAGCCGCGCAAGGCCCCGAAGGTCGTCGATCAGACCCCGCCGCCGCCGGAACCGCAGCAGCTGGAGTTCGTCACCGAGCGTGAGGTCGAGGGCGACTACCAGTTGCCGCCGCTGACGCTGCTCACCGATGGTGATCCGCCCAAGAAGCGTTCGGCCGCCAATGAATCCATGATCGAGGCGATCACCGAGGTCCTGGTGCAGTTCAAGATCGACGCCGCCGTCACGGGTTTCGTGCGCGGCCCGACCGTCACCCGCTACGAGGTCGAGCTGGGACCCGGCGTGAAGGTCGAGAAGATCACCGCCCTGGCCCGTAACCTCGCCTACGCGGTGGCCACCGAGAACGTGCGATTACTCGCGCCCATCCCGGGCAAGTCGGCCGTCGGCATCGAAGTGCCCAATGCCGACCGCGAATTGGTGCGCCTGGCGGACGTGTTGAAGGCCCCCTCGACCCGCACCGACCATCACCCGCTGGTGATCGGCCTGGGCAAGAACATCGAGGGTGAGTTCCTCAGCGCCAACCTGGCCAAGATGCCGCACTTGCTGGTGGCGGGTTCCACCGGTTCCGGTAAGTCGAGTTTCGTGAACTCGATGCTGGTTTCACTGCTGCACCGGGCCACCCCCGATGAGGTGCGCATGATCCTCATCGACCCGAAAATGGTGGAACTCACGCCCTACGAGGGCATTCCGCACCTGATCACCCCCATCATCACCCAGCCCAAGAAGGCCGCCGCCGCGCTGGCCTGGCTGGTGGAGGAGATGGAACAGCGCTATCAGGACATGCAGGCCAACAAGGTCCGGCACATCGACGACTTCAACCGCAAGGTCAAGTCGGGTCAGATCACCGCGCCGCTGGGCAGTGAACGGGTGTATCGCCCGTACCCGTACATTCTCGCCATCGTCGACGAGCTCGCCGACCTCATGATGACGGCGCCCCGGGACGTGGAAGACGCCATCGTCCGCATCACCCAGAAGGCCCGCGCCGCAGGCATTCACCTGGTCCTGGCCACCCAGCGCCCCTCGGTGGACGTGGTCACCGGCCTGATCAAGACCAATGTCCCGTCCCGATTGGCCTTCGCCACTTCGTCTCTCACCGACTCCCGGGTCATCCTCGACCAGCCGGGCGCGGAAAAGCTCATCGGCATGGGTGACGGCCTGTTCCTCCCCATGGGCGCGAGCAAGCCGACCCGTCTGCAAGGCGCCTTCATCTCCGACGAGGAGATCTCCGCGGTCGTCGATTTCGCCAAGAACCAGGCCGAACCCGACTACCAGGAAGGCGTCACCGCCGCCAAGGCCGGCGAGAAGAAGGACGTCGACCCCGACATCGGCGACGACCTCGACTTGCTCCTGCAGGCAATCGAATTGGTGGTCACCTCCCAGTTCGGCTCCACCTCCATGCTGCAGCGCAAGCTCCGCGTCGGCTTCGCCAAGGCCGGCCGCCTCATGGACCTCATGGAAACCCGCGGTGTGGTCGGCCCCTCCGAGGGTTCCAAGGCCCGCGACGTCCTCATCAAGCCGGACGAACTGGACGGCCTGCTCTGGTCCATCCGCGGCGGCGACGGCACACCCCCGGCCTCCGACGAGGACGACGAAGAGGGTTCCTGAGTAGAACGTGTTCTATATTCGGGGGACAGTTCCGGCTATCCCTCGGGAGTTCACGACATGTACCAGTGGTCCGACGAAGACCTGATGTTCCGCGACGCCGTGCGCGGCTTCATCGACAAGGAGATCAAGCCTCACGTCGACCAGCTGGAGAGCGGTGCGCTGCCGCCGTTCGACATCATTCGCAAGCTGTACGCGACCTTCGGCCTCGACGAGATGGCCCGGGAAGGCCTGGAGAAGGCCATTGCCCGCGAGGAGGCCGGGACCGCGGGTAAGGCAGGTGGCGGGTTCAGTGGCGCGGGCAGCATGGGCGTCATTCTGAACAGCGAGCTGGCCGGGGTCAGCCTGGGTCTGGTGGCCTCGATGGGCGTGAGCCTCGGTCTCACCGCGGGCACCATCCGGAGTCGCGGCACGCTCGCGCAGAAGAAGCGCTGGCTGCCCGAACTGGTCACCATGGAGAAGGTCGGCGCGTGGGCGATCACCGAACCCGATTCGGGCTCGGACGCTTTCGGCGGCATGAAGTCCTACGTCCGCCGGGACGGCGCGGACTACATCCTCAACGGCCGCAAGACCTTCATCACCAATGGCCCGTACGCGGATATCACCGTCGTCTACGCCAAGCTGGACGAGGAGGACGGCACCGACCGGCGCGAGCGCAAGGTGCTGACCTTCGTGCTGGACCAGGGCATGCCGGGCTTCGTGCAGAGCGCGCCGTTCAAGAAGATGGGCATGAACTCCTCGCCCACCGGCGAGCTCTTCTTCGACAATGTCCGCATCACCCCCGATCGGCTGCTCGGCGAGACCGAGAATCCGGCCAAGGGCGACGGAAAGGACAGCGCCAAGGAGTCTTTCGCCGCCGAGCGCATCGGCATCGCCTCCCTGGCGCTGGGCATCATCAACGAATGTCACCGGCTCTGCGTGGATTACGCGAAGTCGCGCAAGCTGTGGGGCAAGGAGATCGCGCAGTTCCAGCTCATCCAGCTCAAGCTCGCCGAGATGGAGATCGCGCGGATCAATGTGCAGAACATGGTGTTCAACGCCATCGAGCGCACGGCCGCGGGGGAGAAGGTGTCCCTCGCCGAGGCGTCGGCCATGAAGCTGTACTCCTCGCGCGCCGCCACCGAGGTCGCCATGGAGGCGGTGCAGCTCTTCGGCGGCAACGGCTACATGGCCGAATACAAGGTCGAGCAGCTCGCCCGCGACGCCAAGTCGCTGATGATCTACGCGGGCAGTAATGAAATCCAGGTCACCCACATCGCCAAGGGCCTGCTCGCCCGGTAGTCCGCCGCCGTCGGATACATTTGCGCGTCCGATACTTCCTTTTGCGAAAGGGCCCCGCACCATGGTGATCGACTCCGACAAGGTTGTCTCCATCGAGTACACCTTGACCGACGACGCCGACGAAGTGCTGGACACTTCGGTCGGCGACACCCCGCTCGTCTACCTGCACGGCGCGGACAATATCGTCCCCGGCCTGGAGCGCGCCCTGCACGGCAAAACCGTCGGCGACGAGGTGAACGTCGTCGTCGAGCCCGAGGACGCCTACGGCGAATTCGAGGCCGAACTGGTCAGCGTCGTCGACCGCAGCATGTTCGACCTCGACGAGCTCGAGGCGGGCATGCAGTTCGAGGCCGAGGCCCCGGACGGCGAGACCCAGGTCGTCACCATCGTCGACGTCGACGGCGATGACGTCACCATCGACGGCAACCACCCCCTCGCCGGCCAGCGCCTGCACTTCGCCGTCAAGGTCGTCGACGTCCGCGACGCCACCGAGGAAGAACTCACCCACGGTCACCCGCACGGCGAAGACGACGACCACGACCACTGAACCGCACTCCCCCGGACGACCGGGGTTGCTTTCGGACGGAACGAACAGGGCCGCCCCCGGTGCTCACCGGGAGCGGCCCTGATGGTTCCGGACGATCCGGCCGCGAACTCCCGCCGGCAGTCTGACCTCTCACTCGCGCACCAGTTTTCGGGCAATCAAGGCGCCGAAACCGTACCGGCCGGGACACATCCGGGAGGAGAATCGTCCGTATTTCGTCGGCGGATCGCGGCGGAAACAGGTGGGCAGGGAGGCCGGTCGTGGCGGTGACGGATTACATCATCATCGGTTCCGGGAGTGCCGGGGCGATCATCGCGCGCCGGCTGGCGGATTCCGGGGCCGGTGTCACGTTGATCGAGGCGGGGCGGCGGGACAACACCAGGCTGGTGCGGAAGCCCGGGCTGATCGGGCCGCTGCATGCGGTGCCGCAGTTGAAGAAGATGGTCGACTGGGGGCATTACACCGTCGAGCAGAAGCATGCGCTGGGACGCACCATTCCACAGACACACGGGAAGGTCGTCGGCGGGTCGAGTTCCGTCAACGGCATGGTGTTCGTGCGCGGCAACCGGCGCAACTTCGACGATTGGGGCGCTGCGGGTAACAGCGGCTGGTCGTATGACGAGGTGCTGCCGATCTTCAAGAAGCTGGAGTCCTTCGAGGACGGCGCGAATCAGTTCCGCGGGGACTCGGGGCCGATCAAGGTGATCCGCGCTCGCGATCTGACGCCCGCATCCGAGTCGTTCATGCAGGCATTGACCGAAACCACCGGTGTCGCACGTAATCCCGATTACAACGGCGCCGAGCAGGAAGGGGTCTCGATCTTTCAGCAGAGCAACAGTGACGGGCTGCGCTACAGCACGTCGGTGGGTTACCTCGACGGTCGGCCGAAAAACCTTACGGTGCTGCCGAATACGCATGTCGTGCGGATACTCGTCGAGAACGGGCGGGCTGTCGGCGTGGAATACCGGACCGAACGGGGGAGTGAAGTCCTGCGTGCCGAGCGCGAGGTGATCGTGAGCGCCGGCACCTTCGGGTCCGCGCAGTTGCTCATGCTCTCCGGGATCGGACCCGCCGATCATCTCCGCGCCTTCGGGATCGATGTGGTCGCCGACCTGCCGGTGGGGGACAACCTGCACGACCATCTGTTCGTGCCGATGAGCTTCGCCATGCCGACCGCCGTGCACCGGTCGGCGCCGGGCTACTTCGCCCGCGCGATGGTGCGGGAGTCGTTGCGGAACAACAGCACCTGGCTCGCGCGGAGCGTCCTCGAGGTGGTGGCGTTCCTGCGCACCCCGTATACGGAGGGGATACCGGACCTGCAACTACATGTGCTGCCCTGGGGGTATCCCAGCCCTAATCAGGATGCGCCGATTCGCCACACTCCCGATCCGCGGCGGTCGCTGAGCATCCTGGTGACGATGATCTACCCGCAGAGCCGGGGCACGCTGCGCTTGACCTCGGCCGACCCCACCGTCGCACCTGCCATCGACCCCAACTATCTCGCGGAACAGCGTGATCTGGACACGCTGGTGTACGGCATGGAGCTGACCCGGGAGATCATGGCCGCGAAGTCGATCGGCTCCCTGGTGGAGACCGAAATCGCGCCTGGCCCGGGGTTTCCCGGTCACGCGGAGCTGGTGAGCGAGGTCCCGAACCGCGCGACCACCGTCTATCACCCGGTCGGCACCTGCCGCATGGGTGTGGACGAGCGTGCGGTGGTGGACCCGACGCTGCGGGTCCGCGGAGTGCAGGGACTCCGCGTCGCCGACGCCTCCATCATGCCGAGCATCGTGGGTGGCAACACGAATGCGGCCACCATGATGATCGGCGAACACGCGGCCTCGCTCATTCTGTCGTGAACAACAGCTCCTTCACCTGGAAGTCATTGGCGTACTTGATGATCAGATCCTGATCCAGGTGGGGGATTGTTGCTCCCGAGCGCTCCGCCAAGGCTTGTTCGAAGTGCTTGGTGGAGACCGAGGTCCCGGGCTCGGCCGCGGCGGTTGCCGTCAAGGAGTGCAGTAGCGGCAATATGGATTGCTGTCGCTGCGGCTCCGGCAGTGCCCGCAGGGACTGTTCGAAGCGGGCGAGCCATTCCCGATAATCCGGGATCCTCGTGATGGGATGGCCTGCTGCGTTGAGCCAGTCCACGAAGGAATCGAGATTCACGCCGTCATCATGGGAATTGGCCGCGTGGAAAGTGGCATAACCCGAGTCCGTGATGAGCTCTGAAACAGCCTCGGCCACAAAATCGGCCGGCAAACCGTCGTAGTGCGGCCGAGTCCCGGCGCCGGTGCTCCCGTAGAAGGTCTGCGGGGCCAGGCCGGTGCGGAGGATGCTCCAGAATAGGCGGCTGAAGCTGTCGGCCGCGTTGAACTGTCCCGAATACTTGCGGTGCCCGAGGATCATGCCGGCGCGGAAGACCGTGACCGGCAATCCATATCGATCGTGCGCCTCGCGGAGCAGTATCTCGGCGGCCCATTTGGTGTCCCCGTACCCGCTCGCATAGCCGTGCCGGCTGTCACGCACAGGATCGATCTGCCGAAGATCGCTGTCCTCGAGGTAATCGGCGATGGGGACTCCGCTGCCGTGGATCACTCCCACGGAGGATATGAAGGCGACGGGGATGCGCCGCGTGGTCAGCGCCAAGCGAATCACTTCGGCGGTACCGAATACGTTGGGCCCGAAGAGTTCCCTGTAGGGAAGCACATGGTTCACCAGGGCGCCGGCGTGGATGATCAGGTCCACGGATTCCGCGAGACTGCGGAAATCCTGTTCACTCAGTCCGAGATCGCGAGTGTCGAAGTCACCGGCGATCACCGTGAGCCGAGGCCTGAGGGATCGGTACTCCGCCCGGAGATCGGGATCCCCGGCCTCGAATACCGCATCCAGCCGGGCTTGTGCGGCGGCGTCATCCTGCCCGCGCACCAGGCAATAGAGAGTGCCGTCCGTTTGCTCGAGCCGATGCAACCACTCCAGGACCAGGAACCGGCCGAGATATCCGGTGGCGCCGGTCAGCAGGACGCGTCGAGGCGGCCACATTCCTTGCCCGGCATCGGGATTCAGGGATGCGCTGTCGATGAACGTGTCGAGTACCAGATCACTGGCCTCGAGTCGTGGATATGCCGGATGTACGGCCGTTGCCGACAGGCCGGCCGACTCGTTATTCTGCTGTGCCGCAATGGATTGCACGATTCCGTCGATATCCATGGCCGGATTGGTGACCGTAGCGACGGTGATCCGCACCCCGTACATATCGTTGAGCAGATCGGCCAAGGTGACCGCGGAGATCGAATCGCCGCCCAGGTCGGAGAATCTCATGGATCCGGAGACGGTCTCGACCTCGGAATCCAGCATTGCGGCGACAGCCATGCGCACGCCCTGCTCGGGCGGGATGGCCGCCCCGGACCCCCGCAGCGCCCTCATGAGTTCGGCGCCGGTGTCCTCCAGTTCCCGATACTTGTTCTCCAGCCGATCGCGGTAGAGCTCGATGACCCTGGGGCGCAGCACTTTGTGTGCATCCGAGACCATGCCATTGGCTTGGGTGAAGGGCTCATCGGCAAGAAGTACCGCACGGGGCGCCTCGTAGGGCTGCAGCTTCTGCTCTTTCGCATGGCGAACGAGGTCTGCGACGATGCTCTCTGCCAGCTCCCGGGAGTCGGGGATCTGCTGCCGGGCTGCGGTCGTGGGAACCACCACCGCCAGGGGATAGGAGCGACCCGGGTAGGCGTACAAGACGATCTGGTGCACGCGCTCCGAGGTCAGATAGCTTGCCTCCAGCGTGGACAGCGGCAGGAACTCGCCCTGCGCCAGCTTCACCACGTTATTGCGTCGATCCAGATAACTCAGGCGGTCGGTCTCGATCTTCGCGAAGATGTCACCCGTGCGGTAGAACCCGTCGGCGGTGAAGATCTCGTCATTGAGCTCGGGGCGGCCCAGATAGCCGGAGATGACGGTGCGGGACTTGATCTGCAACTCACCCCGCGGATACGGCCGATCGGTCGTGTAGTACCCCAGCTCCGGAACATCGACCAGCCGGTAGGCGTCGATCTTGTGGTGCATGACGTAGCCGTTGATGAGGAGGCCGCTGCCGGCTTCCGTGGAGCCGTAGCCGTTCAGCATCTCGAAGCCCAGGAGGGCTTTCATGAACTTCTCCAGCAGCGGCGTGGTGAGGGCACTCCCCACCATGGCGGAGACCACCCGGCCACCCAGTAGTTCGACGCGCATACGCTCCAGCGTCGGCGTATCGAACTCCTCGCCTTCCGGCGGCGTACCAGACTCGGAAAGATATATCTGCCACAGCATTTCGCAGATTCTGGGGACGAAGAAGATCTCCGTCGGCCGGATCGACGCCAGGTCGGCGAAGAACGCGGTGTCGTTCTCGAATCCGGTGAAATACGCTGTGCCTCCGCACGCCAGCGTCAAGAAGACCGACACGCGGCCCACCATGTGACTCATCGGGTAGAAGTTGACGGTCACCATGCCCGCACCCGTGGCCATCCGGAGGTTGGGATCCAGATTCCAGATGATCCGCTGGTTCGAGATCCGTTGCAGGGCGCCTTTGGGAGTTCCGGTGCTGCCGGAGGTGTAGATGACGAAACTCAGGTCATCATCCTGCGAAGCAGCCAATGCCGGTACCGGACAGGAGCTTCCGGCGGCAACGGCCGTGTCGAGAGTTGCCACGGCGATGTTGTCCAGCCGTTGCTTCGCCCGAGTCACCGCGGTGCGATGTTCCGGCAGGTCCTCGTGGTAGTCGAAAACCACTATTTGAGCGATGGTTTCGCTCGTCAGGGCGCCCTCCACCGCCTTGTCGAGATTTGCGGCACTGGTAGCCAGCACCCGGGGCCTGCTGTCGGCGAGGACCGTCCGCACGGTGTCGCCCGTGGCAATGGATTGCATCGGCACCGAGACCATGCCGAGCCATATCCCGGCGAGCTCCACAGTCAGGTAGTCCACGCCGGTGACGCCGAGCGTGACGAGGAAATCCTGAGCGCCGAGTTGATGGCGATCACTCCAGTGAGCGGCCAAAGCCCCTGCCCGGGACCATAGTTCACGGTAACTGAGCGCCGTCATCTCCGGTTCGCGCGAGGGCGTGCGATACCCGACAGCCTGACGGTCACCATAACCGCGCATCAGGACGTCGACCTGTTCCGCGAAGGAGAGACCGGGCCGCGCCGCAGCCGCTTCGACAGCCGGATCGGGCTGGACCGCAGCGAGTTCCGGATCGCCCTCCGCCAGTCCGGCCAGGCGCTGGAACACTCCCTTGAACCCCTGGCTGAGAGGCGTCTCAGCGCTCGTGGTTTCTGCCATTTCTTCCCGCCTCACCACAGACGCCGCACATCGGCGAAGGACAGATCGATTCGTGGCCGCTCATCGCAGGCGAGATCGGCGAGGTATTCGCCGATGCCTGCGGCATGTTTGAAGCCGTGGGCATTGTCGCCACCGCCCACCAGCACACTCGAGGCCGTGGGTAGCGGTCCCAGCAGGAACTGACCATCCGGGGTGATGGTCAGCATGCCGAGATCGATGCGCTCCGGATTCGGTTGCAGGCCGGGCAGATATCTGGGCAGCAGTGCGGAAAGCTCCGCCCAGTCGATAGCGCCGATGGACCGATCCATGGTCTCCAGGTCCAGGCCCACTCCGTGCGCGCCGAACTGCTCCAGACCGAGTTTCACGTCGTAGTCGCCTTCGGCCCCGCACCCCCACAGCACGGTTTCGGCGTCGAGTTGCCGCATGAAGACCGGGAAATCGGCCAGCTGGTAGGAGAGGTTCGTCCCGGTCGGGCGGAACCAGGTGACCGGCATCCGCAGCACCCTGGTGCCGGGCAGTTCGACCAGCGACGGTAGCCAGGAGCCGGCGGTGATCACCGCTCGGCGCACTCGCAAGGAGCTGATCGAGGTGTGGATTCGCACCGTGTCCCCGGACTGCTCGACACCGAGGACCTGAACCCCCGAATGAACTTGCGCGCCGGCCTTCTCCGCGCAGGTCAAGGCGGCCGCCACTGCCTCCTCCGGACGGATCAGTCGTGCCGAGGGTTCCCAGACCCCGATGTCGTCCACGCCGATATCGCTGTGCTGCGGATAGCGGGCGAGCAGTGCCGCGCGATCCAGCTTCTCGATGGGGATGTCGTGCTGTGCGGCCGCGGCGAGCGTGCCCGAAACCACCTGACTGTCAGGCGATCCGATGAGCAGCCCACCGGATCCGAAGAGCAGCTCCCGCCCACTCTCGCGTTCCAACTCGCGCCAGAGGTCCAGCGAGCGGCGCGCCAGCGGCACCAGGCCCGGGTGCTCCAGGCAGGTGATCCGGAACATCCGGCTGCCCCCGTGGGAGGCCCCGAACCGGTGGGCTCTGCCGAATCGGTCGAGGCCCACCGCCCGCACCCCACGGCGCGCCAGCTGCCAGAGGGTGGAGGCGCCCCAGGCGCCCAGCCCGATCACCGCGACCTCGGCGTCCAGCGCCGCTTCGGTCACGCCTGGTTCCCGCTGTCGAACAGCGGCAGTACCTCATCGGCGAACAGCCGCAGCGTGCGCTCGGAGGTCTCGTAGTCCAGATAACCGGGATTGATCTGGATGCTGACCGAGAGATCATCGCCGTACCAGTCGCGAATCGAAGTCAGTTGCTGGGCAACATCTCCCGGCGTGCCCGCGAGCACCTTGCAATCGGTGAGCGACTTGCCGAAGTCGTAGCGCCGTACCTTGTCGATCAGCTTCTCGTAGCCGGCGTACTGATCCGAGCGCGTCTGCGCCCAGGAGGCCACCGCCTGCGACATGAGCGCGACGTAATTGTTCTCCAGCTCTTCGCCGCGTTGCAGCGCCTCGTCCCGATCCTCGGACAGATAGCAGGTGTACTTGATCTGGATTCGGCCACTGGTGTTTCCGGGCCACGCGCCACGGTAGGCGGCGAGCATTTCCAGCAGTTCACCGTGGCTGACGATGGAGGGCACCACCTGCAGGTGATAGCCCGCCGCTCCCGCCGCGGCACAGGATTCCGCGCTCGACGCCGACGCGAGAAAGATCGGCGGCGTCGGTTGCTGAATCGGCCTGGGCAGCAGGGTGACCGGCCCGAACGAGGAGAACTCCCCGTCGAACACCACATCGGTCTCGCTCCACAAGCGCCGGCACGCCTCGACGCCCTCGGCGAACCGGCGGCGGCTCTCGTCCATGGGCACGCCGAACCATTCGAATTCCTCGGGCAGGAAACCCCGGCCGAATCCGACGTCGAGCCGCCCGTCCGACAGGTTGTCGAGCATTGCGAGCTTGCCCGCCAGCTTCAGCGGGTGCGTGAAGGCGGGGATCACCGCACCGGTGGTGATCCGGATCCGCTCGGTGACCGCGGCGATGGCGGCAAGCAGGGTCACCGGGTCCGGGCTGTAGCCGCCGTACGGTGTGCCGTAGTGCTCGACGGTCTGCACATGCTCGAATCCGAAGGCATCCGCCAGCTTCGACAGCTCCAGCACCTCGCGGAAGTATTGAGCTCCCGTTTTCCGGTCCGGCGTGAAGACGGGGAAGAAGTTCAGACCGAATTTCATGGTTCTCTCCTGGTACAGAATGTCGCGGCGTGATCAGGACACGGGTTTTCCGCCGATACCCCACCGCTCCGCGGGAATCGGCTCCAGCACGATCCACACGTGGTCGCGGATCTCCTCGCCGTAGGTCTCCACCACGGCATCGGTCAGCTTCGCTATGAGCAGATCCTTGTGCTGCGGGTCGATTCGCTTTTCCAGGATCTTGACGTTGATGAAAGGCATTGCTGTTCCTCGTTATCGAAGGTGATTCAAAGAGTTCTCCAGGGCGGCGCACATCAGCTCCACCTGCTCGTCCGAAAGCGACGGATGGCAAGGGAGATTCATGTGCTCGGAGAACCACAAACGTTCCGCCACCGGACATTCACCCGGGCGATGGCCGCGCGATTGCCATTCCGGGGTCAGGTGCAGGGGGAAATACCGCAGCTGCACCTCGACGCCCTGCTCGTCCAATGCTCGGATCAGTCGATAGCGCGCTTCCTCGCCGGTCCGCACGAAGAAGGTGTACAGGTGGTACGCGTGCTCGTCACGAGGGTCGACGGCCGGCAGCCGGACCAGTTCGGGATGCGCGGCGAGCACCTCGTCGAGGCGAGCCGCGATCATGCGGCGCCGTGCGACGAAGCCGTCGAGCTTGTCCAATTGGACGATGCCCGCGACACAGGCCGGCTCGCAGAGCACCGCATTGGTTCCCGAGCCGAGAATCTGGGTGTAGGAATGCCGATAGGCCCCGTCGGCGAACTTCATCCAGGGCAGCGCGGACGGCGGCAGGCCCAGTGCGCTGCCCGGCGGGCCGAGGACGGCGTCCACCTCGTTCGAGCGGATGCGGTCGGCGCGTTCCGCCCACTCGTCCCGATCGAAGGTGATCATGCCGCCTTCCCCGAGGGTGGTGATGTTCTTCGAGGAATGGAAGCTGAAACAGCCGATATCCCCGAGCGAGCCGGGCTTCCGGCCCCGATACGAGGCGCCTATCGCATGCGCGCAGTCCTCCAGCACGAGCAGTCCGTGCTGATGTGCGATAGTGCAAATCTGGTCCATATCAGCGGGATTGCCGCCGTAATGGACGAGGATCAGGGCCTTCGTATCCGGGGTGATCAGGCCGGCAATCGCATCGGGGTCGATATTCGCCGTCTCGGCGTCGATATCGCAGAACCGGACCCGGACACCGAGGTCGAGCAACGGCTGTATCGACGCCTGAAACGTCTGGCAGGTGGCGATCACCTCATCGCCGGGTCGAAGATCGAGCAGCCGAATCCCTATCTCCAGTGCGGTGGTTCCGCTCGTCACCGAAAGTGCGTACCGGCTGCCGATATGCTGCCGGAATTTCTCCTCGAATCTGTCCCGCCACTCGCCCGCGGACAAAGGGGCATTGTCGGCGAGCAGATCGCAGACCGCGTTCAGCTCGTTCGCGTCGAGTATCGATCCCCGCCGGGGAAACGCCACCGCGTACTTCTCCGTGCGCACCATAGACGTCTGATTCATCCGAGACCCCACTCCTTCAGCGCTTCGTGTTCATGATTGCGGCGGCGTGCGGCTCCGGCCAGACGCCCGACTACTCAAGTTCGGGTCCCGGCTACTCAAATCCGCGGAAAGTTCTCGAACGCAAGGAAATTGAGTAGTTACTACTCATGAGATCGGGCCGCGAAGATGATCTCATCGAGCTCATGCGGACGCACGACCTCTTCCTGGCGGGCATCGGAAGCCAGGTACCGGAACTGATCGCGACGGAGTCGGCGGTGGCCGCGGGCTGGTTCGACGAGGCGGCGCGAGACTCCCTGGGCTACCGGTCGATTGCCGTGAGCGCGGGCACCTCGGCACCGGATCTGGCGATCGAGGCGGGCCGCAAGGCCCTGGCCGCGAGCGGGCATCGGGCCGACGACATCGGCGCGCTGCTGCACGCCTACACCCACCATCAAGGACCGGACGGCTGGTCGGCGTCGCACTACATTCTGCGCCACACCGTCGACCGGCCGGTTTCGGCCGTGGAGCTCAAACAGGGTTGCCTCGGCATGCTTTCCAGCCTCGAGATCGCCGCACACCGGCTGGCCGCCGACCCCTCGCATGATGCGGTGCTGATCACCACGGGCGACAACTACTCGACCCCCACCGTCGATCGATGGCGCGGTTCGCGGCTCTTCGTCATGGCCGACGCCGGTGCGGCCGTGGTGGTTTCGCGGCGTGCCGGATTCGCGAAGGTACTCGCGGTCGGTTCACGCTCCGATGCCTCGATGGAGGTGCTGCACCGCGCCGGCGAGGAGATCTTCCCGCCGGGCATCACCCGCGGCATCGGACTGAACTTCGACGACCGCGAAACGAAGGTCGTCGAACTGTGGGCCACCGGGCAGGCGCCGCCCATCCACAACCTCGGCACCCTGGTGGCCGCGACCGCCCGGCAGGTCCTCGACGAGGCGGGCGTGAGCATGGACAAGATCACCAAGGTCTGCCATATCGGCTTCGGCCGCGACTCGGTGGAAGCCACCGTCGTGCTGCCACTGGAAGTCGAAGAGCACCAAGAGGTCTGGGAGTACCTGCGCACCATCGGGCACACCGGCGCGGCCGATCCGTTCCTCGCACTCGAACACGTATGGACCACCGGGCAGGCCGGGCCCGGCGACCACGTGCTGATCATTGCCGCCGCCCCCGGAATGGAAGTCGGCGCGGCAGTGGTGGAAATACTCGCCCCGGCACCGACGGCTTAGGAGAAACCGATGTTGGCAGGATGCACCCCTTGGCCCGACGAGACCGCCGAACAGTATCGGCAGCAAGGTATCTGGCGCGGCGAGCCGCTCGGCATGCTGCTCACACAGGCGGTCGAACGGGATCGCGACGCCATCGCTCTGGTACATGACGAGCGCCGGATCACTTACGGTGAGCTGGACGACTGGGTGAACCGGCTGGCCGCCGGATTCGCTCACCACGGCATCGCCGCCGGCGAACGAGTGGTGGTGCAGCTGCCCAATACTCCCGAGTTCGTCGCGATCATCTTCGCGTTGATGCGGGTGGACGCGAAGCCGGTGTTCTCACTGATCGCGCACCGGGACACCGAAGTCGACCACCTGGTGCGATTGTCGGGAGCGACCCACTACATCTTCCCGGAAGCGCATCGCGGTTACGACCATCGTGCGCTCGCCGCCCGCATCGGCGCCGGGAACGCGCTGCTCAGAACATTGTTCGTGGTCGGCGAGGCCTTGGGCGACATGGTGGCGGTGGATGCCCTTGCCGGCGCGGACGATTGGACTCCGCCGCCTGTGGACCCCTCGGATGTGGCCTTCTTCCTGCTTTCCGGCGGTACGACGGCGCTGCCGAAACTGATTCCCCGCACCCACGATGACTACGTCTATCAGGTGCGGCAGACCTCCGCCGTGTGCGAACTCGGGAAAACCGATGTCTATCTGACGGCCTTGCCGATCGAATTCAATTTCACCTGGGGCTGTCCCGGCGTCATCGGCATCCTGGCCGCCGGTGGCACAGTCGTCATGGTCGACAATCCGAGTCCTACATTGGGCATGCCCCTGGTCGAACGCGAGCGCGTCACCATCACATCGCTGGTGCCCTCGGCCCTCACCCTGTGGCTGGAAGCCGCCGAGTGGACCCCGTCGGATCTGAGCAGCCTGCGACTTCTGCAGGTCGGCAGCGCGAAGTTGAGCCCCGCCATGGCCGCGCGGGTCACTCCGGCGCTGGGCTGCGACCTGCAGCAGGTTTTCGGGATGGCGGAAGGACTGCTGTGCCTGGTGCGCGCCGACGCGCCGCAAGAAGTGAAGCTGTCCACCCAGGGCCTGGCGATCTCGCCCGCGGACGAGATCCGCATCATGGACGGTGACGAGCTGGTGCCGGAGGGCATGATCGGCGAACTCGTTACTCGCGGGCCCTATACCATTCGCGGCTATTACCAAGCGCCCGAACACAATGCGCGCGCCTTCACGGCCGACGGCTTCTACCGCTCCGGTGATCTCGCCCGCCTGACGCCGGGCGGCGAACTGGTGATCGAAGGCCGGATCAAGGACGTGATCATCCGCGGCGGCGACAAGATCAACGCCGCGGAGATCGAGGAATACCTGCTCGCCGACGACACCGTCACGGCGGCCGCGGTGGTGGGCATGCCGGATGAGCTCTTCGGCGAACGCAGTTGCGCCTTCATCGTGCCGGCGGAGGTCGCCCCCACGCTCGCGCACCTGCGCTCGTCCCTGCATGCGCGCGGCGTGGCCGACTACAAGCTGCCCGACGAGATCCGAATCGTCACGGAGCTGCCGCTGACCCCGCTGGGCAAGATCGACAAGAAGGCGCTGGCCCGCACCGGGGAAGTGGTGCCGTCATGACGAACACTGCCGCTCAGGCCTTTTCGGCGGTGCCGGGCGAGCCCGAACTGCGGGCACTGCTCGCGGAGACCCTGAAACTGAGCGACCCCGCCGACCTCGACCCGGACGCGAATCTCGTGCTGCTGGGCCTGAGCTCGCTGCAGGTGATGCGAATGGTGGGTCTCTGGAACAAGTCCGGAGTGCGCGCGGACGTCGAGGCGCTGACGACGACTCCGACACTCGGATCCTGGCTGGCCTTCTTCGCGAAGCTGGAGCAGGATCGATGATCGCGATGACGGGACCGGAGCAGGTCGAGGAAGTGATCGGCGAGCTGGGCCGCCGCTACCGGACCTCGATCAGCGGTCTGGCCGATGCATTGGACCGGGCCGTCCGCGGGGAAGAACCGTCCGGGGATCCGCATCGGTTCACCTATCCCACACTGAAACTGCACGTCCCCGCCGTCGATCGCTTTGCGGGACCGGAAAGCTTCGGAGTGATCGACGAGCCGGGCGTCTACGAAGGATCTTTCGTCGGCTCGGGCCTGTTCGACGGCTACCTGCGGGAGCAGCTGAACATCCTCGCGTCGAGGTACCGCATCGACGCCGAGGTGACATCGGGCAGCACTCCGATTCCGGTGCAGTATCTTCCCGGCGAAAGACAGCCGGATCTCGCGATCCTCGAGCGGTTTCCGCGCGTCGACATCATGAAGATCGACGATTCGATTGCGGACTCCGGAGTCTCGGCAACGCATCGCAATCGTCCCCTCTTCCTCTTCGAGCCGCTCCGCGTGGAGCTCGCACTGCGCCGCCTGCAGCACTACACGGGCTCGGAGCCGGAGGACTTTCAAGACTTCGTCATCTTCACCAACTACCGGTTCCACCTCGAGTGCTTCCTGGAATACGCCGCAGCACTCAGCGAGAACGGCGGCAATGACACCTCCGGTCTCGCACACTACGAGTCGATAACCGGACCCGGCGGGTGGTCCGCCAGGCTGGACAAAGGCCCGGTCGCGCTTTCGGAGTTCCTGCGCGAATTCCGGGACAGCAGCGGGCGTCAGCAGATGCCCGCCTGGCATATGAAGTCCGATCGCGCCGGAATCACCATCATCGATATCGGCGTCGGTCCCAGCAATGCCAAGACCATCACCGACTGCCTGGCCGTACTGCGCCCGCACTGCTGGCTCATGATCGGGCACTGCGCCGGCCTGGACCACCGGATGCGGATCGGCGACCTCATCCTGCCGAACTCGTACCTGCGCCGGGACCACGTCCTCGATCGATACGTGGCCACCGATACCCCGATCCCCGCCATCGCCGAGGTACAGGCCGCCCTCGAGTTCGGCATCGAATCTCCGGCACGCACCGGCACCGTCATGACCACCGCCGACCGGAACTGGGAATGGCAGCCGGCCGGCGATATCGACAAACTGTTCGCCGCCGTCGCGGTACTCGGCGTGGACATGGAATCGGCGACCATCGCCGCCAATGGCTACCGGTACCGGGTGCCGTACGGCTCCCTGTTGTCCATCTCGGATATGCCGCTGCACAACCAGCCCAAGCTGCCGAGCTCCGCGCGAGAGTTCTACCTGAAATCGAAATTCGACCATCTGCGGGCCGCCATCGTCGCGTGCCAGAAGATGGCGGAGAACAAGAACCGCATGCACAGCAGGAAGCTGCGCAGGATCGTGAACGAGGTCCCTTTTCGATGAAAGCAATCGTCCAGAGCGAGTTCGGTGACCCTGCCGTGCTGCGAGTCGTGGAAGTCGGTGATCCGCACCTGATTCCGACCGAGGTACTGGTCCGCGTCCGATCCATCGGCCTGAATCCCGTCGAGTTCTACATCCGCAGCGGCGATTTCAAGATGCTCGGCGAACCACCGTTCACGCTGGGCTGGGACGTCGCGGGGACCGTCGAAGCCGTGTCTCCCGGGGTTTCCCGGTTCCAGGTCGGAGACGAAGTATTCGGCATGCCGTTCTTCCCCCGCGCCGCCAACGGCTACGCCGAACTGGTGGCCACCCCGGCGCGGCAACTGGCCCGGAAGCCCGCCAACCTGACCTTCCAGGAAGCCGCCGCCCTGCCCCTGGCCGGACTCACGGCCTGGCAGAGCCTCGTCGACGGAGCGGGAATCGAAGCGGGACAACGGGTTCTGATTCACGGTGCGGGCGGTGGCGTCGGACATCTGGCGGTCCAGATCGCCAAGCACTTCGGCGCGTACGTGGTGGGCACCGCGAGCGAGTTCAAGCACGAGTGGCTCCGCGGCCTGGGGATCGACGAGGTGATCGACTATCGCACAAAGGATTTCAGGCAGGCCGTCTCTGACATCGACGTCGCGCTCGATTGTGTCGGCGCCGTGACCGCCCGGGCCTCGATCGAGGTCTTGAAACCAGGAGGCACCCTGGCCACCGTTGTCGCCAGCTACGATACCGCCCTGGCGAACGCCGTGACCGACAGCGGCCGCCGCTTCGTCGGCATCGTGGTCGAGCCCGACCGCTACGCCCTGGAGCAACTCGCTGCGCTCGCCGAGTCGGGCCGGCTGAAAGTTCATGTGGAGCAGGACTTCCCGTTCGAGGATGTGGCCAAGGCCCACGAGATCCTGCAGCGCGTCCCGAAGGGCAAAATCGTGCTCTCCGTTTGATATATATTTCTGCGCTCGACCATCCGCGCATGCGAGCATGATCCGAAATCGGATTGTGTTCGCATGCGCGGTTTTTTGTCTGCGCCGGCGTCGTAAATGCGTAAATTTATTTGCGGAAAACATCCCCGAGCACGGCTGGTTGAACCTACAATGTCGTGTATTGATCGGGTTGTAGGATAACAACAGGCGCCGGGTTTTATTCGGCCTCCGGTGTAGAGGTTCCTCCAACTTTCCCTGAATGATATTGACCGGTACGAGACGTGATCGATACCGTCAGGTGACGGAAATCTCCATCGCTAATGCGGAAGCCGGCCACAAACATGCAGAAGACTATCAACGGCGTGGCAAATCTCGTTTACCGTAAAATCGGGGTTGAGCAGGGTTACGTTGATACTTTAGATCTCGTTGAATACTGGAGAGAAGATGTCCAGAAACTCAGCCACCTGATCAAGGGTGCTCGACTGGATGAGATTCGGAATCTCGCATGCCAGTGTTTCGTCAATACCGTGCGTATCGCACAGGAATATCACATCGCGTTCGGACCGCATTACAAGGCCGCAGTCAGCAGCCGAACCGACTCGGCGGGAAAGGATGAGAGGCTACTCGCTATTTCCGCCGGCCTGGTTGCCCACACCGAAGAGCTGCTCGCCGCTCTGGGTTGGTATCTCCATGGCGTCGGTGCGGAACCGAGTCAGTCCATCGCCCGCTCGGCGGTATCCATACAGAACGTCCTGATAGAGCTGGGCGAAGTCCTCGAGTTCGATTTCAGCACGTCGTTGATCGAATTCATCTCCACCGAATCGGATAACACTCACAGGCGTGGTCCCGCACGCATCTCCTCGCTGACCACCGACCAGTCCCTGCGGCTGTTCCATCAAATCAAGAATCAATCGGTCTGTGTCTTCGCGAAGGCCTCCACCGCGTGGGGAATCACCTTCTCGGGCACTGTCGGCAATGATCTCGAGGAATGGGTGGACCGTACCACCCGGGCACTGGATTATCTGTCCAGGGTCACTCAGTTCGAATCCGTGGACGCACTGCTGTGCATGTTTCCCGGCGACATAGGGGAGACGCTCCCCGTGCTCTCCGAGGCCGCACGGCTCTTCCTGGGTGGGATATTGAACAACGACCCCGGCAACGAGGGCCGACTCGATAATGTCCACGAACGAAACTGGAGATTCCGGATCTCCGGCATGACGTATTTCATCCAGGTGTTCGCACCGTGCTACGACAGCAATAACACTCGTTTCACCTTCGGGTCCGACAAGGTGTTCATCCAATTCATTTCGGAGTCGGCCTTCCATCGCGCGGTAGATCGCGATCGATGGCAGCATCCGAGAAATCTGATCCGCGAATCGGCCGCGCTGAGCGGCCGGCCCTACGACGTCCACGACAGGGAAGCGGACACCTTCGTACACAACCTGCGGGCCAAGATGCCACCGGTTCGGTGGTATGAACCAAGATAGAAATGAAGCACGTATGAGGCTGGGAAATTTCTCTTTCCTGAACTGTGTTCCCGTGCGCTGGGGGCTGGCGCACACCAATTCTCACGAAAAACTCGAACTGACCTCGGGCACGCCGACCGCCCTGGCCGCGGACCTCCTCGCCGGAAGAATCGACGTCGGCCCGGTGAGCCTCGTCGAATACCTGCAGAATACGGACAGCCTGGAACTACTGCCCGGCGGTTTCTCGATCAGCAGCCACGGCCCGATACTCTCGTGTCACCTCGTCTCCAGAACCGAATCGGCCGGCCTCGATGGCGCCGTAGTCGCATTATCGAATGGGAGCCGAACCACCACTCTGATGGCTCAGCTGCTCTTGGAAGACGTCATGGGCGTCGAGCCCGTATACCGCTCGGCGCCACAGAATTTGAGCCGGATGCTGGCTGCGGCGGATGCCGCGGTGATCATCGGTGACGAGGCCTTGCAGCTGTACGACACCAGCCCGGCTGACCTGCAGATGATGGATATCGGCGAGTCCTGGCACCGCTGGACCGGCCTGCCGACCGTATTCGCGGTCTGGGTGGTGCGCCGAGAGTTCAAGTCCGCCAACCCCGGACAGGTCTCGGCCGCGGCGGAGATATTGCGTAATGCTTTCGAGCTGGCGGGAGCGCATCCGGAGTCGGTCATCGACCAGGCGTGCGCGGAGTCGGCCCGGAACCCGGCCGGACGAGTATCCGAACAGACTCTCCGCGAGTACTACAAGACGATCGACTATTCACTGGGCGAGCAGCAACTGGCAGCGATCAGCGAATTCGCGCACCTCGCCCGTGGACGTTTCGAAAGGTGATCGAGTAACCATGTACACGATTTTCGACGAGGAACTCGATCGTGCCGCTCGGGCGATACGAGACCGGCACCGCGCATACGCGGCAGGGGAGATGGCGGACGAAGAACTCGCGGCCCTGCGCCTCGACGCCTTCCGGAACGTCGTCGCCTACGCCAAGCAGCATTCCCCGTTCTATCAGCGGCATCTGGCGGACGTGGAACCCACCGCGATCACTTCGCTGGACCCGCAAGACCTTCGCCGTTTGCCGTTCACCACCAAAGAGCACCTGCGCAACGACCATTACTCGATCTCTTCGTTGCCCCTGTATCAGGCGTGGGTCCTGTACAAGACATCGGGAACGACCGGCCGGAGCACGCTCTGCCCGCGCAACAACATCGACTCCCTGAACAACACGATCGCGCTGACCGTGTACTACGACACCATCTTCCGGCAATTCGGCGACGAACAGGTCATCGGGATCTGCGGCCCCTCCGAACTGCACGCCTTCGGTGACACCTTCGGCGAGGTGTGCCGCAATCTCGGAATCACCGGCGTGAAGATGTGGCCGCACTCCCCGATGGTCGGATACGACAAGGCATTGGAAGTATTGCGCACGGTGCCTCTCACCGGGCTTTTCGCCACCCCCGGCATGGCTCTCACGCTGGCGAAGAAGGCCCAGGCCGCCGGCCTGGATCCCAAGCGCGATTTCCGGCTCCAGGTGATCATGTGCTCGGGCGAACTCGCGTCGCCGAGCCTGCTGGAAAACATCGGAGAGATCTGGGGCGCAAAGGTTTACAACTGTCTCTACGCCTCCCAGGAAACCTCGGTCATGGCCGCGTCAGGCGCAGACGGTGAGCTCTGTACCGCGCCCCTTCTCAACCTTTACGAAGTCATCGAGCCCGAAAGCGGGAATCCGGTCGTTCCCGGAGCCGACGGAGTACTGCAGGGCGAGCTCGTCGTGACATCCCTTTACCAGGGCAGCAAGCCTCTCATCCGCTACCGCACCGGGGATCTCGTCCGGCTCCGGGAATCGGCGACCGGTTCCTCGTTACCGGGGCAAACTCTCGAAGTGCTGGGCCGGACCCGCGATATCCTCCGCATCGGAGCCGAGTACATCAGTGGCTACGACCTGGAAGAACTGCTGCTCATCTGCCCGCGCGGCTATTTGGACTATCAGATAGTCATCGACGCGGATGCGGGCGATGATCACCTGACCCTGCGGCTGCATCTGCCCGATGACACTGCGGGCGTTTACGTTCCGGATGATCGAATGGTCGAGCTGGTCCGCAACGAATTGGCTGTGCCCCTGAACATCGAATACGGCCCGATCGGCAATATCACCGAAACCGGTGCGGTAGTGAGCTGGAAGGCCGCCCGCGTGGTGGATCTCCGCCAGGACGGACCGGATACCGAGGTGGCCACCGCTACCGCAATCGCAGCACAGCGGCTCTAGCCTATGTCCGCGACACTCACGCGCCGTGAGCAGATAATCGTGGCCTTCGCGGCACAGGGCATGTTGAACCGCGAGATCGCCGAGAGATTGTTCCTCTCCATCCGGACCGTCGAAAACCATCTGCAGCGCAGCTACACGAAACTCGGCATCCACAGCCGGCACGAACTCCGCGCCGCCCGCCGTGCCGCCGAGGTCTGTGGTTCGTCCGAAGCCGTTTGGAGGTAACTACAAATCGCAGGTTGTGTGCCAGCTCACACTTCGGAGTTCTGTTCATGGCAACGGCAGGCGTCCAACAGATGTACTCGTCTCGACAACTCAGTACCACGACCACCCCGGCCCGTCGTCTCCGTGATCCGTGACGACATTCGGGCGATCGGTGGGTCCGGGCACCACGACCGTGTGCCCGCCCGACCGGACGAAAAGTTTCAAAGCTGTTGATCAACAGGCGGTTCGACCACGCTCCGGCGGAGCGAGAACCCCACAACTGCACTACCGAACCCCAGGTCCGTCAGTATTGAACGGACCGTAAGGTCGGGTGCGCCCTGAGGAGGGCACACAGTGACCCAGGTACAAGAACGTACTTCGACCGTTCCCGAGACCGGGAACGGTCCGCTCGAGCGTTTCTTCAAGATTCGCGAGCGGGGCTCGTCGATCTCTCGTGAAATCCGTGGCGGCTTCACCACGTTCTTCGCGATGGCCTACACCGTTCTACTGATTCCGCTCATGCTGAGCGGGGCCACCGATGTGAACGGTGCTCATCTCAACCTCGCGGAAATGACCACCGCGACGGCCCTGGCGGCCGGCCTGACCACCATTCTGATGGGCCTCGTGGGCAACGTGCCGCTGGCACTCGCCGCCGGCCTGGCCGTCGTGCCCGTGGTGGCATACCAGGCCGCACCGCACATGACCTGGCCGCAGGCGCTGGGCCTGGTGGTCCTGATGGGCATCATCATCTGCATCATTTCGGCCACCGGCCTGCGGACGATGATCATCAACGCCATTCCGCTGGTGATGAAGAACGCCATCGGTGTCGGTATCGGCATGTTCATCGCCATCGTCGGCCTGGTGTCGGCCGGTGTCGTCGGCCACGGCGCGGCGAGTGGCCCGCCGGTCACCCTCGGTGTCGACGGCCACCTGTCGGGCTGGCCGGTCGTGGTCTTCGCGTTCAGCCTGTTGCTCATGCTGGTGCTCTTCATCCGTAAGGTGCCCGGCGCGATCCTGATCAGCATCATCGTGTCCACGATCTTCGCGATCATCATCAACAAGATCTTCACGGTGCCCGCGAGCGCCTGGGGCATGGCGGTGCCCAAGGCTCCGTCGAGCTGGGTCTCGGCCCCGCACTTCGGTGCGCTCGGTCACGTCGACCTGTTCGGTGGCTTCGGCCACGGCAATGCCGTCACCGCGATCGTGGTGCTGTTCACGCTGGTCCTGACCGGATTCTTCGACGCCGTGGGTACGGTCTTCGGAGTGTGTGACGAGGCCGGACTCGTCGACGAGAACGGGCAGATGCCCGGCATGGGCAAGGTCCTGACCATGGAAGGCGCCGCGCAGGTCATCGGCGGTCTGACCGGGGGTTCGGGCGCGACGGTGTATGTCGAGTCGGCGACGGGCGTCGGTGAGGGTTCCCGTACCGGTCTCTCCAGCATCGTGACGGGCGGCTTGTTCAGCCTGGCCATCTTCCTCACGCCGATCGCCGGTGTGGTGCCGATCCAGGCCGCGGCGCCCGCCCTGGTCCTCGTCGGCGCACTGATGATGACGCAGGCCCGCAAGATCGACTGGAGTGATCTCGAGATCGCCATCCCGGCGTTCGTGACGATCGCATTGATGCCGTTCACCTACTCGATCACCAACGGCGTCGGCGCCGGCCTGATGGCGTACACGATCATCAAGGTCGCCCTCGGCAAGTTCAAGGAAATCCACTGGCTGGTCTGGGTCGTGAGCGCGGTGTTCCTCGCCTACTTCGCGGTCGACGGCATCGAACTGCTCTTCAACAAGTAGGACCGATCCAGCGCGAGCCGACCGGGCAGCGCACCTCGGCCGCCGGAAGCGGCCGCTGGCGGTCGGCAATGAGGGGACCGTCATAGGCAGCGCCTCGGGCGTCTGCGTCGCAGGTCTTCCCGGTCGGCTCGCGTGCAGCACCATCGAAAAGGATCGACGGCAGGGCCGGCATGCCGGAGTTCGGCCCTGCCGGCACCGCCGATCCGCGAAGCTCGCAGGAGAGCCGGTATGCCCGCTTTCAGCACTGTCTATCTCCCCGACACCACCGCGCTGCTCGTTCCGATGGGCGCCACCAGCATCGACGTGACCGTCAGGCGCGTCACCTACCACCCGGTCGAGATGCCGGGCGGGTCCAGCTACTCGGTGCAGGAAGCCCGCGCGAGCTTCGCCCGGGTATCGCCGCGGGATTGGAACCCCTACACCACCTTCGAGCCCGGCGACCCGGCCAAAGGCACTTTCGCGGTGGATGTGCTCGCCGATGTCGGCCCGGCCGAGGGTGATTCGATCACCCAGGCCGTCTTTCCGGGCGGCTCGAGCGACGACGTCACCGTCACCATCTCGGTACCCGGGCAACCGGCCCACCTCCTCGATCCCCGCCAGGATCGCCCCTTCGACGTGCTGATCGGGCGGGTATGGCTGGCCAACCCGCGTTTTCTCGACGACGAGCACGAGGACGAGCGCGCCTATCTCGGGAATCCCGCCGGGTCGATCGACAAGCACGTGGCCGATTCCACCGGTGAGATGAATCCCGCCGCCCCCCGCTACCCGTTCGGCCATGAACGGATCAGCCGATACGTGCTCTTCAGCGCGAGGAACTCGCAGGAACCCGACCGCACTCTCCGGGCCCTCCAGCAGCGGCTCGGCGCCGACGGCCCGCGCTGGAATGCCGCGGATCTGCTCGCCCAGATCCCCAACCTGTGGGCGGGCGAACTGTAGCTGTGACAGCGGACACAGTCGGCTTCGACTGGTTGCGTCGGCTGGATAGGATTGCCGAACTGTTGCTATTACTACTGTTCACAGCAAGGGTGGCGAAGAGGTAGTTCTCATGGGGCGTCCACGGGACATGGTGCGCAGGTGGTGGCGCGATCCGGTGAACTACTCGTGGCTGATCTCCATGCTCGAGGCGCATTCGGTCTACGGCCTGGTGCGGGCCGTGGCGGTCTGCGCGGGGATGCTGGTGCTCGGGGTGGTGGTGGCGACGTTCATGTCGGCCGGCGGGCCGAGTGGCGTTGTCGCACAATCGGTTTTCGCCGGGCTCATCGTGCTCAATCTGCTGTGGATGCTCCGCTGGTATCTGCGGCCACCGCCGAGCGCGGCGGAATCCCTGGCCACCCTCGTGGTGGTGGACGTGATGACCACCCTCGGCTGCCTGATGTGCGGAAATCGGCTCTACATAGCGACTTCCGTGGTGCTGCTGGTGCTGGTCGGAGTCTTCCTCTCGTTCTTCCACGGACCGCGGTCACTGGCCGCGCACGCCGGCTGGTCGGTCTTCTCCGCCACGTTGTACGCGCTGGTCGCGGCACGCGGCGATCCCGACGCCGATACCGCCTGGGTCATCGCATTGATCGCGGTGATGGTGGTGGCGGTGGTCGTCATCCTGCCCACGGTCCAATTCAGTTACTGGCTGCTGCGGATGGACTCGTTCACCGATCCGCTGACCCGGCTGCTCAACCGGCGCGGCCTGGACTACTACCTGTCCGAATGGTTCGCGCGGCAGCGCGGAAAACCCATGTGCCTCATGGTCGTCGACCTGGACAACTTCAAGCGGATCAATGACCTGCTCGGACATCCGGCGGGCGATGCCGTCCTCGTCCGGGTGGCCGACCGGCTGCGGGCGCACGTCGCGCCCAGCGATATCGTCGCGCGCATCGGCGGCGAGGAATTCGTGGTCGTCCGGCGGCTGAATCGGCCGCAATCGGTCACCGCGGCCGAGCGGGTACGGCACGCGGTGGAAGTCATGGAGCAACTGCCGGTTCCGGTCACCGTGAGCGTGGGCGTCGCCACGCTGGACGGTGGCCGGCCGGCGGTGGAAGATCTGCTGCATTGCGCCGATGCCGCGATGTACGAGGCAAAACGGCTGGGGCGCAACCGAATCGTCATGGCCACCGCGGACATCTGAACGGAAACGTCAGGGCATGAAGATCGCGGACAGGAGGAGATAGGTGCTGTCGGTATTGCCCTGCGCGTCGGTGGTCGAATTCTCGAGAATGTTCAGCTGAATCGAATGACCGCTCGCCGGGCCGTCGGTAATGCCCCACAGGTTCCCGCCGCCACCGGTCGCCGTGCTGACACTGCCGTCCGACCAGGCGAATCGGGCCGAGCCGGGTCCGCCGCCCCACGGGATCTCGTAGCTGACCTGCACGGCGTCGATACCCGGGAGCAGCGGACTATCGCAGATCCAGAGATTGCCCTCGGAATGCACGTTCTGACCCGCGCTGCCGGTACCGGGCACCAGCCAGCTGCTCACCTGACTGCCTTGATAACAGCCACCATCACCCGGTGGCTCGGCACTGCCCGGTAGTGCCAGCGCCATCGACGCCGCCATTCCGCACAGTGCGCCTGCCAGGGTGAATCGCTGAACGGACAACGGAAAACCTCTCGTCGATGAAAGGAAAAACGACGCATGATCCGGAACAACGAGAGATGTTAGTTCGCCGATAAGTAGCTGTGTGGGATGCGGCGGCCCGGCATCGAATTATCGGCCGGAAAGGGCGGCGATGATCTCGGGGACTTCGGTGCGGGCGGTGTAATCGGGTTGGATGTCGGCGAAACGCACGGTGCGGTCCGGGTCGACGATGAGGACGGTCGGCCGCGGCAAACGGGTCGAGCCTTCGGCATTGACCTGGGACAGGTCCAGGCCGAGTGCGCGCTGCGCGGCGAGCACGTCATCGGCCTGCTGGAAGGTGATCCCGAGGCGTTCGGCCACGCGGCTACCGGGATCGGACAGCACCGTGAATTCGAGTGCGGCTTTCTCTGCGGTGGAGAGGGATTCGTCGGGGGACTGCGGGCTGATGGCGACCAGGCGGGCGCCGAACGCGTCCAGTTGCGGCAGGAGTTCCTGCTGGTAGGTGCGCAAGGCGATATTGCAGTAGGGGCACCAGCCGCCGCGGTAGAAGACGATGACGGCCGGGCCGGTGGCGACGAGTTCGTCGAGGCTGACCGGTTTGCCGGTGGCGTCGTCGAGGGTGAAGGGTTCGAGCCGCTGTCCGGCCCGTACGGCGTCGGCGGGGACGCCGTCGTGCAGGAATACCTGGATGCTGCGGTCGAACGTGGCGAGCACGTCGGCGGGAAGCTGTTCGGCGGCAGCCGCTTTCAGCTGGTCGGACCGCTCGCGAATGCTGGGGGACATCGGACCTCCACGGGTCTGATCGGGTCTAGTGGACTGTATAGTCCAATAACAGGGCACCACGACCGAGACTGGACTGTCAAGTCCAATCTGTGAATACTGGGCGCATGGGAACACTGCCGACCACGGAGCGAGGACGACGCACTCGCCGGCGCATCGTCGCCGCCGCACTCGAGGTGGTGGGCGAGAACGGCGCTCCGGCAACGAGTCTGGACGAGGTCGGTGCCCGCGCGCCCGCCTCGCGCAGCCAGCTCTACCACTACTTCGAGGACAAGAACGACCTCCTGCGCGCCGTCGCCGAGGCCACCAACGACGCCGTGCTCGAACCACAGCAGGAGCTTTTCGACGGGCTCGGCACCATGGCCGGATTGCGGCGCTGGGCCGACGCCTTGGTCGCACTCCAGGAGGAACGCGGCGGCAAGGGGGGTTGTCCCATCGCCAACCTGCTCGGGCAGGTCGGGGAGCGCGACGACGATATGCGGGCCGTGCTGGCGACCGGCTTCGACCGCTGGGAGGCGTCCATCCGGGGCGGTCTCGCCGCCATGGCCGCGTCGGGTGAATTGCGCCCGGGCGCCGATGTCGACCTGCTGGCCACGTCCACGCTGGCCAGCCTGCAAGGCGGCCTGGTGCTCACGCAGGCGCGCCGGGATCCGCGGGCGCTGCGCCAGGCCCTCGACGGCGCGCTGGCCCTCATCGGCAGCTACCGGACGGTCTGAGAAATCTATCGAATCTAGAACGATCGTCGGTGATATGATCGGTTCATGACTTGCTTGGACGCAGCCGGCACGCGCACGCCGCGACGGTGGTTGCGGCGCACTCTGATCGCGGTGGGGTGCGTGATGGCCTTGCTCGCGGGTGCCGGGGATGGGTGATCTATGCCAACAGCTTCGACATCCGTGAAGAGCAGCTGACCATCCCCGGCGGCGCGCAGCCGCTGAAAGCCACACTGGCGCTGCCCAAGTCGGGAAACGGGCCCTTCGGGCTGGTCGTCTTCGTGCACGGTGACGGGCCCGCGAACGCCACCCGGGACTCGTTCTACGAACCCATCTGGGAGTCGTTCGCCAAGGCGGGGTACGCGTCACTGTCCTGGAACAAGCCGGGAATCGAAGGGGCGCCGGGGAATTGGCTCGATCAGAGCATGCACGATCGGGCGGTCGAGGCGGAGACGGCCATTGCCTGGGCTCGGCAGCGCAGCGATATCGATCCGCATCGGATCCGGGATGTGGGGGATCAGTCAGGGCGGCTGGGTCGTGCCCGAAGTGGCGGCGACGCTGCCCGATCTGCAGTTCGTGATACTCGTCGGCGCGGCGGTGAACTGGCTGCGGCAGGGCGAATACAACCTGGTCGCCGAGATGCGGCACCGCGGCGCCGCCGATATCGCCAGCGCGGTGGACCGGCACAATGCCGGGGTGCGGCTGCTGCGCGACAATGCCGACTACGCGGGATATCTTGCCGCCCGGAAAGATTCGGATCCGATGACGGCGGATCGCTGGAACTTCGTCCGGAAGAACTACCTCTCGGATGTGACCGTAACGCTGCCGCAGGTCGAGGTGCCGGTGCTGCTCGTCGTGGGCGGCGAAGACCTCAATGTCGACGTCGATGAGACCGAGCGGGTGTACCGGGAACTACTACCGCCGCAACAGCTCACCGTGCGACGGTATCCGGGCGCTTCACACAGCATCGTCAAGGCCGGCCTGGACAACGATCGGGATTGGCGTTCGACCGCCGTGGCGCTGTTCGCGCCGCGCTCGCTGTATGCGCCCGGCTATCTCGAGTACCTGCGCGATTACGTCGAGAGGCAGCCGCCGCGCTCACCCTAGAACTGGCGAATACCAGCGGAACAACCTGATGGATTGCGCAGCATCGGTTTTCGTGAGTTCCGCCCAGCAGGCCGCGGCGGCCGCGCGCGCGGCGGTCCCGATCCACGGCTGGGGGAGTAGCTGTGGCGGGAGCAGGGGATCCGGCTCGTTGGCGTGGGTGAATTCGGCGGCCAGGGCGATGGCGATGGTCAGTCGACGGATGTGCGAGGCGGTCCGCAGTTCCGGCAGATATCGTTCGGCGGCGGCGAGCAGGCGCCGATGGCCGTCCGCGATCCGATCGAGCGGCCACAGGTGCCCGGCGAGATCACGCCCGGCGGTGAGTCCGCCGATGGTCAGGTCGGTGCTGGTGAGAGTGGTGACATGGTCGTCGACGCCGAGACCTGCGGCGGCGGAACGGATTCGGTCCTCCCACGGGTTCGCCGACACGTAGAGGCCGCCCTGAATCGGTGCGCCGCCGAGCCGGAGGATGGTGTCGCGCATGGCATCTCGCGCCTGCCGCACCGACTCCGGCACGCCGAACGCGGCCAGATGCCACCGCCCATCCCATGCGGCCTGGCCCCGGTCCTGCGCGTACATGTAGCGGAGGAAGTCGAGATCGGGTTCGATGGCGCTGCGGGTCGGTTCGGTCGCGCGGAGTATCGCTTGCCGGCCGCGGCCGTCCTGGGTGAACCGGCCCTCCGCGACCAGCCGCTTGATGCACAGCCGGACCTGCTGGTCGCTCATGCCGAGGGCCGCGGCGACGTCGTACAGTTCGCCGGCGTCGATGGTCGCGTCCTCGCGGATCATGCTCTCGACGAGGGTGCGGGTGGGTATCTCCGAGTTGTCGTCCACTGTGCACCTCGCCTGCTCTGCCGACCGCGTTCATCTGCCGTACGCTCGGATCGGATTCGATCGTCCACTATACGGTCGCGGCCGTAGGCGATGCCGCGTCAAGTGGCGAGGGTGTCGCGCATTTCTATGGAGATCTCCCACGCGTCGAGATTCGCCAGCACTTTCTCCAGGACATCCGCGTCGAAGGTGCCGTTGTCGCGTGCGTCGAGCAGCGCCGAGCGCTGTGCGGCGATGACCGCGGTGTGCCCGTGACGCCTGATAACTCTCCCGGCTCGGTTCGTCCTCCGGATGCGCCGGCTCGGGGACCTTTTCGGCGCTCTCCTGCAGCAGGTCCATGATCTTGGTGCGCTCGGCCTCGTTCTGCGCCTCGATCGCGTCCCGATCGACTTCCGGTGCGGTATAGCGCAATAACGGCCCGATGGTGCCGCCCTGCACGATCAGCGACATGAGCGCGGGGCCAGCGCCCCGGCCGCGATGAGCACCGCCGTCCCGACCCCGCCGTGATCGCGCTGCACATTCCGCACGATCGAGTCGATCTGCACACCCATCGTCAGGAACACCGCGCCCTCGAGCACCAGCTCGATCGTGCGCCAGTTCTGCGAGTCCGAGAGCCGGTTCAGCGGCGAAAGATCGCGTGGCGCACGGATTCCCGTGACCAGGCCCGCGACGACGGCGGCGACCAGCCCGGACGCGCCGAGCGCCTCGGCCGGTACCGACGCCACGAACGGCACCGTGAAGGAGATGACGGTATTGACCGTCGGATCGGTCACCCGCCGGCGCACCACCAGATTGAATCGCCCGGCCGCCCAGCCGATCACCACCGCGACCGCCACCGAGTACCCGAACGTGCCGACCGTGCCCCAGAACGAAAACGTGGCCGACGTGGCGACAATCGCGGTGCGCAGCAACACGAGTGCGGTCGCATCGTTGAGCAGGCTCTCACCGTCCAGCATCGCGACCACGCGCTTGGACACCGACGTCTGCTTGATGATCGAGGTCGCCACCGCATCGGTCGGGCTCACGATCGCGCCCAGCGCCACACCCCACGCGAAACTCAGCCCCGGAATCACCAGCATGAAGAACACGCCCAGCAGCAGCGCGCCACCGACCACCAGCAGCACGGACAGCCCGCTGATCGCCCCGAACTCGCGGCGGAAGTTCATCGCCGGCATCGATACCGCCGACGAATACAGCAGCGGCGGCAGCACGCCCTCCAGAACCACTCCGGCTCGATGTGCGCCGACCCGAAAATCGGCAGGAAGCTCACCCCGACTCCGATGGCGACCAGCACCAGCGGCGCCGCGATCCCCAGCCGCGGCCCGACCACGGTCGCGGCGGCAATCACCACGAACGCCGCCACCATCACCACGAGTAGTTCGGTCACGCCATCAGACTGGCAGTACCCGGGGCCCAATCCTGACTTCTTCGTTGGCAATCGCGTTTCGCGGGCCCCGGCGGTCGCCAACCGGCGTACGGTCGAGACAACGAGACCGCCGAGGTCTCGCAACTTAAGGACGGCCCAGTTGTCCGATAAATCTCCGCGCAGCACGATGTCCAAGAAGCAGGGGAAATCCCTGAAGGAGAAACGAGCGGAGAAGAAGGCCAAGTCGGCTGCCGCTCAAACCGGCGTCGAAGCCCTCGAGAGCAGGGACAAGAAGCGCAAGTAGACCTCAGAGTTCTGCCCACGCCAGCAGCTTGTCCGCCGGCCAGGTATTGATGATCCGGTCCGCGGGCACGTTGTTGTCCAGTGCGCGCTGGGCGCCGTAGCCCAGGAAATCGAGCTGGCCGGGCGCGTGGGCGTCGGTGTCGATGGAGAAATCGCAGCCGATATCCAGGGCCAGCTGCAATAGCTCGGTCGGCGGATCGCGGCGTTCCGGCCTGGAGTTGATCTCGACGGCCGTGCCGTGATCCCGGCATGCGGTGAACACCTGCTCGGCGTCGAACTGCGATTGCGGCCGGGTGCCGCGATTGCCTTCGACGAGCCGGCCGGTGCAATGGCCGAGGATGTCGGCTTGGTCGTTCGAGACGGCGCGGACCATCCGCCTGGTCATGGCGGCGGAATCCATCCTCAGCTTGGAATGCACGCTGGCGACCACGATGTCGAGGCGATCGAGCAATTCCGGTTCCTGATCCAGTGCGCCGTCGTCGAGGATGTCGACTTCGATGCCGGTGAGAATGCGCATGGGGGAGAACTGTTCGCGCAGTTCGTCGATGACATCGAGTTGGCGGCGCAGCCGTTCGGGGGACAGGCCGTTGGCCACCGTCAACCGGGGAGAGTGGTCGGTGAGGGCGCAGTATTCGTGGCCCAGAGCCTGTGCGGCAGCCATCATTTCGGCAATAGGGGCCGAGCCGTCCGACCAGTTCGAATGCACGTGCAGGTCGCCGCGCAGCGCCTTCCGCAACTCGCCGCCGCCCAGATCCTTTGCCGCGGAACGTAATTCGATCAGGGTATCGGGTTCGCGCCCGGCCCAGGCCTGCGCGATCACCGCCGCCGTCTTCGGCCCGATCCCGGGCAGCGACTGCCACCCGTTCGACCGTCCCAGCTGCTCGAGCTGTTCCTCATCGAGCCCCTCGAGAATGTCGGCGGCATGGCGGTAGGCCATCACCCGCCGGGAATCCTCGCGGGCACGGTCCTTGAAGAACGCGATCTGACGCAGGGCGACGACAGGATCCATGCCTTCAGTCTGCGCGCGCCGCCGCCGACAGGTGCAGCGCATCCGGGATCGCGGCGAACGACTCACGCATACCCGCGCAGGCTGGGCGCGGTGAGCACCAGCCGCCGCGTGGCGACATAACGCCGAATCACCGCTCGCATGTCCGAGGAACTGGCCCACGCCTGAACCGGTGGTCAGGAATAGGACCAGCCCCGGACCGAATCCACTTCGATCCGGATCACCGGTCCCGTCGGAGTATTGCCCTGGTACTGCGGATATTTGGCGGTGAGCAGGGCAATCGGCCCGGCGCAGTCCGGTCCCGGGGCCAGAATGCGGGCGATGCCGTCGAGGCGGACCCACCACAGCTGGGTCCAGTCCTCGTCGTATTCATCGGCCAGCACCGAAACGCGGCCCGTGGCTTCGATATTGCGCAGCCGCCGCAGATCGGTCGTGGACTTGGGTTTGTGATCGACCGCGATGACGATCTCCGGCGCGGCGGAGTCCACCGATAGCGCGAAAGTCACCGGCACGAGGTGCGGCGTCCCGTCCGCGCTCACCGTGGCCAGGCGGGCCACCCGTGAGGAGCGGAAGCGTTCGAGCGCCGTCGCTGCATCCCATCGCACGAGGTGGAGCGTAGCTGGCCGGTGTCTGTGAGCGCTGTGACTCTACGTCGTAGACATGCGTCGTAGAAGCGGCCTACGCTGGGGTTGAGGCAATGATGGCCGCGCGCGGCCACCCCTCGATCGTGAGGAGGAGTTGTGACCGCACTCGGTGTTGTGATCGTGGTGGTCGTGGTGCTGCTGATCGTGCTGGCGCTGTCGGTCCGGGTGGTGACGCAGTACGAGAAGGGCGTGTTGTTCCGGCTCGGGCGGGTGATCGCGATCCGGGAACCGGGACTGAACTTCATCATTCCGGGCATCGACCGGCTGCGGCGCGTGTCCCTGCGCATCATCACCATGCCGATCCAGTCGCAGGGCATCATCACTCGTGACAATGTGAGCGTCGATATCTCCGCCGTCGCCTACTTCCGGGTCATGGACGCCGAGAAATCGGTGGTCGCGATCGAAAACGTCTACGCGGCAATCGATCAGATCGCCCAGACCACCCTGCGCAAGGTGGTCGGCCAGCACACCCTGGACGAGGCGCTGTCCGAAACCGACGTCATCAACGCGGGCATCCGCCAGATTCTCGACGTCACCACGCTGGAATGGGGTGTCGAAGTCACCCTGGTCGAACTCAAGGACATTCAGCTGCCCGACAGCATGAAGCGGGCAATGGCCCGCCAGGCCGAGGCGGAACGCGAGAAGCGTGCGAAAATCATTGCGGCCGAAGGTGAATCGCTCGCAGCGGCGGCGCTCGGCGACGCATCGGACACCATGATGGCGCACCCGCTCGCCCTGCAACTGCGCAACTTGCAGACCCTGATCGAACTCGGTGTCGACAAGAACACCACGGTGGTCTTCCCGGCGCCGCTGATGAGCGCGATCGGCGAGATCAGCGCCTTCCTGTCCCGTGAAAACGCTTCCGCGGCTTCGTATGCCGCGGCACTGCCGCAGACGCCGCCGAACGGCGCCCCGGCAGGCCAGGAATCAGGTACGCGCTGACCCCGCGGTCGGCGTTACGAGCTGAAGGCGCCCATGGTCGGCACCCACTCGACGATCCGGCGGTCCGCGAGGAGGTCCTCACGCTTGAACGGGTCGTCGGCGAAGAGCTTCGCCACCGCGTCGGCGTCGTCGCCCTGCGCCAGGATGAGCGCGCCGGAACCGTCCGGGTACGGGCCGCTGGTGAGGACCGTGCCCGCGTCGACCTGGCTCCTCAGCCACGCCCGGTGCTCGGGGCGGAATTCGTCGCGGCCCGGGATCTTGTCCTCGGCATAGACGTAGTGGACGGCGAAAACAGCCATGGGCCATCGCTTTCTGATCGAGTGAACGGGGTTCGGAAGGGTTACAGCGTCAGCAGCATGCGGGTATTCCCGAGCGTGTTCGGCTTGACGTAGGAGAGATCGAGGAACTCGGCGACACCGGTGTCGTAGGACCGGCACATCTCGGCGTACACCTCGGCGGTCACCGGGGTGCCTTCGATCTCCACGAACCCGTGCCGGCTGAAGAAGTCCACCTCGAAGGTCAGCACGAACACGCGCTGCAGGCTCAGTTCCCGCGCCACGTCGATGAGCTGCTGCACCAGCAGATGCCCCGCGCCGGTGCCCTTGATGTCCGGATGCACCGCGACCGTGCGTACCTCGCCGAGGTCCGCCCACAGCACGTGCAGGGCGCCGCAGCCGACGAGTTGCCCGTGCTGTTCGGCGACCCAGAATTCCTGGACGGCCTCGTACAGGGTGACGAGATTCTTCTCCAGCAGGATCCGGCCGGCGTAGATGTCGATCAGGTGCTTGATCTCGGGCACATCAGAGGTTCGGGCGCGGCGAACGATCGGCTTTTGAGCCGTTTCGCCGCCGACCGAACCGCTGTGAGGTACCCGCGTTGTCATGGGGTGCACAGTAGTCGGCCCGGGTACCGATAGGCTTGGTGGTGTGTCGTACATCCAGTCCCCTCACATCCCGGCATCGTCCGGTGACCGTGGCCGTTTTCCCGGCCGGTGGGGGCGCTGGTGACCGTGCAGCGCGATGAAGTCGAGGGTCGCTGGACCGATGCGGGTCCCGCGCCCGCACCGGGTTTCGTACCCGTCGCACGTCCCGAGCCGGTGCAGGCGGTGGAAGCGGCGGCGGTGCCGCTGATGACCGAACCCGCTGCGGTGCCGTTGATGAATATCGCCAATGTGCTGACCGTGCTGCGCATCGTGATCGTGCCGCTGTTCCTGCTGGCCCTGTTCGCGGGCGGCGGGCATCAGACGGGCTGGCGCTGGGGTGCGGCCGCCCTGTTCGGCGTCGCCGCCATCACCGATCGCATCGACGGGCAATTGGCCCGCAAGTACGGGCTGGTCACCGACTTCGGCAAGCTGGCCGATCCGATCGCGGACAAGGCGCTGATCGGCGCCGCGCTCATCGGACTGTCGGCGCTGCACGCCCTGCCGTGGTGGATCACCATCGTGATCGTGGCGCGCGAGCTGGGGGTCACCCTGCTGCGGCTGGCCGTGGTGCGGCGCGGCGTGATTCCCGCGGGCCGCGGCGGCAAGCTCAAGACGCTGGTGCAGTCGGTGGCGATCGGGGTGCTGCTGCTGCCGTTGTCCGGTGGATTCGCTTCGGCCGGAATGGATTTGATGTATGTGGCGCTGGTGCTGACCGTGGTCACCGGCCTCGACTACGTGGTGCAGGCGGCTCGGCTGTGGTTCGGGTCGCCGGGCGGCGGTCGTGCTGCCTGAATCGCCGGAACCCGCCACGCTCGATTCGATCGATCCGCTGACCGCCGCCGTCCCCGCCGCCGAACTGGTGGCCGCGCTGAAAACGGCCGGGCAGACCGTGGCCACCGCCGAATCGCTCACCGCCGGACTACTGGCCGCGACGATCGCGGGAATTCCGGGCGCGAGCGCCGTGTTGCGAGGTGGACTGATCGTCTATGCCACCGACTTGAAACAAGCACTCGCGGGTGTGAGTGCGGACACTCTCGCCGCGGACGGACCCGTCGCCGCAACCACCGCCGAGCAGCTGGCCGTCGGCGCTCGCACCCGGTGCGGAGCGGACTGGGGGATCGGGCTCACCGGCGTCGCCGGACCCGAACCACAGGACGGACGCCCGGTAGGCACGGTATTCCTAGGGGTAGCGGGTCCGGACAACACCGAGGTGGTTCGGTTGAACTTGTCGGGGGCACGGTGGACGATCAGGGTGGGCGCGGTTCGCGCCGCGGTCACCGAGCTCACCCGGAGTCTCCGGGGCGGGTGAAGGGACCGGGAACGCGCGGCCGACGCCGGACGTTGTCCAGTCAAACGCTGGGTCCGGCGAGACGAGTGTGAGGAGAACGAGATGACGCTGCTGCGAGAAGCCATCGGGGAAAGCCTGCGGCGCGCTCGGGTCGCCCAGAGCCGGACGCTGCGTGAGGTCTCGACCTCGGCACGAGTCAGCCTGGGGTACCTGTCGGAGGTGGAGCGCGGGCGCAAGGAGGCCTCCAGCGAATTGCTGGCCGCCATCTGCCAAGCCCTGGACGTGTCCCTGGCACAGGTGCTCTTCGATGTGAGCATGGCCATGGCCGATACCGACAAGACCACCGAGCCGGTGGGGGCGGGCGCGCCGAATGTGCCTGCGGCCCCGGCCAATGCGGTCCAGGTCGCCGCTGCTCCGGCCCTGGCCAAGGCCGGTACGGGCGTCACCCCCAGGGGTGGGGACGGCGATCTGCCGCAGAGTGGAGACGCAGCTTTCGGCCCCCGCATCGTCATTCCGGCGCCCAAGTCGGATCGTCTGGTGCTGGTGGCTGCCAAGTGATCACTGTGCTGTGGAGCCGAAAGGGATAAATTCTCTGTAGGCTTCGTGCCGGGGACGTCGTGTAGCCCTGCTGAACTACCACGAGTCTCCGGCACGCCGCTGCACAGTGGAGGATAGGGACAACAGGGGTGCGTGACGGTCGCGCACTACTGCCGCGCTGGAGAAGCTCGGCACGTCATATGGAGGCGGGATCAATCGATGGCTAATCCGTTCGTGAAGGCCTGGAAGTACATGATGGCCCTCTTCGACTCGAAGATCGAAGAGCATGCGGATCCGAAGGTTCAGATCCAGCAGGCCATCGAGGAAGCCCAGCGCCAGCATCAGGCCCTGTCGCAGCAGGCGGCGTCGGTGATCGGTAACCAGCGCCAGCTGGAGATGAAACTGAACCGGCAGCTCGACGAGGTCGAGAAGCTCAATGCCAATGCGCGCCAGGCGGTCATGCTCGCCGATCAGGCGACCTCGGCCGGCGACACCGAGAAGGCGATCCAGTACACCAATGCGGCTGAGGCTTTCGCCGCGCAGCTGGTGACCGCCGAGCAGGCGGTGGAGGACCTCAAGGTACTGCACGACCAGTCGCTGCAGGCGGCCTCGCAGGCCAAGAAGGCGGTCGAGCAGAACGCCATGCTGCTGCAGCAGAAGGTCGCCGAGCGCACCAAGCTGCTCTCGCAGCTGGAGCAGGCGAAGATGCAGGAGCAGGTGTCCGCCTCGCTGCAGCAGATGGACTCCACCCTGTCCGCCCCCGGCACCACCCCGAGCCTGGATGCGGTGCGCGAGAAGATCGAACGCCGCTACGCCAACGCCCTCGGCGCGGCCGAGCTGGCCCAGAACTCGGTGCAGGGCCGCATGCTGGACGTCCAGCAGGCGTCCATCCAGATGGCCGGTCACTCCCGCCTCGAGCAGATCCGCGCCTCCATGCGTGGCGACGCCCTGCCCGCCGGCGGCCAGACCCAGCAGATCCCGCAGGGCCAGCCCGCCCAGCAGCCTGCGCAGCCGGCCGCCCAGCCCAACTTCAACAAGGGCCAGACCGCTCAGCAGTAGCGGCCCCGGCGCGAAAGGCATTGCACGATGGGGAGATCGCGGGCTGACAACAACCCGTCCGCGACCTCCCCTGCCCGCTTTCTCCGCCGCACCCGGACAAAAACCCCGGACCCCATCCCGGGCCTCCCGTCCCCCTTCCCCTCATCCCAACCCCCGAACACCGCGGCTATCCCCGAATCTCAGCCGCACCTGGCCCCGTCCGCCGCCCCGCAATCGCCGCCGCCCCCGGTAACTTCCACCCCGCCCCTCGCGCCCCCACGCAGCGAGCCCGCGACCGCCTGGACCCCACCGGAATGGCGCGGCAGCACAGCACCCACGCCGGAACAGCGCGGCAGCAACGACTTCGGCGCCGCAGCCGGTCAGTCCGTCCCCGCAC
This sequence comes from Nocardia sp. NPDC020380, assembly GCF_044386975.1. Lineage (NCBI taxonomy): Bacteria > Bacillati > Actinomycetota > Actinomycetes > Mycobacteriales > Nocardiaceae > Nocardia > Nocardia sp. NPDC020380. Next base: position 268,939 of record NZ_JBIRVQ010000010.1, on the reverse strand, counting down.
CGATTGGCGACCCGGACGCGATAACGACCGCCATCCGCCACGATCAGGCCGAGGCCCCGGCACAAGTGCGGCCCGGGTCCGATCGACCCACCACGCGCATTCGCCGCCGCAAGCGCACTCCCGACGGCGAATCTTCCACTGCGCGCGAGCCGTTTACGCCGCCGCAAGGTTTTGCATCGCCGCCAGGTGGTTCGGCGCCTGGTGCGGATACGCCTGTGACAACGCCGGGCGCTGGTCATCGCTCGGCGCAGCCGGGGTACACGTCACGCGCGGCGGGCGGCTTCGCGGGCCCCGTTGCGAGTTCCTCCAACGGTTACCGCTCTGCCGCAGCGCCCGGTTATCCGGGTGCGGGGTGGGCTGCGCCGGGTGCTGGAAATTCTGCTGCTGCACCGGGTTCGGGTGAGTCCGGGGGCACGGGGCGGAAGAAGGGGCGGAGGTCCAAGCGGGAGCGGGCTACCGAGGCGGTGCGGGAGGTGCTGGCGCCTACCGGGGTCGGTGCGGAGGAGTTGGCGCAGCGACTGCCGGACACTCTGAGAGGGGTGGGGGAGCAGGCTTTGGTGGCCGTGCGGAAGTGGGCTGATCCGCGGGAGCGGGAGTTGCGGAAGCGGCGGCGGGCTCGGCGAAGGACACTTCGGCTGGGGACTGCGTCTGGGCTGACCACTGCGGGAACTGTTGGGCTGGTGTTGATTTCGGCGCCGGCCTGGGCGGTGATCGTGGTCGGTGGCGGGGCGGTGGCCTTGGTTACCGGGGCCGCTGTGACCACCAAGCGGTATCTGGAGTTGCGGAAGGAACCGTTGCCGCAGGCGGCGTTCGTGCCGCGGAAGCTGCCGCCGATCCGGTCGATGGCGCGTGCGTCCATTACGCGGCTGGTGCGGGCCGAGCGGGCCTTGCACGAGCTCGGGGAGCAGATCTCGCGGACGGGCAGGCTGCCGGCGGAGGATCTCGCCGACACGTTGGAGACCGCGACGTCGGGTGCGGCGGCCTTGCATGCGCTGGCGTCCGATGTCGTTGCGATGGAACGGGCTTCGGGGGCGATGGGTGCGTATTCGCCGCTGGTGGACCATGTTCAGCTGATTTCGGTGCGGCTGGACGGTGGCGTGGTGGAGTTCGAGGGCATGGTGGCGGCCGCGGCGCGGGTGCTGGCCGTGCCGGAAAGTGCCGCCATTGCCGACGATTTGGGCATGGCGATGGTGCATCTGCGGGATGCCGCGGATCGGCTGGACGGCTGGGCGCAGGCCCTCACCGATCTTGCCGACGATCGCTTCCGGCCATAAGCGCTGTTCCGGGCGCTACCGCCTCGCCCGCCCGCCGCACGGCCCTCAGGGTGAACCCTGAACTCTCCCGGATTTCACTGCTGACCTGGTGATTTTCTCAGGTGCGCGGGCCAGTATGGATGGTGTCGGATCGAGCGCCTCGCCGGTTCGCAGAGCTTCGGAGGATAGAGATGCTTTGGAAGATCATCGGCGTCGTGGTGCTGGTCTGGATCGCGGTCGCCATCATCAGCGCGATCATCAAGAGCTTGTTCCCCATTCTGGTGATCAGCCTCGCGGTCTTCGGCCTGTACGCGCTGTACAAGGCCGTGTCGGGTTCGAACAAGTCGCCGGTCAACAAGCTGTAGCAGGCCCGTGCGAAGGACCGGTCGTCACCGACGACCGGTCCTTTTCGCGTCCGGACCGGAATTCCGCCGTGTCCGGAGGGGAATCGGCTCGGTGATCGGTACGTTGAGGGCGCTATGGCTACTGCAATCGTCGCCACCACGTACGGTGGACCGGAAGTTCTTTCGCCCGTAGAGATCGATGTGCCCGCGCCCGGTCCGGGTGAGGTCACGGTCCGGATTCACGCCACGGCGGTGAATCCCATCGACTACAAGCGCTACAGCGGCGCCTTCGGCACCAACCCGGCGGCCCTGCCGCTGCGGCTCGGCCTGGAAGCGGCCGGTGAGGTGATCGCCGCGGCCGCGGATGCCGAGGGGCCTGCGGGCGCCATCCACATCGGTGACGAGGTGATCATCCGCACCGAGGGCGCCTATGCCACCGAGCTGACCGTGCCCGCCGAGAAGGTGCTGCCCAAGCCCGCCGATGTGAGCTGGGAGGTGGCGTCGGGCATTCTCACCGTGGGCGGGACGGCCCTGCACATGCTGGCCGCGACGGGCGTCGGCCCCGGCGACACCGTGCTGATCCACGGTGCGGCCGGCAGTGTCGGCTCGATCGCCGCTCAGTTGGCGGTGGCCCGGGGCGCCCGGGTGATCGGTACCGCCGCCGCGGATCGGCACGAGCGGTTGCGCGCCTACGGTGTCGAATCCGTCGAATACGGTCCGGGTCTCGCCGATCGCGTCCGGGCCTTGGCGCCCAACGGCATCGATGTCGCGCTCGATACGGTCGGCACCGATGAGGCGGTCGACGTCTCCCTGGAGCTGGTGCCCGATCGCGGCCGGATCGCCACCATCGCGGCGTTCGGGCGGACGGCCGAGACCGGCATCAAGGGTCTGGGCGGCGGTCCCGGCGCGGATCCGGGCACCGAGATCCGCCGCAATGCCTGGCGTGAACTGCTGGATCTGGCGGCCGCGGGCAAGTTGGACGTGGTGATCAGCAAGACGTTCCCGCTGGACGAGGTGCGTCTCGCGCACGAGTTCGTCATCGACGGGCATGCGGGCGGCAAGGTCATCCTGCTGCCGTGATGCCCGCGGTGCGGGCCGTAGCGCGCTCGAGCGCAAAGGATTTGGCGAAACGTCCGTTCTGACCGTCTCTTCTCGCATATGTTGTTGCCCACAACATATGGCTGCGCGGCCCTCCCACCATCCCCCCGGGAGCGGTCGCGGTCTCGGGAAGGTCAAGCGTGATGAGGACGAACAACCCAGTCCGGTCCAAGAATTCCGGCCGCCGGAAGGGGGCCGGACTGGCTCTGGTCGCGGTCGGACTGGCAAGCACACTGGTATTGAGCGCGTGTGGCTCGAATTCGACCAGCAGCGGAAGCAGTAGTAGTGGCAGTTCGGCCCCTTCGGGCGGGGGCGCGAACGGCACGGTCGGCGTCATCCTCCCCGAGACCGCCACCTCCGCCCGCTGGGAAGCCTTCGACAAGCCGATGCTGCAGCAGGCCTTGAGCGCACAGGGTTTCGACTCCGATGTGCAGAACGCGCAGGGCGACGTCCAGAAGTTCTCCACCCTCGCCGACGGCATGATCGCCAAGGGCGTGAAGGTGCTGGTCATCGCCTCCATCAACAGCGAGGTCGGCAGCGCGGTGGCGGCCAAGGCCAAGAAGGCAGGCATCCCCACCATCGACTACGACCGCCTCAACCTGGGCGGCTCCTCCGACTACTACGTGTCCTTCGACAATGTGAAGGTCGGTGAGCTGCAAGGCAAGTCGATCGCCACCGCCCTGCAGGGCAAGCAGGGCGCGCAGGTCATCGAGATCGAGGGCGCGCCGACCGACAACAATGCCACCCTGTTCCACCAGGGCCAGGAGAACGTGCTGAAGCCGCTGTACGACAACGGCACCCTGAAACTCGTGCGCAGCCAGCCCATCGACAACTGGGACAACCAGCAGGGCGGCAACACCTTCGAGCAGATCCTCACCGGTAACGGCGGCAAGGTCGACGGCGTGGTCGCCGCCAACGACGGTCTCGCGGGCGCGATCATCACCGTGCTGAAGAAGAACGGCCTCAATGGCAAGGTGCCCGTCACCGGCCAGGACGCCACCGTCGACGGCCTGCAGGCGATCCTGCGCGGCGACCAGTACATGACGGTCTTCAAGCCGATCAAGGACGAGGCCGAGAACACCGCGAAACTCGCCGCGGCCCTGGCCAAGGGCGATACCGCCGCTGCGAACGCGCTGGCGCAGGGCGTGAGTCAGGATCCCAAGGGCAATCGCACCGTGAAATCGGTACTGCTGCCGCCGCAGACCATCACCCGCAACGAGGTCAAGACCGTCATCGACACCGGCTACGTGAAGGCGAGCGATGTCTGCACCGGTGACGTGAAGGCCGCCTGCACCCAGCTCGGCATCGGCTGAGGTCACCCATGAGTGAGCCGCTGCTGCAGATCACCGGCCTGAACAAGAGTTTCGGCCCGGTGCACGTACTGCACGACGTGGACTTCACCGTGCCCGCCGGCGAGGTCACCGCCCTCGTCGGCGACAACGGCGCGGGCAAGACCACCTTGGTCAAATGTGTGGCCGGCATTCACGCCGCCGACTCCGGCGACGTGAAGTTCCGGGGCGAACCCGTGCACCTGCGCGGGCCCAAGGACGCGGCGGCGCTCGGCATCGAGGTCGTCTACCAGGATCTCGCGCTGGCCGACAATCTCGACATCGTGGCGAACATGTTCCTCGGCCGGGAACGCGGGAAACCGTGGCTGCTGGACGAGGCGAGCATGGAGGAAGCGGCGCGGCGCACTCTGGCCTCCTTGGGGGTGCGCACCGTGAAATCGGTGCGCACGCCGGTGGCTTCGCTGTCCGGCGGGCAGCGGCAGACCGTCGCCATCGCGAAAGCCGTGCTGTGGAACAGCAATCTGGTGCTGCTGGACGAGCCGACCGCCGCGCTCGGCGTGGCACAGACCCGGCAGGTGCTGGATCTGGTGCGCCGCTTGGCCGAACAAGGCTTGGGTGTGGTGCTGATCAGCCACAATCTGGCCGACGTGTTCGAGGTGGCGGATCGTATCGCGGTGCTGTACCTGGGCCGGATGGCCGCGCAGGTGCGCACGGCCGATGTCACCACCGCACAGGTGGTCGAGCTCATCACCGCCGGGCGTTCCGGCGATCTGGGCTTGGCGCGACCCGAGGCGGCGGTGCTGTGAGTGAGGAAACAGTGCACGAGGAAACCGCTGGAACGAAAGCCATTCCGGGGTCCGGGACGGCGCGTGCCGCCGAGAACGGCACGGTGATCACCGATTTCGGTATCGACACCACGAATCAGTCGACGACCGAGGCGCTCCGCGACTATCTGGTCCGGCTGCGGTCGGGCGATATCGGTTCGCTGCCCGCGATTCTCGGGCTGATCGCGCTGGTCGTGCTGTTCTCGCTGCTGTCGGATGTGTTCTTCTCGCTGAACAACATCGCGAATCTGCTGGCGCAGGGCGCGGGCCAGACCATCATCGCCATCGGCATCGTGTACGTGCTGCTGATCGGTGAGATCGACCTGTCGGCGGGCACGGCCTCGGGCGTGGCGGGCGCGGTGCTGGCCCTGCATTACGTCGAGAACGGAAACCTGCTGCAGGGCATGGGATCCACGGTCTTCTGGATCTTCAACGCGCTGATGGTGCTGGGCGCGGTACTGGCGGGACTACTACGTATCTGGCCGGGGGTGGCGCTGTCACTGCTGGGCGTGGTGCTGACAGTGGTGGGCTTCCACGCGAATCCGTGGATAGAGATGCTGCTCGCGGTGTGCGTGGGTGCGGCCATCGGCTGCATCACCGGATTCCTCATCGCGAAGATCGGTATGCCGTCCTTCGTGGTGACGCTGGCCTTGTTCCTGGCCTGGCAGGGCGTGATCCTGCAACTCATCGGCCAGGGCGGCGTGCTGGGGATCAGCTCCTCGCACGTGCTCGATCAAGTGGCCAACGGGAATCTATCCACGATCGGCAGCTGGGTGTTGTGCGTGGTCGCCGCGGGCGGCTATGCGGCGGTCACGGTGGGCGGGCACATACTGCGGCGCAGACGCGGCCTGGTCACCTCGCCGACGCCATTGGTGGCGGCGAAGGTGCTGGCGCTCAGCGTGTTCGCGATCGTGGTGACGGCCCTGCTGACCGTGAACCGGTCGCCGAGCAAGCTGATCGTGATCTCCGGCGTGCCGTATGTGGTGCCGATCGTGCTGGTGCTGCTCGTGGTCGGCACGTATGTGCTGACCCGCACCACCTACGGCCGCCACATCTACGCGGTCGGCGGCAACGCGGAAGCGGCGCGGCGGGCCGGCATCAATGTGACGCAGTTGCGGGCAAGCGTTTTCGTCATCTGCTCGTCGTGTGCGGCCGTCGGCGCGATCGTGTACTCGTCGAAGGTCGGTTCGGTGGATCCCCAAGCGGGCGGGCTGAATACGCTGCTCTTCGCGGTCGGCGCGGCCGTGATCGGCGGGACGTCGCTGTTCGGCGGGCGCGGGCGGGTCGCGGACGCGGTGATCGGCGGCGCGGTGCTCGCGGTGGTGTCCAATGGGCTCGGACTGTTGCGGCAGCCGGCCGCCGTCGTCTCCATCGTGACCGGATTGGTGCTGCTGCTGGCAGCCACCGTGGACGCGATCTCGAGACGGCGCGCGGCGGTGGCGCAACGCTGAGCGCCGCAATGGTATTCCTGAGTTCATGACCGCCCGCCTGAGCTCATGACCGTCGCGCGACCGGACGAGGTGCGCCGCTTCAACCGGTCCAGCCTGCTGCGGCTGCTGCACGTCGGCGGACCGGCCACCCGGGCGGCGCTGGCCGCCGAACTCGGATTGAACCGCTCCACCATCAAGATGCTGGTGGACGCGCTCGCCGAATCCGGACTGGTGGAGGAGCGGGTGCCGCGCCTGGCCCGGGGCGCGGGCCGGCCCTCGCTACTGGTGCTGCCGCAACCGGAAGCGGCCGTGGTGCTGGCCGTCGACGTGCAGGCCGAGCACGTCGGCATGGCCATGATCGGTTTCGGCGGGCAGATACTGGGCCGCAACAGCTGGAATCTGCATGGGCGGCAACGAGAACCGGAGGAGGTCGTCACGCACGTCGCCGAATCGGCGGCGCTGCTGGCGGCGGACCTCAGCCTGCACCCCAGTGCCGCAGGCATTTCGGTGCCGGGAGTGGTGCGCCGCACCGACGGGCACGTGCACACCGCCCCCAATCTGGGCTGGACGGAGGTGGCTTTCGGCGAGCGGATGCAAGCCGTTCTGGGTGTGCCGGTCGTGATCGGCAATGACGCGGAACTCGGTGCGCTCGCCGAATATGTCCGCGGCGTCTGCCGGGGCGCCGCGGACACCCTGTTCGTCTCCGCCGATATCGGGGTCGGCGGCGGGCTCATCGTGCAGGGCGCGTCCCTGCGCGGATCGGCCGGCTACCTCGGCGAGATCGGCCATATGACGGTCCGGCCCGGTGGCCGCGCCTGCTACTGCGGCAATGAGGGCTGCTGGGAGACCGAGGTGGGGGAGGCCGCGCTGTGCCGGGCGCTCGGCCTGCCCGAGCACAGTCCGCGCGGCACCATCGTCGCGGAACTGCGTGCCCTGCAACGGGATCCGGAACCGCCCGGGCTGACCGCATACCTGGACTGGCTGGTGCTCGGCCTGGTGAACGCGGTCAATATCCTCGGCCCCGAACGCGTCGTGCTCGGCGACCTGTTCACCGCCCTGCCCGACGATATGGTGACGCGCGTGGAGGACCGGATCCGCGGCCGCAGCATGGTCAGCCGCGCACTCGGCGGCGTACGCGTCGAGAAGTCGACGCTGGGAACGGATCTCAAACTGCTCGGCGCCGCCGAAGCCGCCTTCGAGGACGTACTCGCCGGCGCATGAATCGTGCGAACCCGGCGCAAACGTGTTGAATGACCGCATGGAGCAGCTTCCCGAGGATTGGCAGCGCGGCATCGTGATCGCCGCGCATCCCGACGACATCGAATACGGTGCCGCCGCCGCGGTGGCCCGCTGGACCAGACAGGGCAAGGACATTCGCTACGTGCTGGTCAGCAGCGGCGAGGCGGGCATCGCCGGACTGCCGCCCGCCGAATCCGGACCACTGCGCGAAGACGAGGAACGGGCCTCGGCGAAGATCGTCGGCGTCAGCTCGGTGGAATTCCTCGGCTACCCGGACGGCCGCATCGAAGAATCCCTCGCCCTGCGCCGCGATCTCGCCGCCGCCATCCGCCGGCACCGCCCGGACATGGTGGTGCTCTTCAACTCCGCCGACGTCTGGGCCCGCGGCTACGCCAACAGCGCCGACCACCGCGCCGTCGGCCGCGCCGGCCTCGACGCCGTCTCCGACGCGGGCAACGAATGGATCCACCCGGAACTCGCCGACCTCCCGAAATGGTCACCCCGCTGGGCCGCCATCTACGGCGTCCCCGACGGCAGCCACGGCGTCGACGTCACCGAAACCTTCGAGATCGCCGTCGAATCCCTGACCGCACACCGCCGTTACCTGGAAGCCCTCGGCCCCGACCCGGCCGCCGTCCAGGCCCGAGCCGTCCTCGAAATGAGCGCCGGCCCAAAAGAAGGCTTCCCCGCACCCCACACCATAGCTTTCGAGCTCTACCACTACGCCGGCTGAGTTCGAGTGGCACATGAGGGACGGGACACGCCGTTGTCCGCGTCCCCCATGTGCCACTCGGCAGCTCGATGAGGGGTGGAGGGTGTGGTTGGGGTCGGTGGGTGTGGCAGTCTGTCGGCGTGCGAGTAGCTGTTGTGGCGGGGCCGGATCCGGGGCATGCGTTTCCGGCGATTGCGTTGTGCCTGCGGTTTCTCGAGGCCGGGGACGAACCGGTGTTGTTCACCAGTCCGCGCTGGTTCGATGCGGCCCTCGCGGCCGGGATCGGGGTGCGGCGGTTGAAGGGGCTCGCGCCGCGCGCCGAGGACGATGACGGTGATGCGGGTGCGCGCATCCATCAACGGGCGGCGTTCATTTCGACCGAGATCCTGCCCGAGATGAGCGCCATGCTGCCCGATTTGGTGGTATCGGATGTGCTCACCGTCGGCGGCGGAATGGCGGCCGAACGGCTGCGACTGCCCTGGGTGGAATTGTCACCGCATCCGCTGTACCTGCCGTCGAAGGGCCTGCCGCCCATCGGAAGTGGGCTCGCCATCGGTGAAGGACTGAGTGGGCGGGCGCGGGATTCGGTATTGCGCGGGCTGACTTCGCGCGCCATCCGGCGCGGTGAGCAGCAGCGTGAACAGGCCCGCGAGAGTGTCGGCCTGCCGCCGGAGGATCCGGGGCCGACCGCACGACTGGTCGCCACGCTGCCCGCGCTCGAGGTCCCGCGGCCGGACTGGCCGGACAATGCGCACCTGGTCGGGCCGCTGTTATGGGAGCCGACCGAGCACTTACTGGACCTGCCGCCGGGGGACGAACCGCTGGTCATGGTCGCGCCCTCCACCGCCGAAACCGGTGTGAGCGATATGGTTTCCACCGTGCTCGAAGCGCTCGACGGCGCGGGCGTGCGAGTGGCCGTCTCCACCCTGGACACTCCGCCTGCCGAGCTACCTTCCTGGGCCACAGCCGGTTTGGGCCGCCAGGACGAAATCCTGCGCCACGCCGCGGTCACCATCGGCGGCGGCGGGCACGGCCTGCTCGCCAAATCGCTGCTGTCCGGCGTCCCGCTCGTCACCGTCCCGGGCGGCGGAGATCAATGGGAGCTGGCGAATCGTGCTGCCCGCCAAGGCAGTTCGATTCTCGTCCGCCCCTTCACCACGGAAGCGGTACGCGACGCGGTGGACCGTATCCTCGCCGAACCCTCCTACGCCGCTGCCGCTCGTTCCGCCGCCTCCGGCATCGCGGTGGTCTCCGATCCCGTCGGTGTCTGCCACGACGTCCTCGAATCGGCTCAGACCGCCTGAGGGCTCCGCCCTGGTGGAGATCGGTGCGCCGGAGGGGATTGCTCACGTGTGTCTACGACCGTTGCCGTGGCGGAGCGGAGTGGGGCAACTCTCGCGTCGGCCGGTTCATGATGCGGCAGTGCGAGTGGGCCAAGGGGAGCGCCGTGCGGGGTCCGGGGTGGTTGGTAGGCTCGCGGCCGTGCGGTTGACGGAGTTCCAGGAACTGTTGCATACCGAATTCGGTACTGCGCGCGGCGACGCGTTGCTGACCGACCACGTGCTGCCCGCCATGGGGCGCACGGGCGCGCAGGCCATCGAGTCGGGGGTGGATCCGCGGGATGTGTGGCGTGCGCTGTGCACGGAATTCGATGTGCCGCGGTCTCGTTGGTGACCCGGCGGGTCAGTCCTCGCCGTTGAGTTTTCTGGCGTAGTAGCGGGTGGCCTTGGCGCGATTGCCGCAGATGGCCATGGAATGCCAGCGCCTGGTGCCGTTCTTCGAGGTGTCCAGGAACCACAGCACGCAGTGCGGATGCGCGCACTGTTTGATCCGGTCGGGTGTGGCTGACAGCAGTTCCAGCAGGTTGTCGGCGGCGAGCCAGGCGGGTAACCATTCCGGCTGCGGTACTTCGGGTTCGGCGGCCGGCCCGGCGGCGGACAGTGAACGCCGGATGCGCCCGCGGTCCAGGACGGCGTTCAGATCGGCGCGGGAATCACCGCGCACGGTGTGCAGGATCGCCTCGCGGGCCGTGCGCAGGGCCTGCAGCATGGGTTCGCCGGCGGGGAGTCCGAGGTCGTTGTCGGCCAGCCATTGCCGCACTCCGGCCACGTCGGTGAGTAGATCCTCCAGCCCGTCGGCCGACATCCAGCGCGTATTGAGCAGGTCCAGGGCGAGGGGTTCACCGAGGTGGGGGCGGGGATCGGGCACATCCGATCGTAACCGCCGGGGCGTAGTCATCGGCTGGACACCTCCGTCTAACCGGTCGAAGTGGTCACAAGGGTTGACAGGCTGATCCTGCTGTCCCTAGATTCTAACTAGTAAAACTACTTATACAGGTTAGATCATCCGGAGGGCATCATGAGCATCGCCTACCACCCCGGGGAACGGGCCGTTCAGGAACGCCTGGGCCAGGCCCATATCGCCCAGCGCGTCGGCCGGATGATCCGGCCCGACATCCCGTACCCGTTCGCCGAATTCCTGGCACAGCAGCCGATGATCGTGGTCGCCGCCGCCGACGATGCCGGCCGCATGTGGGCGAGCCAGCTCACCGGCCCGCCGGGCTTCACCGCGGCCGAGGACGAACGCACCATCCTCGTCAACGCTGTACCCGTCCCTGGTGATCCCCTCGCGGAGGCGCTGCATACCCCGCGGCGACTCGGCATGATCGCGCTGCAACCGCAGACGCGGCGGCGCATGCGCGCCAACGGCCGCTCCGAACCCGCCCCGCACGGACTGCGGATCACCACCGATCAGGTGTACGGCAACTGCCCGAAATACATCTCCCGCCGCGATATCGAGCAATGGTCACCAACCGCGGCCACGACCGTGCGGCGCGCCGCCGAGCTGAATTCCGTGCAATGGCTGGCCTCGACACTGGCTGACACGTTCTTCATCGCGTCCGCCGACGCCGACGGCAATACGGACGCCTCCCATCGCGGCGGCAATCCCGGCTTCCTGCAGGTGCTTTCACCCACCCACCTGCGCTGGCCGGACTACCGCGGCAACTCCATGTTCATGACCCTGGGCAATCTCGCCGCCGACCCCCGCTGCGGACTGCTGATCCCGGACTGGCGCCTCGGCTCGACCCTGCAGCTCACCGGCACCGCCGAGATCACCTGGGACGAAGACGCCTGCACCACCGGCGCGCAATGCGCCATCGACTTCACCGTGCACGAGGTGGTGGAGATCTCCGGCGCCACACCCCTGCGCTGGAGCGAACCCGAACTCTCACCTGCCAACCCCTGAAAGGAACACCGACATGCGACCGCCGCTGCCGCCCTTCGACCCGGACTCCGCGCGAATCAAGGTCCGGGCCGCCGAAACCGCCTGGAACTCACGCGATCCCGAAACCGTCGCCCAGGCGTACACGGAGGATTCCGTGTGGCGCAATCGCGACGAGTTCGTCACCGGCCGCGCCGAGATCGTCGACTTCCTGAAACGCAAGTGGGCCAAGGAGAACGGCTACGCCCTGCGCAAGGAACTCTGGGGCTTCCGCGAGAACCGCATGGCCGTGCGCTTCCAGTACGAATGGCACGACGAATCCGGTCAATGGCACCGCAGTTACGGCAACGAACTGTGGGAGTTCACCCCGGAGGGGCTGATGTCGCGGCGTGAGGCGAGCATCAACGACATCCCCATCGCCGAATCCGAGCGCCGCATCTTCGGTCCCCGGCCCGAAGGCGACGAGACGCCGCTGCCGATCGAATAGTCCTGCAAGGCAGGAGCATCGGGCACACAACAGAGCGAGGTCCCGTCCCCGTATCGGGGGCGGGACCTCGCCGCATCGTGTGCGCGCCCGCTGCGCGCGGTATCTCGTATCAGCCGACCAGGACCGGCTCCTCGATCACATCCGGTACCCGCTGCTGGACCCGGAACAGGGCGAAGGCGATGACACCCGCCACCACACCCACGGCCCCGGCCACGCCCACCGCGGTATCGAGACCGGTCACGAAGTGCGGCAGCGATATCGGTCCGCTACCGGCCCCATTGCGGAACACCGTGCCCAGCAAGGCGACACCGAGGGCGAGTCCGAGCTGGCGGGCGGTGTTCACCGCACCCGCCGCGGTGCCGCTCTGCTGCGGCGGCACGGCCGCCATACCCGCTCCGACCACCGCCGGGGCGACGATGCCCACGCCGATGCCGATCACCACGAAACCGGGAACCAATGCGGCCCAATCGGATCCACTGCCGATGATGGTCAGCAGACCGCTACCGGCGCCGAGCACGACCAATCCCGCGCCGATCGACCACTGCGGCGCCAGATCGTGCAACAGGCGGCCGAACATGCCCGACACCAGGAACGCGGTGAGCGCCATCGGCAGCATCGACAGCCCGGCCCGCAGCGGGGACAGGTGCAGTTGCTGCTGCAGCCACAGCGAGATCAGCGGGTTCGCGGCGAAGGCGGCGAAGTTCAGTCCGGCCGCCGCGATCAGGGTGGCCGCGAAACCCGGGCTGCGCAACAGCGACAGCGGCAGCATCGGTGCGGCGCTACGGGATTCGATCACCACGAACGCGATGCCGGCGATGACGCCGGCGAGGATCGTCGCGGCCGCCTGGGTATCGCCCCAGCCGTGTTCACCGGCGCGGATGATGCCGTAGGTGACCGCGGTCGCCGCCACCGCGAAGGAGATCATGCCGGGCAGATCCACCTTCCGGTCCGCGCGGCGCTGCGAAGGCCCGAACACCGAGGCGGACAGGGCGATGGTGACCGCGGCGATGGGCAGGTTGACGAAGAAGATCCATCGCCACGACAGCAGATCGGTGAGCACGCCGCCCAGCACCACGCCGATCCCGGCGGCCGCACCGGCCACCGCGCCCCAGGCGCCGAACGCGATTCCGCGATCCTTGCCGGTGTAGGTGGCGTGCAGCAGCGACAGGGTGGTCGCGAACATGGCCGCGCCGCCGATGCCCTGCGCGGTCCGCGCCGCCACCAGGAATTCGGACGAGTGCGCCAGCCCGCAGGCCAGCGAGGCGGCCGCGAACAGGACCAGACCGATGAGATAGGTGGGCTTGGCGCCGACCCGATCGGCCAGCGAACCCAGCACCAGCAGCAGGGCCGCCAGCGCGAGCGCGTAACCGTCGACCACCCACTGCAATCCGGACAGGCCGGTGTGCAGATCGGCGGCGATGTCGGGGAGTGCGACGTTCACGATGGTGACGTCGATGAGCAGCATGAAGGTGCCCAGGCATGCCGCGAACAGTGGGAGCCACTTCCGCATGATTACCTCCAGAGAACGAACGATTTCGTCATAAAGGTTCGCGCGAACGCGGGTATCCCCATAGCTGGAGCGAATACTGCGTTAGATTCCTCCTATGGATGCGGAATGGGAAGACGATTCCTCCGTAATGGATGTGCTCGACAAGCAGATCGTGCACGGCCTGGTGTGCGATGCGCGCATCCCGTTCGCGCGGCTCGGGGCCATTCTCGGCGTCTCGGAGCAGACGGTGGCGCGGCGCTATCGGTCCCTGCGGAAACTGGGGATCCTGCATGTGTCGGGGCAGGTCAATGTGGTGCCGCTGGGGCATGCGCGCTGGATTCTGCGGCTCGAATCCGCGCCCAGCCGGGCGGTGGCGCTGGCCGAATCCCTTGCGCGCGTACCGGATCTGAACTGGGTGTCGCTGCTGTCCACCGGATCCGAGGTGATGTGCGTGTGCCGGCCGCGCAGCCTGGAACGGCGGGACGAGCTGCTGCTGCGGCAGTTGCCGCGGGTCAGTCAGTTGAAGGGGATGGTCGCGCACGAGGTGCTGCGGGCGTTTCCGTTCGAGGAGGAGTGGCCGCGCTACAGCTATCTGCTCAGCGCGGAGCAGTTGCGGGAGCTGGGGCCGCGGCCGGTGATGTGGGAACCGACCGGTCCGAAGTCGTCGGTCGTGCTGTCCCGCGAGGACGAGATCATGATGACCGTCCTGGGCCGCGACGGCCGCGCGCCCTACGCGCAGCTCGCCGCCGCCACCGGGTGGAGCGCGACCCGCGTGGCGCGGCGGATGAGCGAACTGCTCGAGGCCGGCGTGCTCTACTTCGACCTCGACTTCGCTTTGGAGAGAATGGGTTACACCGCGCGCGCCTCGCTGTGGCTGCAGGTGCGGCCCGGTCACCTGGACGGTGTGGGGAAGGCGATGGCCACCCATCCGGAGGTCGCCTATGTGGCCGCCACCGCCGGGCCCAGCAATCTGATGGCCTCGATCGCCTGCCGGGACGCCTCGCACCTGTATCGCTATGTGACCGAACGGCTGGGGCCGCTGGAGGGGATCAACAATGTCGAGGTGACGCCGGTGCTGCGGCTGTTCAAGCAGTCGCAGGCGCTGGTGGAGGTGGATCGGGTGACCGTGCTGCCCTGACCGCCGAATCTTCGCCAGCGTGTCGCGGGGCGCGTTGTTTGCCTCGAACACGTGTTCGTCTAAGCTCGGCGTCGGAACTTGTCGGTGCCTCCCTCTAACGTGAGCGCCAACCACAGCACGAGACAATCCGTCCAGAAGGGGACCAGACGATGGCACCACAGGCTTTTGACCGCGACAAGGCTCTCGAACTGGCGTTGGCGCAGGTCGAGAAGAGCTTCGGCAAGGGCGCCGTCATGCGCCTGGGCGAAGAGGCGCGCCAGCCCATTTCGGTCATCCCGACCGGTTCCATCGCGCTGGATGTGGCGCTCGGCCTGGGCGGTCTGCCGCGCGGCCGCATCGTCGAGGTCTACGGCCCGGAATCCTCGGGTAAGACCACCGTCGCCCTGCACGCGGTCGCGAATGCGCAGGCCCTCGGCGGTGTCGCGGCCTTCATCGACGCCGAGCACGCGCTGGACCCCGACTACGCCCAGAAGCTGGGCGTCGACACCGACGCCCTGCTGGTCTCGCAGCCCGACACCGGTGAGCAGGCGCTCGAAATCGCCGACATGCTGGTGCGTTCCGGCGCCATCGACATCATCGTCATCGACTCCGTCGCCGCCCTGGTGCCGCGCGCCGAGATCGAGGGCGAGATGGGTGACAGCCACGTCGGCCTGCAGGCCCGCCTGATGAGCCAGGCGCTGCGCAAGATGACCAGCGCGCTCAACAACTCCGGCACCACCGCCATCTTCATCAACCAGCTGCGCGAGAAGATCGGCGTCATGTTCGGCTCACCCGAGACCACCACCGGTGGTAAGGCGCTCAAGTTCTACGCCTCCATCCGCCTGGACGTACGCCGCATCGAGACCCTGAAGGACGGCTCCGACGCGGTCGGTAACCGTACCCGCGTCAAGGTCGTGAAGAACAAGGTCGCGCCGCCGTTCAAGCAGGCCGAGTTCGACATTCTCTACGGCGTGGGCATCTCCAAGGAGGGCTCGATCATCGATATGGGTGTGGAGCAGGGCTTCATCCGCAAGTCCGGCTCCTGGTACACCTACGAGGGCGACCAGCTCGGCCAGGGCAAGGAGAACGCCCGCAAGTTCCTCCTGGAGAACACCGACGTCCGCGACGAGATCGAGAAGAAGATCAAGGAGAAGCTCGGCATCGGCGCCGACGTCACCACCGTCGCCGAAGCCGGAGCCCCCGCCGACTTCTGACCATGACCGATCGGGAACCCGCTGCGCCCCGGCCTGATCCGCCGGGGCCCACCCCCCGCCTGGACGCGGTAGAACGCCTCCGCCGCCAACTCGAAGCAGCGGACTCCCGCGCCGCCAAACGCGGCTCCCGTTCTCCCCGCAAACCTGCCACCCCCACCCTCGGCCCCGACCTCTTCGGCCGGGACTCGGCAGACCCGTACACCCGCAACTCATCGAGCGACCTGTACGGCCGGAGCTCGGCAAATGACCGGTACAGCCGGGATTCCGGCGACCTGTACGGCCGGGACTCGGCAGATCCCAATTCCGCCAATTCCGGCTGGACCTATTCCGAACCGTCCGAACCGTATTCACCCCCTGATGCGCCCTCGGCCCACACGGCCTACGATGCAACAGGTTTCGCCAAGGCCGGCCACAACCTGACCGCCCCCGAACCACCCGACGACACCCCCGAAGACCCCTGGGCCCCACCCTCCGAGCCCGCCGGGTCCCCCCGACGTTCGCCCACCGGGCGACGCCGGTCGCCGGGGCAGTGGCGAGAGGAAGCGTCCACTGCCCCCGGCGACGGCGGGAAATCCTCCGCCCCGGAATCCACGCCTCCCGGCTCATCCACCACCACCGCGAATTCTCCACGCGCGCCGCGCAACTCGGCCTACCGCGACATTCCCAGGACTTCTCGCCCCGATCACGGCGCCGCCGAACACGGCGCAGACTCCCAAACAAGTGCCAGCCGCACAGGCCGGCGTGCGAAGGCGGAGACGCGAACTGATCGCGGTGCCACCGGCGCATCGTCAGGCCCCGCTGGCGCCGCATATCGGCAAGCCGAGGAGTTCCTGGCGCGCATCACGAAAGGCGCCGCGCCGCAATCCGATCGGGACTCGGACCCTGGGCCGGTCGAGTCGGGCATCGCGACCGGTACAGAGCGGGACGGCCGGGCAAATCGCGTGGCGGAATCATTTGCTGAACTCGGTATGGCCGACCGAGATGACGGCGCCGATGCGGCCGGGATGGTCGCCGGCGGCCAGCGGCGTGGCTCGGCGGATCGGCGGGCGGGAGGCACTGCGCCGCAGGCTGATCAGGGGGTTGACGATGATTCGGAGGAGGGGGATCGGCGCGGTGGGCGGGGTGGTCGCCGTCGTGGGCGGGGGCAGCGGCCGGAGTCGGGTGCGGGGGCACGGGAATCCGGGCCGGCCGGGGGCGGGACCGAGTCGCAGGCGAAGGATGTTTGCCTGCGGTTGTTGACGGATCGGGCTCGGAGTCGGGCGGAGCTGGCGGATCGGCTGGCGGAGAAGGGGTTTGCGGCCGGGGTGGCGGAGCGGGTGCTGGATCGGTTGGCCGAGGTCGGGTTGATCGATGATGCGGCGTTCGCGCAGCAGTGGGTACATTCGCGGCATACCTATTCCGGCAAGGGCAAGAAGGTGCTCGCGCAGGAGTTGCGGCGGAAGGGGATTGCGCCGGAGGATGCGGAGCCCGCACTCGAAGCGATCACCGCCGAGGACGAGAACGCTCGCGCCGCCGATCTGGTTCGCCGCAAGTTGCAGTCCTTGTCTCCGGACCTCAGCCGGGACAAAGCCATCAGCCGGCTGGTTTCCATGCTGGCTCGGCGAGGATACGCGCCTACCACCGCGTATTCGGTGGTGACGGCGGAACTTTCGGCCTCGGGTCTCGACCTGCCGCGTGAGACACCTCGGGCCGCACAGCCCGAGAAGCCCTCCGTGCCGGCGAAGACCGACGACGACGGTGAGCAAGAGGGCGAGGGCTCGGACGAGGACAGCGCCGCCGAGTTCGTGCGCCGGAAGATGCGGTCGTTGCCGCCGAACCTGGAGCGGGAGAAGGCGATTCGCCGCTTGGTCGGCATGCTGGCGCGCCGCGGCTACAACCAATCCCTCGCCTACAAGGTGGTCAAGGCCGAATTGGGTTGAGGCCAACCGCTTTCATGGTGGCGGCGCCGAAGCTACCCGGCGGTTCGGTAAAGCTCACTCCACCGAGGCTACCCAGCATCGAGCGGGCTCTGGTTGCGGCGTCGGCTAGTGGTGGATGCCGCGGGGGTGGGTGGTGCCGTGGCGGCGTTGGGGGCCGCGGGTGGCGCCGCGGTCGGGGCGGCGCGGGGTGGCGGATCGCGGTGCGGGTGCCGGGATCGCGGATTCGGTGGTGTTCGAGGCTTCCATGCGCCGGCGCCCCTTCACTGTCAGCAGTGCGCCCACGGCGGCGGCGATGGCCGCGCAGACCGCCGCGAGCGGTGTGATGATGCTGATCAGCGTGAGGCCCAGCGCATATTGTTTTCGGCCCCGGTCGTACTCGCCCATGAACAGAAGTATGCGAGTCTCGCTGCCGGATTGTCCGCAGGTCGGGGGACTTGTGACCATTGGATTCCTGGTCAGGCGTACAGGTTTCGCCTCCGGATGCGAAGCGGCCCGGGTGAACCATGTTCACCCGGGCCGCTTCGTGGAGTACGCGCCTACTTCGGCGCGGTGTCGCCGGCCGCGCCGGACATCACCATGTCCATGCCGGGCGGCGGGGTGCCGCCGGTGGCGGCGAGTACCGTGCGGGAGCCGCGTTTACGGGTGCGCAGGAACTTCTCCAGACGCGTCGCCAGCACCGTCAGCGCATAGTTGACGATGATCATGACGGCCGCGATCACCAGCAGCGACGGAATGGTGTTCTGTTCCGCCGCACCGAGTTGCTGCCCCGACCGCACGATCTCGCGGTAGGTGATCTGGTAGCCCAGCGCCGTATCCTTCAGCGCCACCACCATTTGCGAGACCAGCGCCGGCAGCATGGCGGTGATCGCCTGCGGCAGCAGGATGGTGACCATCACCTGGGTCTTGCGCAGCCCCAGCGCGACCGCCGCCTCGGTCTGCCCCTTGGGCAGCGCCTTGATCCCGGACCGCACGATCTCCGCGATGACCGAGCCGTTGTAGATGGTCAGCGCCGTCACCACCGCCGCCAGCGCCAGCTGATCCGACTGGAACAGATTGTTCTGCGCGAACAGTGAGAACAGGAAGATCATCAGGATCAGTACCGGAATGGCCCGCGAGACCTCGACCACCACACCGGCGATGATCCGCACGATCCGGTGATCCGAGAGCCGCAGAATGCCGAAGATCATGCCCAGCACCATGGCGAACACGATGGACAGCAGCGCCGCCTCGATGGTGCCGCGCAGACCCGGCAGCAGGTAGGTGCTCCAGATGTCGCCTTCCACGAACGGCTTCCACTTCGCCGCCGTGAACTGCCCCTTGTCGGAGAGCCCGTGATAGAGGAACCACACGGCCGCGATCAGTACCGCGGCCACCACCACCGAGTAGAGGCGGTACCGCATGCGCGCCCGGGGACCGGGCGCGTCGTAGAGGACCGTGCTCATCGGCGTACCTCGAATCGTTTGGCCAGCCAACCGAAGAACAGACCGGTCGGCAGAGTCAGGATCACGAAGCCGAGCGCGAAGATGGCGCCGACCTGCAGGGCCGCCGCCTCGTTCTCGTTCATCTCCGCCATGAGCAGCGCCGCCTCACCCACGCCGATGGCGGAGGCGATGGTCGAATTCTTGGTCAGCGCGATGAACACACTGCCCAGCGGCGCGATGACCGCCCGGAAAGCCTGCGGCAACACCACCAATCGCATGTTCTGGGAGAAAGTCAGGCCCAGTGAACGCCCGGCCTCCGCCTGTCCCAGCGGCACGGTATTGATGCCCGACCGCAGCGACTCACACACGAAAGCCGCCGTGTACACGCTCAATCCGAGCACCGCGAAACGGAAATTGTTCTGCGCCAGATCATTCGGCCCCTTGGCGGCCAGCCGCAACCCTAGGGTGGTGTACAGGCCCAGCGAACAGAACACGATGATCAGCGTCAGCGGCGTATTCCGGATGATATTCACGTACGCCGAACCCGCCCACCGCGCAATGGGAATGGGCGAGACCCGCGCCGCCGCCACCAGCGTGCCGAGAATCAACGCGAACAATGCCGAGGACAGCGTGAGTTTGATGGTCACCCAGAAAGCGTCGAGCAACTGGGAGTGATATCGGGAAATCAGGTCGAACATGGTCGGCCGCCGCGGCTCAGTACCGGTCGACCTGCGGCGGCGCCGGGATCTGGAGGCCGGTGGCGCCGAATTCCTTCTCCAGCGCGGCCTTCCACGACCCGTCGTCGATCATGGCCTGGATGGCGTCGTTGATCTTGCCGCGGGAATCGGTATCGCCCTTCTTCAGGCCGATCCCGTACTTCTCGGTGGTGAACGGCTGCCCGACCAGCTTCAGCGCGCCCGGCGACTGCGCCGCGTAACCGCGCAGAATGATGTCATCGGTGGTGACGGCATCCACGGAACCGGACTTCAACGCCTCCACGCACAGCGAGTAGGTGTCGTATTCCTGTAGCTGAACTTCCTTGGCGTAGTGGTCCTTCACGTACTGCGCGGGCGTGGAGCCCTTGACCGAGCACAGCTTCTTGTTGCCGTTCAGCGAATCCGGCCCGGTGATATCCGTATTGTCGGAGCGCACCAGCAGCGACTGTCCCGCAATGTAGTACGGCCCCGCGAAGTCGACCTTCTGCTTGCGCTGATCGGTGATCGAATAGGTGGCGGCGATGAAATCCACCTGCCCGTTCTGGATCAGCGTCTCACGCTGCGCGGACGGTGCTTCCTTCCAGGTGATGTTCTCCGGCTTCACACCCAGCTTGCCGGCCACATAGGTGGCGACGTCCACATCGAAACCGCTGTGGCTGCCGTCCTTGTTGAGCAGTCCCAGGCCCGGCTGGTCGAACTTGATGCCGATGGTGAGCTTGCCATTGGCGGCGTTCTGTGTGGCGGACTTGCTACTGCCGCCGCCACAGGCCGTGACGGCCAGCGCGAGCGCGGCCACTCCGGCGGCGATCCGGAGCGCGTGATTGATCCTCATCGGGAGTCCTTGTCTAGGAAGGTAGGTCGTTCAGTGGCTGAGGATCTTGCCCAGGAAATCCTTGGCGCGATCCGACTTGGGGGCGGTGAAGAAGGCGTCGGGCTCGGTGTCCTCGACGATCTGGCCGTCGGCCATGAACAGCACGCGATCGCCGGCGCGGCGCGCGAAACCCATTTCGTGGGTGACCACGACCATGGTCATGCCGTCCTTGGCCAGCTGCACCATGACGTCCAGAACCTCGGACACCATTTCCGGGTCCAGCGCGGAGGTCGGCTCGTCGAACAGCATGACCTTCGGGTCCATGGCCAGCGCGCGGGCGATCGCCACCCGCTGCTGCTGCCCGCCGGACAGCTGCGCCGGATACTTGTCGGCCTGATTGGCGATGCCGACTCGTTCCAGCAGTTCCAGGCCGCGAGTCCGGGCCTTGGCCTTGTCGATTCGGCGCACCTTCACCGGCGCCAGGGTCACGTTCTCCAGGATGGTCTTGTGCGCGAACAGGTTGAAGGACTGGAACACCATGCCCACATCCGCGCGCAGATTGGCCAGCGCCTTGCCCTCGGCGGGGAGTTGCACCCCGTCGATGGCGATGGCACCGGAGTCGATGGTTTCCAGCCGATTGATGGTTCGGCACAGCGTCGACTTGCCGGAGCCCGAGGGTCCCACCACGATCACGACCTGCCCCTTGGGCACCTCGAGATTGATGTCACGCAATACGTGCAGCGAGCCGAAGTGCTTGTCCACATTCCGCATCGAGATCATCGGCGCGGACGTGCTGATGGATTCGGCAGCGTCGGTCATAACCGGTGAACTTAGCTGGGATGTGGCCGAAATGCTCGCCTTTGTCGTGTCATGCCTGTGAATGGGCGGTGAGCAACCTGCGAGACCTGGGTCACCGAGCACCGAGCGCGTTTATGGTCGTCCGAGGTCAGCCATTACCCTGGTTGGGTGAATTCGTTGGCGCAGGTTTCAGCACGTGGCGAAGCAGTCCGGGACGACGCGCGGACCTACGAGGTCCGCACCTACGGCTGCCAGATGAACGTGCACGATTCCGAACGCCTCTCGGGCCTGCTCGAGGACGCCGGCTACATCAAGGCCGCCACCGGCGCGACCGCCGACCTGGTCGTCTTCAATACCTGCGCGGTCCGCGAGAACGCCGACAACAAGCTGTACGGCACGCTGGGCCACCTCGCGCCCATCAAGGCGGATCGGCCCGGCATGCAGATCGCCGTCGGCGGCTGCCTGGCCCAGAAGGACCGCGACACCGTGGTCAAGAAGGCGCCCTGGGTGGACGTCGTGTTCGGCACGCACAACATCGGCTCGCTGCCGGTACTGCTGGAACGGGCCCGCCACAATGAAGAGGCCCAGGTCGAGATCATCGAATCGCTGGAGGCCTTCCCCTCCACACTGCCCGCCAAGCGCGAATCCGCGTATGCCGGCTGGGTGTCGATCTCGGTGGGCTGCAACAACACCTGCACCTTCTGCATCGTGCCCGCACTGCGCGGCAAGGAGGTCGACCGCCGGCCCGGCGACGTGCTCGCCGAGGTGCAGGCGCTGGTCGATCAGGGCGTCATGGAGGTGACGCTGCTCGGGCAGAACGTGAACGCCTACGGCGTCTCCTTCGCCGACCCGACCGAGGAACGCGACCGCGGCGCCTTCGCGAAACTGCTGAGCGCCTGCGGCACTATCGAGGGCCTCGAGCGCGTCCGCTTCACCTCGCCGCATCCGGCCGAATTCACCGATGACGTCATCGACGCCATGGCCGCCACCCCGAATGTCTGCCCGCAGCTGCACATGCCGCTGCAGTCCGGCTCGGACCGCGTGCTCAAGGCCATGCGCCGGTCGTACCGCAGCGCCAAGTTCCTCGGCATCATCGAGAAGGTCCGCGCGGCCATGCCGCACGCGGCCATCACCACCGACATCATCGTCGGCTTCCCCGGCGAGACCGAAGAGGACTTCCAGCAGACCCTGGACGTGGTCCGCCAGGCCCGCTTCACCAGCGCCTACACCTTCCAGTACTCGATCCGCCCCGGCACTCCCGCCGCGACCATGCCCGACCAGCTCCCCAAGGCCGTCGTGCAGGAACGCTACGACCGCCTGATCGCCCTCCAGGAACAGATCTCCCTCGAAGGCAACCAGGCCCTCATCGGCACCGAGGTCGAACTCCTGGTCGCGGAAGGCGCCGGCAAGAAGAACGCCGCCACCGCCCGCATGTCCGGCCGCGCCCGCGACGGCCGCCTCGTCCACTTCCGCCCCCCGGCAAACCCGGCCCCCGGCACCGAAATCCGCCCCGGCGACATCGTCACCACCGACATCACCGGCGCCGCCCCCCACCACCTCATCGCCGACGGCGCCCTCCACACCCACCGCCGCACCCCAGCCGGCGACGCCCACGAACGCGGCATCACCCCGAAGACAGCCCCCATCGGCGTCGGCCTCGGCCTGCCCCGGATCGGAGCGCCTGCCCCGGAGCCGGTCTCCACCGGCTGCGGCTCCAGCTGCGGCGAGTGAAAGCGGCCCATATCCAGGAAGCACCGCCCACCTGCGACTCCGCGTGCTGGGCGCTGGTCATGGTGCCCGCAGCGGCGACCGCCCCGACCTGCGTCGACAGCCGCGGTAAATTGCGGCTCGATGCTGCGGTGAACGGCGTGAGCGGGGGCGGGTTGCAGCTGCCATGACAGCGCGCAGCATGCCTCTGCCTCGGGGTTTCAGGGGTTTACCCCTGAGAGCTACGAGAGTTGTTTCCACCCCGGCGCCAACTACGCAGCGTCATAGGGCAGGATCGCTGGGGAAGCGCGACGGATTTCGGCCCGCGGGAACTTCCGCCGCGCCCGGCACGACCAGTTATCCGTCGCTTGCGTGTGGCGGATGCCGCAGGAGCGAGGATCGCACCGCATGACCGAGCAGCCCGATGAGGCCCGTGACCGGCCGGAAGCCCCGGCGACACCGGAAAACGCAGCAGTACAACCCGACTCGACGCCCGAACAGGCCGAAGCGAACGAGGAGACCATGAAGGCAGCCGAGCCCACCCCGGATTTCGAGCAGTTCCGCGCGGAGCTCGAGGCCGTCGAACGCAAGATCGCCGGTGAGATCGATCCCGGCATCCGCGCCATGGTGGTCGCCGGTGCGGTGTTCCTGCTGCTGATCTCGCTGGTGCTTCCGCACGCCGGTCACGCCCGCGGTTTCGATGTCCTGCTGTCGGATGCCGCGGCCGCGGCCGAGCACATCGGCCTGCCGTCCCGTGTCTTCGTCTGGTTCACCACGGTCTTCGGTATCGGTTTCTCGCTGCTGGCGCTCATCACCCGCCGCTGGGCGTTCTCCTGGATCGCCGCCGCCGGTTCCGCGATCGGCAGCGTCTTCGGTGTGCTGTCCATCTGGCACCGCAACACTCCCGAGCCGGGCAACTATCACGGCGCGGGCCCGGGCATCGGCCTGATCATCGCGACCTTGGCGAGCATCGTGCTCACCTTCCACTGGGTGCGCGTGGTGTGGAACCGCACCTCCGTGCATCTCGCGGCCGAGGAGCAGCGCCGCATCGTCGAGGCCAAGGCCGAGGAAGTCCGCCGCCGTCGCCTGTTCGGCGAGGACTGAGCCGCAGATTTCATGAAGAAAGGCCCGGGGCAATCGAATCCGATTGCCCCGGGCCTTTCTTCATGATCGGGCCGCAGCCCCGATGCTCCGGCGCCCCGCCGCGCAACGGGCCGCCGTCGCGGTGGTTCAGGCGGCCGCCGCGTGCCGCAGCTGCCGCATGACGGTGTCGGGATCCGCCACATCGACGACGAGACGGGTGAAATCCGCGCCCTGCAGTTCGATGAGCACGCCCTGCCCGCCGAACCGGGTGTCCCAGAACTCCTTCCGGCCCTTGCCGCGGAAGATGCCCGCCGCGATCACACCGGGGAAGAATGTGCCCGGCGCCCGCACCCACGGCGGACGCAGGTCCACCGGCGCGGACGTCACGCAGGCGACATTGCGCAGATCGAAAGTCACATGCTCGCGCAGTGCCAGTACCCGATGGGTTCCGGTCACACGCACGGTCACAGTCGTTCCGGTGACCTCCAACTCGACCATCCCGCACCTCGTTTCGTCCCGACTTCGTCAACGAGTTCCACAGTGCCCGCCGTACCTGGCGGGAGCCTGAGGGTTCTCTGGTATTTCCTTAGGGCTTCATCAGCCCCGGACCAGCGGTGATCTCGCGCACATCGGCCCCGGAGATCATGGACGAGTGACTAACCTCTACGGTGTTGTGCGGCGGTGGGGCTCGCCGCTCCGGCGTTCTGCCGGAAAAACCGCGGCGTTCGCCGCCAACAGTCCCTACGCCATCAACCCGAGTTCGGGATTGGAGTAGGGAGAAGTCTGTGAGCAGCGAGCTGAGAACGCCCGGCGGGGTGGAGCCGGTCGACCCGGATATCGATCTGCACGTTCCCGAGCAGCAACGGGAACTGTTGCGGTCGCAGGGCGCGATCCTGTCGGCCATTTCGATCGGCGGCGCCCTCGGCGCGCTGGGCCGTTATGGATTGGCGCTGGCCTGGCCGACTCCGCCGCACACGTTTCCGTGGGCCACCTTCGTCATCAATGTGGGCGGCTGCTTCCTGATCGGCGTGCTCATGGTGCTGGTGACCGAGGTGCGGGTGGCGCATCCGGTGGTGCGGCCGTTCCTGGGCGTCGGCATTCTAGGCGGCTTCACGACCTTCTCGACCTACGCCAATGACATTCGCGGGCTGCTGCGGCCCGACACCGTGGGCACGGCTTTCGGTTATATGGCGCTGACGCTCGTGTGTGCGCTGCTGGCGACGCTGGTCGCGTTGCGTGTCACGCGTGCGGTGTATCAGGCTGCGCGGCAGCGGAATCGGCAGGAGGTCGCGGCATGACCGTGGTACTCGTCATCCTCGGGGCCATGGTGGGGGCGCCGTTGCGCTACCTCACCGATCGGGCGATCCAGACGCGGCACGACAGCGTATTCCCGTGGGGCACCTTCACGGTGAACCTGATCGGCTGCATGATTCTCGGCGGGATCACCGGGGCGGCGGTCTCGTCGCCGTGGGTTGCGCTGCTGGGCACCGGGTTCTGTGGCGCGCTCACCACGTACAGCACGTTCAGTTTCGAGACGGTCCGGCTGGCCGAGCAGAACGCCTACTTCTACGCGGCGCTCAATGTCGTCACCAGTGTGGTGGCAGGGCTCGGCGCGGCGCTGCTGGGTTACAGCGCCGCGCAAGCCATCTTCGGCTGACCTTCAACCCCGTTCCGGGCGGTAGGCGAGTCCGGCCGCCGTGGCGGCGATCCCGGCGACCACCATGTAGATCCAGCCCGCCCGGAATTCGGTCAGCGTGCGCTGGGCCTGATCACCGAGGATCGCGGTCAGGATGGCCACGCCCAGTGCGGAACTGGTCTGCCGCGCCATCATCAGCGTGCCCGAGCCCAGCGAGATCTGGTCGGCGGGCAGCAGGGTCGAGGCCCCGAACAGCGGCGGCTGCAGCAGTGCGGTGCTGATCCCGCCGCAGATGGCGCCCGGAATCATCACCACCGCATAGGAATCCGAGAATCCGCTGGCCAGCACCCACCAGGCGCAACCGGCCGCGATGGTCGCCCCGCCCAGCGCCGCCGAGGTCCGAGCGCCCACCAGCGCGATGAACCGTCCCGAGAACGGGGACAGCAGCAGGCAGCTGATCGGCATGATCGCCACGCCGAGGCTGGCCCGCAGCGTCGAGTAGTGCCATTCCTCGGTCATGAACAGGGTGGCTTCCAGCACCATGGCCGCGAAGGCCAGGTAGTAGCAGAACACGCCGAGGGTGGCGATGCGGAACGGCTTGTGCCCCAGCACCATCGGGCTCACCACCGGATCCGGGTGATGCCGCACGTGCCACACGAACCACGCCGACAGCAGCACGGCCGCGACCAGGCAGCCCAGCGTGCCGGGCGCCGCGTAACCCCAGTCCGGGGCCTGCACGAACACCGTCGTGAAGGCCGCGGTCGCGCCGAGGATCAGGGCCGCGCCGAGCAGATCCAGCCGCCGGTTCGCCCGCACTTGAATGTCCGGCAGCATCCGCAGCCCGAAGGCGAACGCCACCACCGCGAACGGCACGTTCAGCAGGAAGATCCACCGCCAGCCGGCCTGCAACAACAGTCCGCCGATGACCGGTCCGCTGGCGCCGCCGGCCGCCGCGATGGCGGTCCAGATGCCCATGACCTTGGTGTGTTCCGACTTCTGGAACACCGGCAGCACCAGACCGAGCCCGGTCGGGATGAGCAGTGCGCCCGCGGCCGCCTGCACGATGCGGGCGATGATGAGCGCCGCCAGATTCGGCGCCAGCCCGCAGGCGATGGATGCCAGCCCGAAAAGGGCTATGCCGATGAGGAATCCGCGCTTGCGGCCGGTGTCGTCGGCGAAGCGACCGGCCGGGACCAGCAGGGCGGCCATCACGATGGTGTAGGCGTTGAGCGTCCACGACACCGCGCCGGTGGAGGCGTTCCCGAAGGAATGCTGCAGGGCCGGGAAGGCGACGATGACCGCGAAGAGATCGAGAATGGCGAGGTACTGGGCCACGCCGGCGATGGCGAGGACTCGCCATCGCCGGGCGTCGAGGGGGGGTTCGGTGTCGGGCCGGGGGACTGCCCGGGTGGTCGTTGTCGTCATGAATTCGACTATGCGAGCGAAGGATTCCCGCCAACAGTGGCAGAAATGCCATGATGCGCTAGATTTCTGACAGGCGGCGCGCTAGATTCCGGACATGGAGTCAGCCAGCGCTGGAACGATCGCCGTCGCCGTGGCACCGGGCATGCCGGTCTTCGAAGTGGCGATCCCGTACCAGGTCTTCCATGAACCGCCGGTCGGCGTGGACCCGGCCACCTGGTACGACTTCCGGCTGTGCGGTCCGCGCGAGCATCGTTCCGCGGAGATGCGCGATCCGTTCGTGGTCCTCACCGATCACGATTACGACGATCTGGTCCGCGCCGACACCGTCATCATCCCGTCCACCCCGAACGTGCGCGAGGACCCGCCCGCCGACCTGGTCGACGCCGTCCGCGCCGCCTACGACCGCGGCGCCCGCATCGCCTCACTGTGCTCGGGCGCCTTCATTCTCGGCGCGGCGGGCCTGCTCGAAGGCCGCCGCATGACCACACACTGGCGGCACCTGGACGCGCTCGCCGAACGCCACCCGAATCTGGATGTCGACCCGACGGTCCTCTACATCGACGACGGCCGCATTCTCACCAGCGCGGGCACCATGGCCGGAATGGACCTGTGCATCCACCTGATTCGCAAGGATCTCGGCTCGGCCGCCGCCAATGCCGCCGCCCGCCACCTGGTGGTCCCGCCGCACCGCGCCGGCGGCCAGGCCCAATTCCTGCAATCCCCGGTGCCCGCGGTCGCCACCGACTCCGGCCTCTCGGCCACCCTGCAGTGGGCGATCCGCCGCCTCGACAAACCGCTGACCGTCACCGACCTGGCCCGCCACGCCAATACCAGCGAACGCACCCTGTCCCGCCGCTTTCATGCCGAAATCGGCGGCACCCCACTGCAATGGCTGCTGACCCAGCGCATAATCCGAGCCCGCGAACTCCTCGAAACCACCGACCTCCCGGTCGACGTGGTCGCCGACCGCTGCGGCCTCGGCAGCCCCGCCAACCTGCGCGCCCACTTCGGCCGCGAAGTAGGCATCTCCCCGAGCGAATACCGCCGCACCCACCGCGCCACCCGCCACGAAGTGATCACCACCCCGGTTACTACGTAATCGAATCCTTCAGCGCGACAGGATGTATTCGCCGAGGAGGTCGTA
The DNA here is from genome assembly GCF_044386975.1 of Nocardia sp. NPDC020380. NCBI lineage: Bacteria > Bacillati > Actinomycetota > Actinomycetes > Mycobacteriales > Nocardiaceae > Nocardia > Nocardia sp. NPDC020380. The sequence continues at coordinate 240,561 of NZ_JBIRVQ010000010.1, read as the reverse complement.
TTCCTCGGCGGCGATGCCGTCGTCGAGGGGGACCGCCACCGCGACGGTGCCTTCTTCCTCGCCGACGAAGAGGGCCGGGTCATTGCAGTCCGCGAAGCCGATGGCGTCGATGCCCGCGTAGGCCGCGCCGCCGCACCAGCCGTGGTCGGCGACCACCAGATCGGGCATGGGCTCACCGGATTGGGCGAGTTCGGTGAGGACCGTACGGATCGGCTGCGCTGAATGGGTGTGCGCGCGGCGGCCGATATCGACCACCATGGCCACGCCGCGGTCGTAGCGGATCTCCAGATGGCGCCAGCCCCAATTGGTATCGGTGTCGAAGCCCAGGCCCGCGCCCGCTTCGACCACGGTGCCGCCGGCCACTTTGAGCGCGGCGGCCAGCTGTTGATACAGGCGTGCGAGGCGGGCCGGATGCCCGGTGGCGAACAGGACCCGCTGTTGTTCGCGCAACGCCTTGTCGAATCGGGCCGCATACCGATCCAGTGCCGCCGCAGTGCGTTCCGGGTCGATGGTGTCCTTGCCGCGCCGGTAGTTGAGGCGGGGATCGACGCCGACCTTGCGGACCATGAGATCCAGGATCGCGTCCTCGGTCCACTGCGGGCCGGGGTTCAAACCGAACAGGAAATCCGGTTCGCGTTCGGCCAGCCGGCGATAATGCTCGAGGTTGTTCTCGCGCGAGGTGGCGACGCGTCCGGCCATTCCGGTCGCCAGCAGATGCGCGATGAGTTGTTCCCGGTTCGGCGCCATGCCATCGAGATTAGCGACAAACGAAAAGGTCCGGCGGTCAACGGAACTCGTCGACCGCCGGACCTTCGCTCAGCGCTGGCTGACCGCGCCCTCGGCGGCGTCGGCCCATTCCCGCCACTGCTTGGCCTGTTCCAGGGCCTTTTCCGCATCGCGGGTCTTACCGGCGGCCTGTGCCTTGGCGGCCTGCTCCTCGAACTGTGCGACCCGCTCCCGGAATTGGGCGGCGCGGGCCATGGCCTCGGGATCGCTGCGGCGCCACTGGGCGTCGACGGCCTCGCGGACCTTCTTCTCGATGGTGCGCAGGCGCGATTCCAGATCGTGCATGCGCTCGCGCGGCACCTTGCCGATGGCGTCCCACTTCTCCTGCAGGTCGCGCAGGGCGGCGCGGGCGGTGTCGAGGCCGGCTTCGGGATCGATATTGCCGAAGTGCGCGAGCAGGTCCTCCTTGGCGGCGGCATTCTGCTCGAATTCGGCGTCGCGTTCGTTGGCGGCGGAGTTCCGGGCCGCGAAGAAGATGTCCTGCGCGGTCTTGAAGCGGCGCCACAGCTGTTCGTCGGCCTCGCGCGGGGCGCGGCCGGCGGCCTTCCACTCGGCGAGCAGGTCCCGGAAGACGGCGGCGGTGCCGGACCAGTCGGTGGAATCCGACAGTTCCTCGGCGCGCACGCAGAGTTCTTCCTTGCGGGTCTTGGCCGAGGCGCGTTCGCGATCCAGTTCGGCGAAGTGGGCGCCGCGGCGGCGGTTGAACGCCTCCCGCGCCTTCGAGAAGCGCCGCCACAGCGCGTCGTCGACCTTGCGGTCCACGCCGCGGATGGTCTTCCACTCGTCGAGGATCTCGCGCAGCCGGTCGCCGGCGACCTTCCACTGGGTGGAGTCGGCGGCGATCTGCTCGGCCTCGGCGGCGAGGGCTTCTTTGCGCTCGGTTTGCTCGTGCCGGGTGCGTTCCTTCTCCTCCTTGGCGTGCGCGGCCGCCTCGTCGGAGTGCTCGATGATGGCTTTCAGGCGGCCGGTCAGCCCGTCGATATCACCGATGACGGAGGCTTCGGGCAACGTTTCGGCAAGCGCCTGGGCCGCTGTCTTGGTCTTGCGGGCGTCGGTGCCGGCGGCCAGGCGGGCCTCCAGCAGCGCCACCTCGGTGGCCAGGTCGTCGAAGCGGCGGCCGAAGTGTGCCAGGCCTTCGGCCGCATCACCGGCCTGCCAGGACCCGATGACGCGTTCACCGTCGGCGGTCTTGACCCATGCGGTGCCGTCCTCGTCGACGCGTCCCCACTGGCTGGGGTCGCTCACGGTCGGCACGACCACCGGATGCGGATGGGGGGTCGCCGGGCCGGGCGTGGGCTTGACGGCGTGTGGTTTGGGGGACTCCGGTTTGCGTCCACCGGCTCCGGGACGGGGTCCGGCGGCAGTCGCCGGGGACGGTCGCCCGCCCTGACCTGGAAGGGGTGCGGCAGCGGCGCCGGGCAGGGGCGTCGGGGTCGACTCCGGGTGGGTAGCCTTCTCGGTTCCGTTGTTCTCGGTCATTGCTCCTCGTCCCTGCCGCGCGTCACGGCTGCCTGGTTACGCCCTAGCTCATCCGTCTAGCTCATCCCATTCAACCAGGCTGAGATGCGAAATGCTGTCTTTGAGCCCACCTCGGTGGCGCGGCGACGCAGGCGGATGGGGCTGGTGAGGTGCGTTAGCGCTACGGTTGACGGCGTGTTCCGTGTTGCGTCGCTGGTCCCCTCGCCGCCCGTGCTGGTGCCCGAACTCGGGGGCGCGGCCGGCGCCGCGGCGGATACCGAGGTGGCGGAGTTGCGCACGGCCGTCCTGCGGGCCGCCCGTGAACTGGCCGGGCAGGCCACGCGCTGGATCGTGGTCGGCGCGGACGAGGCGACGCGGGTCATCGGATCGGATGCGGTGGGCACATTCCGGGGATACGGCGCGGACGTGCGTGTCGGTTTGACCGGCGGCAGCCAGGCCGAAAACGAGGACACAGATCCGGCCTTGCCGCTGCCGGTGCTGATCGCGGGCTGGTTGCGCGCGCAGGTCGCACCCGCCGCGGTTGCAGTGTCCCGTCCGGCCACCGATACCCGCCTGGGCCGTGAACCGCACCTGGACACCGAATCGCGCGTGGACACCGAATCGCGCGTCTCCGTTGGAGCTCCTGCAGTTGGCGAAGCGTCCGTGGTGGCCGAAGCTCGCTTGGTTGCGGCGGATCTGTCGTCCGCGGAGTGCGTCGCCTTCGGCCGGGCGCTGCGGGCGGAGCTGGATGCCGCGCCGGAACCGTACGGTGTGCTCGCCGTCGGCGATGGCGCCGCGACGTTGTCCACCAAGTCACCCCGCTACTTCGACGAACGCGCCGAAAAGGTGCAGGCAGAGATCGATCGCGCGCTCGCCGCGGGGGATCGGGATGCGCTGGCCGCGTTGGATCAGCAGTTGTGCGCCGAACTCGCAGTTGCCGGGCGGCCGGTATTCCAGGTGCTCGCGGGCCTGTTCGCCGAAAACCCCGAGGTCGAAACCTTGTACGCCGCTGCCCCGTTCGGGGTGGCCTACCAGGTGAGCGTGTGGCGCCCGGGCGGGTCGGCGTGATCCGGCCTGTCGCGGTGGTGGGCCCGACCGCCACCGGAAAGTCCGATCTGGCATTGGATCTGGCAGAACGCCTGCACGGCGAGATCGTCAATATCGATGCGATGCAGTTGTACCGAGGCATGGATATCGGCACCGCCAAACTGCCTGTCGCCGAGCGCCGCGGTATCCCGCATCACCAGCTGGATGTCCTGGATATCACCGAGACCGCGACGGTCGCCGCGTATCAGACGGCGGCCCGCGCGGATGTCGAGGCGATCCTCGCGCGCGGGCGCACGCCCGTCATCGTGGGCGGTTCGATGATGTATGTGCAAGCGCTGCTGGACGATTGGGATTTCCCGGCGACCGATCCGGACATCCGCGCCAAATGGGAAGCGGTGCTGGAGGAGAAGGGCGTCGTCATCGTCCACGAGGCGTTGAAGCAGGCGGATCCGGTGGCCGCGGCCACGATCCTGCCGACCGACGGCCGCCGCATGGTCCGCGCGCTCGAGGTGGTCGAGCTGACCGGCCGGCCGTTCGCGGCCTCGGCCCCGCAGATCGGTGAACCCCGCTGGGGCACGACCATTCTCGGTGTGGACCGCGAGACGGCCGAACTCGATGCCCGCATCGAATTGCGTACCGCGAAGATGTTCGAATCCGGGCTGCTCGACGAGGTGCACACGCTCCTCGGTCAGGGTCTGCGCGACGGCCAGACCGCCCGGCGCGCCATCGGATATGCGCAGGTCCTCGACTTCATCGACGGTGAATACGATCTCGCGGAAGCGCAGGAGCGCACCTTCATCGGCACCCGCCGGTATGTGCGCCGCCAGCGTTCCTGGTTCCGCCGGGACAGCCGCGTGCACTGGGTGAACGGCGCCGATCCGGACCTGGTCGTGCAGGCGCGGGCGATCGTGGACGAGGCCGCGCATTCAGTCGTCGGCGAGTAGGCCTTTCGCCACCGTGTTCAGCATGTCCGTGAGGGTGGCTTCGAAATCGAGTCGCAGTGCGGCGAGGTCGGAGTACTGCTCGTAGGCGGCGAGCATGGCCGCGGACGGATGGCTGTGGCCCCACAAGGCGCCGGCCGACATCTGTGTCATCCCAACGAATTTCAGTGCTCGATCACCGGTCAGTTCCGGAATGACGCGTTCGACGGTCGCCGCGAGTTCGACCGCGTTGGCATAGGCGGTGCGCTTGAACCGGGCGGCGACCTCGGGGGAGATGTTCCGTTCCAGCACCGCGGCTTGCGCGCCGAACAGATCGCAGAGCACGGGGTCGGCGATGAGTGTCCGGACCACGCAGCCGACCAGTCGCTCGCGCCGGGTGCGCAGGTCGCCGCCGATCTCGGCGAGCAGGGGAGTGAGCTGCGCGAGCCAGTCGCGGCAGGACTGGTCGAGGAGTTCCAGCAGTACGGCTTCGAGTGATTCGAAGTAGCGCAGCACATTCGACTTGGCGAGTCCGACGCGCCGGGCCAGCTCGTTGAGTCCGACGTCGGCGACGGGCATTTCGGCGAGCATGGCCGCGGCGGTGGTGAGGATCGCCTGCCGGCGTTGTTCGCGCTGCTCCTCGCTGCGGGCGCGTTGGAACTGGACCATGCTGCCAGTATTTCAGACCACCGGTCTATTGACAAAGGACCGGTGGTCTCTTAGCGTTGAACGCATCAACAGACCACTGGTCTTTAATCTCCCTGGAGGTTCCGATATGTACGACGTTCCTGATCAGACCGGCAAAACCTTCGTCATCACCGGTGCCAACAGCGGTACCGGCAAGGAAGCCACCGCCCGCCTGGCCGCCGCCGGCGCGCAGGTGATCATGGCCGTGCGCACTCCTGAGAAAGGCGAGCAGGCCAAGGCCGAAATCCTCGCGCAGCATCCGCAGGCGAAGCTCGAGATCCGCCGCGTCGATCTCGCCGACCTCGCCTCCGTCCGGAGCTTCGCGGACGAGCTGATCGCATCCGGGCAGCCCATCGACGTGCTGGTCAACAATGCCGGCGTCATGACCCCGCCCACCCGCCAGACCACCGCCGACGGCTTCGAGCTGCAGTTCGGCAGCAACTACCTCGGTCCGTTCGCCCTGACCATGCTGCTGCTCCCGACCCTGTTGCGCGCCGAGCAGCCGCGCATCGCCACCATGAGCAGCGGTGTCGTCTGGCAGGGCCGGATCCGTTTCGACGATCTCCAATGGAAACGCCGCTACCGCCCGATGCCCGCCTACGCACAGTCCAAGCTGGCCGATCTGATGCTGGCTCGCGAGCTGGACCGGATCGCGCGCGAGCGCGGCTGGAACCTGTCGAGCACCGCCGCCCACCCCGGTTACACCCACACCAACCTGCAGACCGCCGGCGCGAGCCTCGGCCACGACGGTCAGCGGCGTTCGCTCCTGACCAATCTGACCTTCCTGCCCAGCCAGCAGGTGGACACCGGCACCGAACCACTGCTCTTCGCCGCGGCTGACGCGGCCGCGAAATCCGGCGAATACTACGGTCCTACTGGACGATTCGGCCTGGTCGGCCCCACCGGCCGCGCCCGCGTGCCGCGCCGGACCGGCAATCCGGACACGGTGCGCCGCCTCTGGGCGGAATCCGAGCGCCTCACCGGTACCCGCCTGCCCGATTGATCCCGGGGCGGCATCTCGCATGCGCACTGCGGACACTCCATGGGCAAGGGACACGCCAGATCACGGCCCGGGATGTCGGGCCTGCGCGCTACCTTGCTGTGATGACGCGCCGGGCGAATACTCGCAGTGCCGCCGTCGAGGTTTGGCACGAATACCTGAGCAACAAGGCCAAACGCTTGCGGGACGGCCGATTCCTGGTGCACGGCAGGCGCGCCATCACCCGGGCGCTCGAATGTCGTTGGCCGCTGGAGACTCTCGTCTACCGGCTCGGCGCGCCGGAACCGTCGGAGTGGGCCCGGCAGGTGCTCGATACCAGCGGGGTGCCCAGCGTCGGTCTGGTGCCGGAGGTGATGGCCGGGCTCGCGGAACCGTCGGGCCCGGTGCCCGAACTGGTCGCGGTCGCGGTATCGCAGCGGACCGAGCTGGAGGATTTCGCGCCGGGCACGCCGTGGGATCCGCCCACGGTCGTGGTCTACGACCGGCCCGCCTCGGCGGTGCGGCTGGGTGCGCTCATCCGGTCGTCGGTCGCGTACGGCGCGGGTGGCGTGATCGTGACCGGTACGGCCGCAGACCATTACGACCCGCAGAGTGTGCGGGCCTCGGACGGCGCGCTGTTCGCGATCCCCGTCCTGCGTGCGTCCGGTCCCGCGCAGGTGGCGGCGTTCCGGGCCCGGCAGCGGGACCGCGGGATCGCGACCCGTATCGTCGGCAGTGACGATCACGGCGGTATCGCCGTCGACGAACTCCGGTTCGGCGACGCCACCGTCCTGGTCCTCGGTGACGAGAGCGAGCGGCTCGCCGCCCCCTGGCAGCAGGTGTGCGATGAGCTGGTGTGCGTTCCGACCGACGGCACGCTGGGCGCGCCGGCGGCGGCCGCGGTGGCGCTATACGAAATCTCGCGGCAACGCCGGTTGTTGCGGTGAGAGAGTCCAGGAGTGGTGGGAAGGGTTATGAGCGAGAACGGTGCGGCTGATATCGAATTCAGCAAGGGGCACGGCACCCAGAACGATTTCGTGGTGCTGCCAGATCCGGATGCGTGGCTGGCACTGAGCGAATCCCGTGTCGCCGCCCTGTGTGACCGGCAGCGCGGCATCGGCGCCGACGGCGTGCTGCGGGTCGCCCGCGCGGGCGCGCTGGTCGAGAACGGTGCCCTGGCCGGACTGCCCGCGGACGTGAGCGCCGAGGACTGGTTCATGGACTACCGCAATGCCGACGGCTCGATCGCCGAGATGTGCGGCAACGGCGTGCGCGTGTTCGCCCACTACCTGGTCGCGAACGGGCTGGAGGAGCGCACGGAATTCGTGGTCGGTTCGCGTGCCGGCGCCCGCCCGGTGATCGTGCATCACGCCGATCCCGTGCACGGTGAGGTCACCGTCGCCATGGGCAAGGTCACCGTTCTCGGGACGTCGGCCGCGACCCTCGACGGTCACGAATTCACCGGTCTCGGTATCGATGTCGGCAATCCGCACCTGGCCTGCGTCGACCCGGACCTGACCCCGCAACTGCTGGTCGGCCTGAATCTGGAGCACGCCCCCAGCTTCGACCGCACCTTCTTCCCGCACGGCGTGAATGTCGAGATCCTCACCGCCCTCGGTGTCGGCTCCGACGGCGAACGCGGCGTGGACATGCGCGTCTACGAACGCGGCGTCGGCGAAACCCGTTCCTGCGGAACCGGAACCGTCGCTGCGGCGGCCGCCGCCCTGGCCCGCGACGGCTTCGACCTATCCACCGACACCGGCCACGTCCAGGTCCGCATCCCCGGCGGCACGGTCACCGTCGCCATCGACAACGGCGCGGCCACTCTGCGCGGCCCCTCGGTCCTCGTGGCTACCGGCCGCATCGCCGCCAAGTGGTGGCAGGACGCCTGAGCCGAACGTGGTTGCGTAGCACTCGAGCGGTACCTACTGCCTGAACTAGGGCGTGATGACGAGGCGCTGTGCGGTGCGCGGCGCTTCGGCCCAGGCCTGTTCGACCTGTGACAGGGGGACCGGCCGGGCGTCGATCTCGAAGGTGCCCTTGGTGATTTCGGCGGCCAGTTCGGGGAGTTCGCCGAGGATTTCGCGGGTGCCGACCGAACCCTGTCCGCTGCCGACGATCTGGAGGCGCGCGGCGCGCAGTGCGGCGGAGGGGATGGGTGCGGTCGCGCCCGCGACTTCCTCGGCCTCGATAAATCGACCATGACCGGACTGGTCGGCCGCGCCGAGAAACGCGGCCTCCTGCAACGCGCCCCGAATCCCGACGACGGCCGCGCGGTCGACGTCTTCGTCACCGAAGCGGGCGCCGCCCTCATCGACCGCGCCCGCGCGCAGGTGGATCGCGAACTCGCACCGCGTATCGGCGAACTCAGCCCCGCCGAGCAGCGCCGCCTGCAATCCCTGCTGGAGCGCATGCGCCCCTCGCGCTGATCACGCCGCGTCGGCCCGCTCGTCGTCGAGGGCCGGGTAATCGGTGTATCCCTCCGGGCCGCCGACGTACATGAAGTGGCTGTCGCGCACCGGATTCAACGCTGCCCCGAGCCGCAATCGTCGCACCAGATCGGGATTGGCGATGAAGGCCCGCCCGAGCGAGATCAGGTCCGCACCTGCCGCGAGCAGGGCTTCCGCGGCGGCCTTCCCGCCGTCCTCCGGCAACGGCACACCCCAGCCGAGCCGCGGATTGGCCATGAGCACGCCTGGCCACAGTGCCCGGATCTGCTGGAACAGCGCACTTTCCGGCTCGGCGAAGACCAGGTGCAGATAGGCGAGCCCGCGTTCGGCCAAGGCCGCGACCAGCACCGGATACAGCGCCTCGGTGTCATCCTCTTCGATGCCGTTGGCCCGGCCGTCGGGGGACAGCCGCACGCCGACGCGCTCGGGCCCGATGGCGGCGGCCACGGCATCGACCACTTCCAGGGTGAAGCGGATGCGGTTCTCGATGCTGCCGCCGTATTCATCCGTGCGGTGATTGGTGTTGTTGGACAGGAACTGGTGCAGCAGATGCCCGTTCGCGCTGTGAATCTCGACGCCCTCGAACCCCGCGGCCCTGGCATTGCGGGCGGCGTTGACGAAATCGGCAATGGTGGACTCGATCCCGTCCCGGTCGAGTTCCCGCGGCAGCACCGATTCCTGGCGTCCGCTCGGCGTGTGAATGTCTTCGGGTAGCCGAATCGGTGACGGCGCAACGGGAGTCAGTCCACTGTTGTCCGGATGCCCGACCCGTCCGCCGTGCTGGATCTGCACGAACATCCGCCCGCCCGCCGCGCGTACCGAAGCGGTGACCCGCCGCCATCCAGCGACCTGCGACTCGCTGTAGAGCCCGGGAATGTTCGGATAGGTCTGCCCGACCCGATTCGGTGTAGCGGCCTCGGCGATGATGAATCCCGCCCCGGCCCGTTGTGTGTAGTACTCGACCATGAGATCCGATGGTGTCCCGTCGGCTTCCGCGCGGTTGCGGGTCAGCGGCGCCATCACCAGTCGGTGGGAAAGCTCCAGCTCACCGAGCTGGAAGGCCTGGAAGATCGGTTCATTGTTCGTCATGCCGGTAAGGTAAAACCTGACATCAATGTGAGGTGCAAGCGTCGAATCCCGGAGTGCGGCATGCGAATCGGTGAACTGTCCCGGAGAACCGGTGTGAGCGAACGCTCCCTGCGGTATTACGAGGAGCAGGGCCTGCTGGTGCCGACCCGCACACCCGGCGGTCAGCGTGACTATCCGGACTTGGCCGTGGATCGGGTGATTCATATCCAGGAGTTGTTCGCGGCGGGCCTGAACAGCAAGAAGATCTTCCGCATCCTCCCGTGCATGCGGGACAGCGACGGCGGCGCGAACGAGCGCGCCACGCCCGAGCTGGTCTCGGAGTTGCGGGCCGAACGCGACCGCATCGACGACACGATCGCCGACCTGCTGCGCTCCCGCGAAGTCCTCGACGAAGTGATCGATCGAGCGGGGGAGCGTTTCGCCGCGAAATAACCGAATGCGGGTTCTCGTTGGTTCGTGGGACCATGGAGGCGTATGAGTAAATCAGAAACGTACGAGTTCACCCCCGCCGACGAGTTCGACGAGGAGATCACCGACGAGGCCGACAGCGGTCAGAACGGGTGGTCCGCCGCGCCCACGGTCGGTGAGCTGCAGCTCGAGGAGCGCAGTGCCTTGCGCCGCGTGGCCGGGCTGTCCACCGAACTCACCGACGTCACCGAGGTCGAGTACCGGCAGCTGCGCCTGGAGCGCGTCGTGCTGGTCGGCGTCTGGACCGAGGGCAGCGCCGAACAGGCCGAAGCGAGCATGGCCGAACTGGCCGCACTCGCCGAGACGGCCGGTTCGGAAGTGCTGGACGCGATGGTGCAGCGGCGTGACAAGCCCGACAAGTCGACTTATCTGGGTTCCGGTAAGGCCGAGGAGCTGCGGGCCGTCGTGCTCGAGTCCGGCGCGGACACCGTGATCTGTGACGGTGAATTGAGTCCCGCACAGCTGACCGCGCTGGAGAAGGTCGTCAAGGTCAAGGTCATCGACCGGACGGCGCTCATCCTGGACATCTTCGCCCAGCACGCCACCTCGCGGGAGGGCAAGGCGCAGGTGTCGCTGGCGCAGATGGAATACATGCTGCCGCGACTGCGCGGCTGGGGTGAGTCCATGTCCCGGCAGGCCGGTGGTCGCGCCGGCAGCAATGGCGGTGTGGGTCTGCGTGGTCCCGGTGAAACGAAGATCGAGACCGACCGCCGTCGCATCCGTGAGCGAATGGCCAAGCTGCGCCGCGAGATTCGCGAGATGAAGACGGCCCGCGACACCAAGCGCGCCCGCCGCACGCAGAGCGGTATGCCGCAGGTCGCGATCGTCGGCTACACGAACGCGGGTAAGTCGAGCCTGATGAACGCGCTGACCGGTGCCGGAATCCTGGTGCAGGACGCCCTGTTCGCCACCCTGGATCCGACCACCCGCCGGTCCGCGCTGGAGGACGGCCGCGAGGTCGTCTTCACCGATACCGTCGGTTTCGTCCGCCACCTGCCGACCCAGCTGGTCGAGGCCTTCCGCTCGACGCTGGAGGAAGTGACCGGCGCCGACCTGCTGCTGCATGTGGTTGATGGTTCGGACCCGTTGCCGGATCAGCAGATCAAGGCGGTCCGCGAGGTCATCACCGACGTGCTGCGCGAAACCAAGACGCAGGCCCCGCCGGAACTGCTGGTGGTCAACAAGATCGACGCACTCGACCCGATGCAGCTGACCCAGCTGCGCGGCTGGCTGCCCGAGGCGGCCTTCGTCTCCGCCAGCACCGGGCAGGGCATCGAAGCGCTGCGCGACCGCCTGGGTGTGATCCTCGGGGGCCTGGATGTCGAGGTCAGCGTGCTGCTGCCCTACAGCCGCGGCGATCTGCTCTCGCGCATCCACGCCGACGGCCGCATCCTCAGCGAGGAGCACGAGGAGTCTGGCACCCGTGTCCGGGCCCGTGTCCCGCGCGCTCTTGCGGGGCCGCTCTCCGAGTTCGCGCATGCGGGCGCGGGAGTGTCCGAGCCTTCGGAGTCCTGAGCCCAGTACGCATACCGAGTCGCACGCCGCCGATGAATCTTCCGATTCACTCGGCGGCGTGACTCTTTCACCCCGAGTCCCACTCAGCCGGACGATTCCGGCGAATCCACTTCGAGCGCTTCGGTCTTCGTCACGCTGAGATACGTCGAACTTGTGCACTCGGGTGAGTGACCTGGTCGAGACTCGGCATATGGAAGGCGAATCGGACATGACGGACCTATCGACCGGCGAGCGGCGCGCGGATATCGCGACCATGCTGCTCGACCGGCTCGGCGATCAGCGCCCCGGCCTGCGTACCCGCGAGACGGACTGGACCTGGGACGAGGTGGTGCGGGAATCCGCCGCGCGCGCCGAGCTGGCCCGGACGCTGCGGCAGGACGGTCCGTTCCATATCGGGGTGCTGCTCGAGAACGTGCCCGATTTCGTCTTCTGGCTGGGTGGCGCGGCCCTGGCCGGCGCGACCGTTGCGGGCATCAATCCGACGCGCGGTAATGCCCAGCTGGAAGCCGATATTCGCTATGTGGACTGCCAGCTGATCGTCACCGACGCGGCGGGCATGGCGCGATTGCAGGAGCTGGATCTGGGCCTCGAACCGGATCGTTTCCTGCTGGTCGACGACCCCGGTTATGCGGCCCGGATCGCAGCGCATCGCGTCGAGCCTGTCGTGGCTGCGGGTCCGGAATCGCTGCTGCTCCTGCTGTTCACGTCCGGCACCACCGGTTCGTCGAAGGCGGTGAAGTGCAGTCAGCGCCGTCTGGCGGTTATCGCCTATGCCGCCAGGGACAAGTTCGGTCATCACCGCGAGGATGTCGACTACTGCTGTATGCCGCTGTTCCACGGCAATGCCATCATGGCGTTGTGGGCGCCGGCACTGTCGGTCGGTGCGACGGTGTGCCTGACGCCGAAATTCTCTGCCTCCCAATTCCTTCCGGACATCCGATATTTCGGCGCGACCTTCTTCACCTATGTGGGTAAGGCCCTGGGCTATCTGATGGCCACGCCCGAGACGCCGGAGGATGCCGGCAATTCGTTGACGCGCGGCTTCGGGACCGAGGCGTCGGTGGCCGATCAGGCCGAGTTCCGTCGTCGGTTCGGCGCCGAGTTGTTCGAAGGCTACGGATCCAGCGAGGGTTCGGGGCTGGTGGCCCTGGACCCTGCGGCGCCGCCCGCCGCGCTCGGCCGGCCCGCGCATCCGGGTGTCGCGGTGGTGCATCCGGATACGTTGATCGACTGTGCCCGTGCGGAATTGGACGAGTACGGTCGAGTCCGCAATCCGGACGAGGCCATCGGCGAGATGATCGACAAGGCCGGAGCGCTCGTTTTCGAGGGCTACTACAAGAACGATGTCGCCGACGCCGAGCGTATTCGCAACGGCTGGTATTGGACCGGTGATCTCGGCTACATCGATACCGCCGGGTTCCTCTACTTCGCGGGCCGCAAGGGCGACTGGATTCGCGTCGACGGCGAGAACACGTCGGCGCTCATGATCGAGCATGTGCTGCGCCGGCATCCGCGGGTGATCGCGGCCGCAGTGTACGGCGTCCCCGATCCGCGTTCGGGTGATCAGGTCATGGCGGCCATCGAGGTGGCCGACCCCTCCGTGCTGGATGTTGTCGAGTTCGCCGAATTCCTTTGTGCCCAGGACGATCTCGGCAGCAAGGGTGCCCCGCGCCTGCTGCGGGTGTCGGCGAACCTCCCGGTGACGGGCTCGAACAAGGTATTGAAACGGGAGCTGCAGGAGCAGGCGTGGCGTACCGGCGACCCTGTTTACCGGTGGCAGGGCCGTGGTAAGCCCGAATACGAGCGGATGACGGTCGCCGGCAGGGCGGACCTGGAAGCCGAATTCGTCACTTTCGGCAGGCAGCGTCTGCTATGACCGCTCCTCAGTTCGGCAGTGCCGAGTGACCCTCGTTACGATGACGTGATCGCATGTCTTGCAGGGAGGGTTTGTCGTGTCGCGGGATGGAAGAGACACATCGCAGGGGCTCACTGACGGTGCGCCGCTGCATATTCATTTGACCGAAACGGATCGGCGGATCATCGATCTGCTGATCGCGCCGTCGCGGGCGTGGTTCAGTCCGCGGTTCTACGGCATGGAGAACTTCCCGGAGCAGGGTCCGGTGCTGCTGGTCGGCAATCATTCCCTGGCCGGGGGGACGGATGCGCCGCTGCTGGCGCACGAGATTCTGGTGCAGCACGATCGGCTGGTCCGGGGGCTGGCCGAGAATGTGCTCATCGATGTGCCCGGGTTGCGAGATGTCTTGCACCGCTGGGGAATCGTGCGCGGCAATCGCCACAATTGCACCACGCTGCTGGAGCAGGGTGAGGCGGTGGCGGTGTTCCCGGGCGGCGGGCGGGAGGCCATGCGCGGGAAGGGCCAGAAGTACAAGCTGCTGTGGGAGGGCCGGACGGGCTTCGCGCACATGGCGATTGCGGCGGGCGCCCCGATCGTGCCGATCGCCATGGTGGGCGGCGACGATATCTACGACATCATCTTCGACGGGGATCATCCGGTGATGCGGCCGTTGCGGGCTGCGGTCACGGGTCTGGGGCTGCGGGCCTCGCTGACGCCGCCGTTGATCCGCGGGCTGGGGCCGACCTTGGTGCCGAAGCCGGAGCGGTTCTACTACGCGCTGGGTACGCCGATCGACACGAGTCCGTGGCGGGATGCGGCGGATCCGCACGAGGCGGCCGAGGAGTTGAAGGCCGTGGTGAAGAAGTCCCTCGAGGGTGAGCTGGAGTTCCTGCTGGCCGAGCGCGCGCGTGACCGCGGTCGCAGTCTGCTGGGTCGTACCTTGTCGGCCGTCGGTCTCTGACGCGGCTGCGTCCGCCGGCTAGGTTTACCGGCGTTCTTTGCACCCGTCCTGCGTGGTCAGCGTGGACCAGCGCAGTTCGGACCACTTTTCTGCCCCTCGAAGTGAACGACGGTTCGGGTTCCGGGTACCGTATCGGGTACAGGCGACGAAGCCGTTGTGGTCACTCAGGAGGTTGGCGTGGAACGCACCCTTTTCGAACCCGAACATGATCTGTTCCGGGAGTCGTTCCGTAAGTTTCTCGATCAGCATGTAGCCGGGCGCCACGAAGAGTGGGAGCAGCAGGGCATCGTCGACCGCGCGGTCTGGCTGGAGGCCGGTAAGCAGGGGTTCCTCGGCATGGCCGTGCCGGAGCAGTACGGCGGCGGTGGGGTGAAGGACTTCCGCTACAACGCCATTGTGACCGAGGAGGTCACCAAGGGCATGTACTCCGGTCTGGGTTTCGGTCTGCACAATGATGTGATCGCGCCCTACCTGCTGGAGCTCGCCAACGAGGAGCAGAAGCAGCGCTGGCTGCCCGGTTTCTGTTCCGGCGAGATCATCACCGCCATCGCCATGACCGAGCCCGGTACGGGTTCGGATCTGCAGGGCATCAAGACCCGCGCGGTGAAGGACGGCGACGACTGGATCCTCAACGGCGCCAAGACCTTCATCACCAACGGCATCAATGCCGACATCGTCATCGTGGTGGCCCAGACCGATCCGGACAAGGGCGCTATGGGCTTCTCCCTGCTGGTCGTCGAGCGCGGCATGCCCGGTTTCGAACGCGGCCGCAACCTGGACAAGATCGGGTTGAAGGCGCAGGACACCGCCGAACTCTCCTTCGCCGACGTCCGCGTCCCCGGCAAGAACCTGCTCGGCACCCAGGGCCAGGGCTTCATCCACCTCATGCAGAACCTCCCTCAGGAGCGCCTCTCCATCGCCGTCATGGCCGCCGCCGCCATGGAAGCCTGCCTCGACCTCACCTGCCAATACGTCCGCGACCGCAAGGCCTTCGGCAAACCCATCGGCGCGCAACAGAACACCCGCTTCGTCCTCGCTGAACTGGCCACCAAGACAACCGCCGTCCGCGTCTTCACCGACCGCTGCATCGAACTCCTGAACCAGGAGAAGCTCACGGTCGAAGAGGCCGCCATGGCGAAATGGTGGAGCACCGAAGAGCAGCTCGACCTCATCACCAAATGCCTCCAACTCCACGGCGGCTACGGCTACATGCGCGAATACCCAATAGCGAAGGCCTACATGGACGCCCGAGTCCAAACCATCTACGGCGGCACCACCGAAATCATGAAAGAAATCATCGGCCGCAGCCTGAAACTGGCCTGACCCAACCGTTTTCGTCCCGAAGGGGTGCTCCTCTGGAGTACCCCTTCGGCGTGCCTGTGCCGATCAGGAGCCCGAGCCGGATGGAGCCGGCGGGGGATTGTTGTCGACGACCGCGTCACGGTAGTCGACCTTGGTCAGCGTTCCCCAATCATCGCCGCCCGCATGGGCGCCGGGCCAATCGTCCTGCAGTATCGACGGGACATCCTGGGACGGGCAGTTGATATGAACGCGCACGCTCTGGTGCGGCGGAGCGTAGGGTCACATTGACGGTCTGGTCCAGTGCGCCGGGCGCGTCGTAATCGCAATAACCCACCGCCGCAATCCGGTAGGTGTCGTCGGTGTCGTTACGGCAGTTCAAGTGGTCGCACGAGACCCCGGGCGCGAGGTCTTTCGCAGCGGCCTGCGGCGCCAGGACACCGAGTCCGGCCACGGCGAGCGCAGTGACGCCGAATATCAATCTGTGACGCATAGTTCCCCTTCTCCGGAATACGGATCGCGGAAGAGCTTGCGGCACAAACTTTCCAGCCTCACCCGATCGATGACAAGACATGAACTTCAGAGGCTCGAAGGCCCAGCGGAGTTCACAACGCTATCCGCCTTGATTCCACTCGATCATGGTCTGCTGGTAGGAGTCGAGACCGTTGGCGTAGTCGGCCGTCACCTGCATGGGCCGGCTGTGTTGAGAGGGCTCCAGCAGGACGGGATTCCCTCCGGCCGTGCACTGCTGCGTGTACGAATACAGGCAGATCATCTGCCCGTTGGAATTCCAGATGGTTCGAATAGTGCCGGCCCCGAGTTGCCTGGCCGCCAAAGGATCTCCGAAGTTAGCGGTGGTGCCCTCGCCCAGTTCCAAACTGTCGCCGAGCCCACTGACCAGTTGAAAGTATTCGTCACTGTTCGGTGCGGGCACCCGCTCCCACCGCTGATCCGCCGCGATCCGTCCCTCGGAATCGAATTGACACGCGGTGAGGGCGACCATCGGACGTACTCGGGAACACGGCCCGCGGGTCGCTCTCACCGCATGCGAGTCTCGACGCCGCGATCGAGTGGAGTATCGATCAACTCCCGCCCCTGGACCGGGACCTGCTGCTGCGATTGTGGCCGTTCGACGGCGGATTCGACTGGCAGGCAGCAGATTTCGTGCGCGCAACAGGTTCGGACGGTGCGACCTTCGCTGGACTGGCCTCGCTGGTGGATCGATCGGTGCTGGCCGCCGAGGTGACCGACGGGCGCGCACGCTATCGAATGCTGGAGACGATTCGCCGCTACTGCCAGCGGGCCGATCCCGCACCGGCGGAAACCCTTGCCGCCCATGCACAGTGGGTGCGCGAGTTCATTGCGGGCCAGACCGCTTTGTTCATGGGCCGCGATATTCGGAGGCGGTGCGCACGCTGACAGTCGAGATCGGCAATATCCGCGCGGGCATCGGCTACGACCTCGAACACGATCCGCTGCACGCACTCCGCAGCCTCGGCGCGTTGCGCTACATGTGGGCGACGGTAGGCGTGGTGCCCGAAGGCATCCGGCTGCTGCGGCAAGCGCTGGCCGCCTGCCCGGAAGCGCCGGCGGTGGATCGCGCCCGGGGCCGGGTCGCGCTGGCGCTCACCTCGACACATATGGGCGCGGCCACCGAGGCGCTCGAGCACGCCGAAGCGGTACTCGCCCTCCTCGACGACACGGATCCGGCGCACGACGACCTGCTTCTGGAAGCGCATCTACGGCGCTGCAATGCATTGGCCGACCTGAATGATGTGGCGGCGCTCAGGGTGGCGGCCACCGCCTTCGCTGACGCCTGCACAGGCCGCGATGCCCCGGAATACGCCCTGTGGGGTCTAGGGATCGTCCGCTTCCAGGAGGGCGACATGGCGGCCGCGATCGAAATCCATACGCGTGCACACAATCTCAGTGTCGAACGGGAATTCATCGCCGGCGCGGGCATCACCGACCTGATGCTGGCCTGGTGCCTGCTGGCTGACCCCAAACGTGAGATGCCTGCCGTGCGACAGGCTCTCGACCTGTTGGTCCGTGCGGTCGGCTACTTCGAGCAGCAACCCAACTACTCCGACCAGCTCGCCGCCCTCCTGGCCGGAGTGTTCGCATTGGCCGAACTCGGCCGCCGCGATATCGCCGAACCGCTCTACGCCGCCGTCCGCGCGCACGCCGCCCGCCTGGGCACCGATCCACGCCGCTACCTCGGTTTCGCCGGCCCCGACCTCGCCCGCCGCTTGGACGATCACGTCGGCGCGGTCCCCGAACCCGAGCAGGTCCTACCGTGGGACACCATGATTGCGTTCTTCACTGACACCGTGACGATATTGCCCGCCGCACAATAGGAGTCACGGGAACTCAGAATCGAGGAACTCCATGACCATTGCGCGCCAACTGTCGATCGGCGGCAAGGACGTACCTGCCCGGACGGGCCGCACCACCGACGTGATCAGCCCCCACACCGGGGTGGTGTTCGCCACCGTCGCCGCGGCGGATGCCTCCGATGTGACCGCCGCCGTAGACGCGGCGGCCGCCACCTTCGACGACTGGTCCTCGCTGGGTCCGTCTGCTCGCCGGGCGATCTTCACGAAAGCCGCTGAACTGCTGGATTCCAGCACCGAACGAGCCGCGCAGCTGATGGCCGGCGAAACCGGCGCCACCTTCGGCTGGGCGGTCTTCAATGTCACGCTCGCCGCCGATATCTTCCGCGAGGCCGCCGCCGCGGTCACCGCGCCCCGCGGCGAGGTGCTGACCGCACAGCAGGAGGGTGTACTCGGCCTGGCGGTGCGCGAACCGGTCGGCGTGGTCGCGGCTTTCGCACCCTGGAATGCGCCGACGATCTTGGGCGCGCGTGCGATCGCCGCACCGTTGGCGGCCGGTAATACCTTGGTGCTCAAGGCGAGTGAGTCCGCACCGTTGTCGAGCGGATTGTTCCTCGCCGACCTGCTGCACGAGGCCGGATTGCCGCCCGGTGTGCTCGGCGTGATCACCAACGATCCCGTCGACGCGCCGCAGATCGCCGAGACCTTGATCGCCGACGAGAGGGTGCGCGCGGTCAACTTCACCGGCTCCACAGCGGTAGGCCGGATCATCGGAACCCTTGCCGCACAACACCTCAAGCCCGCCGTACTCGAGCTCGGCGGCAAGAACTCGGTGATCGTGCTCGACGACGCCGACATCGACTACGCCGTCGCCGCCGCGGTTTTCGCGGTCTGCGCCAACTCCGGCCAGATCTGCATGTCCGCTGAACGTCTCCTGGTACACGAATCCATCGCTGCGGAGTTCACCACGAAATTCGCCACCGCCCTGGCCGCCCTGCCCACCGGCATCCCAGAGGACCGAGCGACGGTAGTAGGCCCACTGGTGAGCACCGCCGCCGCTGCACGCATTGCCGCCCTGGTCACCGACGCCGTCACAAAGGGCGCGAAAGTACTTGCAGGCGGCGGTGATCCGAACGGCGCCTGGTACCCGCCGACACTACTGACCGACGTGCCCCCGGACGCGGAGCTGTACCACGCCGAATCCTTCGGCCCCGTCTGCGCCCTCACCACGTTCGCCACCGACGAGGAAGCGATCACCAAGGCCAACGACACCGGTAACGGCCTCTCCGCCGGCCTGATCACCGAGAACACGACCCACGGTCTCCGCGTCGCCAGGCGGCTCCGGACCGGCATCGTGCACATCAACGACCAATCCGTGGCAGACGAACCCCAAGCCCCGTTCGGCGGCTTCCGGAATTCCGGCTACGGACGCTTCGGCGGCCGATGGGGAATCGAGGCCTTCTGCAACACCCGCTGGGTCACCATCGCGACCGAACAGGCGCACTTTCCAGGCTGACCTTCAGTGATACAGCGTGGGTTCGATGACCAGATCGAAGAGCGGGGTGTCCACGCGGACGGGCGTCAGCGCCGTCGATGTCAGTGCGGCCGGGTCGGTGTCCGGACCGGCGAAGACGCAGTGCCCGTTGGGGTTGATGACCAGTGAACGATTCGAGTCGGCGGGGTTCGAGTCGTAGGCTCCGGCGAGTGCTGCGGCGCCGGGGATGCGCACTCGTGCCGCGCCGCGGAGTTCGACTGCCGAGCCCGGCGCCACCGGGATCAGCTGGTGGACCCAGGGTGCGATGAACGGGTGGGCGACGATGGTCGTCGCGTCCGGCTGGTTGCGCACGGTCACATCGGGGAGCTGGATGGGGGAGTAGGCCGGGGTGAGAACCTGATTCTGGCTGACACCAGCACCATTGGCCACTTGGGCGTAGTCGGGGCTGAACGTGTCAGCGTGGGCGGCGCCTGCGCCGGCCACCGTTAATGCGACGCCTATACCAATCGTCACGATCCTCATGGCGCAGATCATGGGCGTGGGCCGGTGGGATCGACACCATTAGGCTCACCGCGATCCGAGTTCGCGGTCATTGTGCCGTGGGCAGGAAGTAGACGACCTCCCAGAGGTGCCCGTCGGGGTCGGCGAAGTAGCCGGCATAGATTCCCCAGGGCCGCACCAAGGGTGCGCGCACGATGGTGCCACCCGATTGCTCGACGCGCGCGAGGATGCGATCCACTTCCTCCTCGCTGTCGGCGAAGTAGCCGAGGCTCATGGGTGAACCGGTGGTGCGCGCGTAGTCGATGCCGGCGTCCTTGGCCAGGTTGACGCGTTCGTACAGCGACAGGATGAGCCCGTTGTCCAGCGTGAACATGGCGACCGCGCCACCGGGTTCGTGGTCCCCGCCCGCGAATTCGGTGCCGATGATGCCGGGTGAGGCCAGAGCGAGCCCCTCCCGGTAGAACCGCAGTGATCGCTCCAAATCCTCCACGGCGAGGGTGATCGCTGCGATATTGGCCTTCATACCGGAACTCCTCCTGATCGATGTCAACCCGTCTGGATACGAGTCAACACCGCCGGACCGGTCTCGGTCTTGAAGGAATCGGACATCCGCGGAAGGGCTATTCCGCCAGCCACTTATAGCCGGAGTCGCCGGCGACATCGCAGGTCAATACGACGCCACCCGCACTCTTGCTCTTCTGTCCCGGGGTATCGCAGGGTTGACCGGCGAGGGCTCGTGAGTCGCCCGGCGGGGCGTGCTTTGTCGTGGTGGTCGAGTCGGAGGCGGTGCAGGAGTAGGCGATTCCGTAGTTCGACGTCGACGCCTTGCCGAGGCAGCCGAACGGCACCGCGCCCGATGAGCTGAGCTGCATCGCCGACCCCGCGTTCTCGTTCACGCAGATCAGCCCGGTCTGATCCATGCGGCAGTCGTAATTGTCGAAGGTCAGTCTGCTGCCGTAGTTCAGCGTGTTGCCGTCGCCGAGCGTGAACTGACCGGGATCACCTTCGAGATGCCCGACCCCGAGCGTGGTCCCTGGATAGTCGACCCAGCCACCCACCCATTCGCCTTCCGCCCGCGATTTCGGCCGGGCAGGCGGATTGTCCAGCGTCGCCATGCAGGTCAGCCCCTGCCAATAGCCGGTGACCACCTTGGGCGTCATGCACCGGATCTTCTTGGAAGGACTGAGGAATGCGACGGCCGAGCCGAGATCATTGACCGTCCCGTCCGTCGCGGTCGCGGTGTGAAAGGTCGAAGCATCGACCGAGGTCCCCGCCTTGACCCACGCGGCCACCGCGGAAAGCGGCGCACCAGCGGCCGGCGGCCCCGACGGTGCGGCCGAGGCCGAGGTGGTGGGCGCGGCTGTCGGCTTGACGCTCGGCGCCGCGTTCGTGGCCGGTGCGGTGTGTTTGCCGAAGTGACCGGCGACGAGCACCCCGGCGAGCGCGAGCACCGCCACTGCGAGCACCGCCACCAGCCCGACGATCGTGTATCGCCCTGTCCGCGAACTCCTTCGCGGGCTCGGCGGCCGGTCGGGCGCCGGTCCGTACCCGGTCACGGCGGGGAACACATCGGTGTCCTGCGTCCATAGATCGTCCGGCCGACGGTCTCCCGGTGACATTGCACCCCTCATCCCGATATCTCTTGCGGCACTGCGGAATACCCGAGCCCAGTGGGGGAGCTTACGGGCCGGTGACACCGGAAGCCTAGTGGGTGAATGTCCGATCGGTGCGGGCGGCGACGGGCAGCGCGCGCAGTGCGGCGCCGAGTTCGAGGACGGCCTGCGGGTCGCCGAGCGAACGGTCGGTCACCTCCTCGATCCGGCGCAGGCGGTAGCGCACGGAGTTCGGGTGCAGGAACAGGCGGCGGCCGGCCTCGGCGGCCGATCCGCCGGCGGTGTACCAGGTCCGCAGGGTGTGCAGCAGCCGTTCGCGTTCCTCGTAGGGCAATGCGAGCAGCGGGCCGAGCGAAACTCGCACCATCCGTTCGGCTTCCACCGGTGCTGCCGCGATGAGCATGGCGAGCGGGTCGTCGTCGAAGCGGGCGACGCCGCGGGCGCGGCCGCGCAGTCCGGCGAGGGCGAGCCGCGCGAAGTGCAGGGCCTGCGGGGTCTCCGGCAGCGCGTCGTAGGGCGGGCTGATGCCCACTCGGGTGTGCTGTTTGCGCAGGGCCCGCAGCGCGGCGGGTTCTCGCGGCTCCGGGAGTGCGAGGACGCCGATCTGCTGATCGGGCAGTAGCCGCCAGGCCGAGGTGATACCGGCGGCGCGCAATGCGGTTTCGATGCCGGGCAAGGCTTCCCGGCCGGTGGCGGGCACGTCCGCGGCGACGACCACGTACCGTCCCGTGGCGGGCAGACCGAGTATTCGTGTCGCCTCGCCGAGGGTGACCGGGTCGGCGATCATTCCGGTGAATAGTGCTTCGACCAGTACGGAACGCTCATGTTCGCGTTGCAGCATGAGTTCCGAGGTCATTTCGCGGTAGGCGGCGGCGACCGCGATGGCGTATTCGCCCGACAGCGCCCACACATCCGCGGCGACCGCGACGAGCATGGCGTCGGTGACAGTGGCGTGGCGCCGGGATTCGGAGACGAGTTCGGACCACAGGAATTCGAATCCGATCCGGAAGGCGTGCAAGGTTTCCGCCAGCGGTACGCCCTGTCGCGCGCGGAGTCGCCCGGTCTCCTTCGGCGGTTCCGGATCGACCGGTGCGGTGGAGGTGAAGTGCCGCAACATCAGCGTCAGATTGCGGGTGCAGGACGTCCGGATCGTGCCGAACGGCACCTGCGCCTCGTTGCGGTAGGTGTCGAGTTCGGCCAGAAACCGCTGGGCCAGCCGCAATCCGAGGTCGTCGATGCGTCCGAGCAGCATGTCCGCGACTTCGATGACGGCGTCGGGCGGGGTGGATCCTGGCATTTGCGCAGATTACCGGGGTCGCGTTTGTCCGTGGTGACAATGCCCGGGTCCGCGATATTGTCTTCGCGCCCATCGGATCCCGGTCATCCCGGTGCGACGATTTCGCGTGTTGTCATCCAGCCCGAATCCGACGCCGCCGGGAGTATTCGAATGTCCACCTTCACCAGTACCGACGGCACCGTCATCCACGTCCGTGAATGGCTGCCCGCCGTCGACCCGATCGGCATCGTCCAGATCGCGCACGGCATGGGCGAATACGCCGCCCGCTACACCCCGCTGGCCGAAAAACTGGCCGCCCGCGGCTACGCCGTCTACGCCCCCGACCACCGCGGTCACGGCCACAGCATCACCGGCACACCCGGCGACCTCGGCCCGAACGGCTGGAACCTACTGGTAGCGGACCTGGTAACCCTCACCCACCGCCTCCGCGACAAACACCCCGACCTCCCCGTCGTCCTCTTCGGCCACAGCCTGGGCTCCTTCGCCGTCCAGCAATACATCCTCGACCACGCCGGCCTCGTCGACGACGTAATCCTCTCCGGCACCACCGCGGTAGACGAACTCTTCACCCGCATAGCCGCAGCCGACGGAAACCTCCTGTCCCTCTTCAACGCCCGCTTCCAGCCCACCCGCACCCCCGCCGACTGGATCAGCCGCGACGAATCCCAAGTAGACGCCTACCTGGCCCACCCTTGGTGCGGCTTCGAACTGGCCCCCGAAAACATGTCCCAGCTAGCCGAAGTAGCCACCACGCGCCTGACCACCCCCACCACAGTCCCCACCGACCTCCCCCTCTACATCATGTCCGGCACCGAAGACCCCCTGAACGACCGACTCCGCCTCACCAACCTCCTCATTCACCGCTACCGCACCGCCGGCCTCACCGACATCACCTACAAGACTTACGAAAACGCCCGCCACGAACTCCTCAACGAACTCAACCACGAAGAAGTAGAAGCCGACCTAATCGCCTGGATAACCCGCGACGCAACATAATCCCGCGCAGCGATACCTTCCCCGCACCGTTCACTCTGGGTTCTGAAGGGCCGGCGCGAGGGCGCGACTCAGGCGTTCGGTGAACTCGTCGTGGGCGGATTCGAGTAGCGGATAATCCTCCGCGAAGCTATCCCAGTCGACACACCTCGCCCAATGCGTCAGGTAGGCAAGGTATTTTGAAGGTGTCTGCCGGTGAGCTCGGCAGAAGGGCAGCACAGCATCTCGGAGCAGATCAGGTGCACAGTGCTCGGCGAGTAGCACGGCGTCGAAGAGATCCTTCCCCCGGGCTCGGCTCTCGTCATTGGTTTCCGCTTCCAGCCAGGCCAGCTTCCAGGCCAGGCTGAGCGACGGGTCCACGGTGGGCAGAACTATCGGCGCGCCAGAACTGCACAACTGCGGGATTACGGTGCGGATCGGTGCGGTGGGAAGGGTTTCACCGAATGCGAAATCGATATCGAGGTACCCGCTACCGGCGTCGGTGGATTCCCAGAGCACAGCCACTCGGCGGCCCGGAATATCCCCGTACGGGAATCGATGGATATTCTCCGCGCAACCGGTCGACGGTCGAATGCGGACGCCACCTGCCGCAGCGGCCAGATCGGCGGCACGAGCAACGAGGTCCTCGTGCATGTGATCTGCCGGAACGTCGTTCCAGCGCCAACGATGCGGTACCACAACGAAGTCCAGGTCCACCGGCTCCCGTGCCTTGGCTCCGAACCAGGCCCGCAAAGTGACGCTGCCGCGCAGCACGAGGTGCTGATGCCAGTTGGAGGTGGCGACGGCAGTCAGCACATGGGACATGACCTGCCGTCGCGCCTCGTACCAAGGTGCGCGGGGACCGGTCGCATCCTCGTGTACGACTCGATCCCACGATGATTCGGTCACTCGATCCAGCCTGCGTCGATCGACTCGTCACTGTCGTGCACGACGAATTCGCGCTCGGTGGAGAGTATTTCGTGGCCAGCGGACCGCAGCGCGTCCAGCAGGCCGGTGTAGCGAGCAGCAGCGGTGATGTCGCCGACAAGCCGGCAGCGCTGCGTCACGAACCGCTCACTGCGCCCGTCGGTGCGCTTCCTGCGGGCGTTGACCGAGAGATGTGCACGGTGCGGTACCGCGAGTGCTGTCAGCGCCCGAAGGTCGGAGTCGGGTGCGAGCAAAAGCTTGATGTGATGCTCGAAGTAGTAACCCGCCCCCAGCGCAACGGCTTCCGGATCGGTGGCGGGCACTCCAACGGCCCAAGGCGTGGCCTCGATCTTGGTGCGAACCACCGGAAATCCCGCCACATGGAGCCTCGCGACCAACGACCCGATCGAATCCCGCACCGCGGAAAAGGCCCCGGCCGTGGCAACGGTCAGCATCGGCTGGTCGACGATGCGCCCGTGCTCCAGCACGATGTGAACGAATTTGAATCCGTTTGCCGCGGCATACCGTTCGAGCCGATCGGCATCAACGGCGCGCACTGTGAGATGCGCTTCGAAGTCGCCTTGGAAGGTCGGTGATGCGGTCGCGGTCATCGAGCCATCCTCGCAAACCGTGCGGCCCGGCGTCGCTCGGATTTCCCGCGCGCGTATCGGCCGGTTACATCGCGGGTCGCCATCGCGGCCGGTGGCGCGGCTAGGCTTCCGTTGTGTGGGCTGGACGGAGTTGCGGCATAGAGGTTTCGAGCTCGGTTGTTCGGTGATCGGGCTGCGGGGGTCGGCGGACCGAACAGTTTCTCCGGGCAGTCCGGAGGCTGTGGTGCGGCGCCTTGACCACAGGGAAACGGTGGAGTTCAGGCGGATTCGGCTGCTCGGTGGGACCGGGGCGGTGGTGATGGGGGTCAGTGCGCTGGGGGTTGGGGCGTTGCCGGTTTATCAGAATCCGTTGTCGGGGGTGGCGGTGGCGGGGTTGTTTGCGCGGGTGCCTACGGCGATGTTGGCGATGTGCATGATCGGGGTTGTTGCGGTCGTGGTGGCTTGGTTGTTGCTGGGGCGGTTCGCTGTTGGGGCGGTGGGGCGGATCAGTGTCGGGCAGTTGGAGGGGACCTTGCTTGTTTGGGGGTTGCCGCTGGTGGTGGCGCCGCCGATGTTCTCGACCGATGTGTATTCCTATTTGGCGCAGAGTGAGATTGCGCAGCGTGGGATGGATCCCTATGTGGTGGGGCCGGCGACGGGGCTGGGGCTGGGGGATGTGCTCACGCGGAATGTGCCCAATATCTGGCGGGAGACTCCGGCGCCTTATGAGCCGCTGTTTTTGTGGATAGGACGCGGGATCGCTGAGATCACTGGTGACAGTGTTGTTTTCGGTGTTTGGGCACATCGGGGGCTCGAGCTCGGGGGACTCGCGTTGATTGTGTGGGCGCTGCCGCGGCTGGCTCGGCGTTGTGGGGTGCCGCCGGTGGCGGCATTGTGGCTGGGGGCGGCTAATCCGCTGGTGCTGTTTCATCTGGTGTCGGGGGTGCACAACGAGACTTTGATGTTGGGGCTGATGCTGGCCGGTGTGGAGGTCTGCCTTCGGGGGATTCCGGAGGGTGGCGGGTCGGGTGCGGCGTCGATCGACCGAAAGGGTTGGGGGCTGCTGGTTTTCGGGGTGGTGCTCATTGCGCTGGCGGCGATGGTGAAGGTGCCGGCGATCATTGCGCTGGGATTCGTCGGTGCGGCGTTGGCTCGCCGGTGGGGGACTCGGCCGGGTCCGCTCCTTGCTGTCGCGGCGGGGTTCGCGGCGGTGGCTGCGACGACGATGATGCTGGTCTGCTGGGGTAGCGGGCTGGGGTTCGGCTGGATTCATACCCTCGGTGTCGCGGGGGCCGTGCGTAGTTGGATGTCGCTGCCCACCGCGCTCGGTGTGGTGACCGGATTCGGTGGTGCGCTGCTCGGCTTGGGTGATCACACCACCGCGCTGTTGAGCGTTACTCGGCCGATCGCCGTCGTTGCGGCCGGGTTCGTGAGTTTGCGCAGGCTGATGGCGACTTGGGGTGGGCGGATCCATCCGGTCGGCGGGCTCGGGGTGGCGTTCAGTGCGATCGTGCTGCTGTCGCCGGTGGCGCAGCCGTGGTACCTGCTGTGGGCGATCATGCCGCTGGCGGCGTGGGCGACGACCAGGACGTTCCGGGCGCCGGCGATAGCGCTGTCCGCGGTGGTCGCGTTGCTGCAGATGCCGCGCGGCGCGGATTTCGGGGTACTGCAGATCATTCAGGCGGCGTCGGCTACGGCGATCGTGGCAGTGGTATTCATCGCACTGACCCGTCATACTCTGCCTTGGCGATTCACCCTTCCGGGGATGGAACGCAGCCTGGCGCAGTCGACGCAGGATTAATTCCGTTGTCGCTCTGCCGCCGCGACTGGAAGATCGACATTCATGGAGCGATTTCTGGTCACCGGCAGTGCAGGTCACCTCGGCGAGGCGCTCGTCCGCACCTTGCGTGCACAGGAACACGAGGTAGTCGGCCTCGATATTCTCGAGTCCCCGTTCACGACGATCGTCGGTTCGATCACCGACCGCGACCTCGTGCGCCGAGCTCTCGAAGGTGTCACTCACGTTCTGCACACCGCCACCCTCCACAAACCGCACGTCGGTTCCCACGGCCGCCAGGACTTCATCGACACCAATGTGACCGGCACTCTCACCGTGCTGGAGGAGTCAGCCGCAGCCGGAGTCGAGAGCGTCGTATTCACCAGCAGCACCAGTACTTTCGGCCGCGCGCTGACTCCCGCCCCCGGCGCTCCCGCCGCCTGGATCACCGAATCCGTCCACCCCTTGGTCCGAAACATCTATGGCAGTACCAAAACCGCCGCCGAAGACCTCTGCGAACTGGCTGCCCGAGACCTCTCCCTCCCGGTAATAGTCCTCCGCACCTCCCGCTTCTTCCCCGAACCCGACGACCGCGACGAAGTCCGCAGCACCTACGACGACACGAACCTGAAGGTCAACGAATTCCTCTACCGCCGAGTGGATCTCGCCGACGTAGTAGACGCCCACCTCCTGGCCGCCCGCCGAGCCCCCGAAATCGGCTTCGACCGCTTCATAATCAGCGCCACCACCCCCTTCACCCCCGCCGACCTCCCCGACCTGGCCACCGACGCCCCCGCGGTAGTGGCCGGCTACTTCCCCGAACTAGCCGAGGACTACCACCGCTGGGGCTGGCAAATGTTCCCCACCCTGGACCGCGTCTACGTCAACGACCACGCCCGAAAAGCCCTCTCCTGGACCCCCGAATACGACTTCCCCACCATGGTCGCCCTGGTCCGCGCAGGCAAAATCCCCCGCAGCCCCCTCGCCCTCACCGTAGGCGCCAAGGGCTATCACCCCACCCCCACCGGCATCTACACCTCCTGATCCGCATTCCGGTTACACGATGAGTGCCCGGTGATCGGGTGTCCGAATCGGTGATCTCGGGGTTGGGGCGCAGGTAGCGTGGCGGGATGGGGATCAGGGCTGTGGGGTTGGAGGGGCGGACGTTGCCCCGGCGGTTGGTTACGCCGGGGCGGTTGCGGGTGGTGATGAATTTGGCGCCGCCGTTGTTGTTTCTGGGGGTTCGGGTGGATCGGTTTGCGGAGGATTGGACGGGGGCGGAGGTGAGTTTGCGGGTTCGGCGGTGGAATGCGAATCACAATGGGGCGGCGCCGGGGTGGTCGTTGTTCGCGATGGTGGATCCGTTTTTCGGGATGATGGCGTACGGGCAGTTGGGGAGTGGGTATCGGGTGTGGAATACGGCGGCTGAGATCGAGTTTCTGGCGCCCGGTCGCGGGACGGTTCGGTCGCGGATGGCGATGCCGCGGGAGACCGTGGACGAGATCCGGCGGGTGACCGATGGCGGGGCGAAATCGGTTACGGAGCATGCGGCTTCGATCGTGGACTCGAATGGTGAGCCGATTGCTCGGGCTCGGCAGCGGTTGTATGTGCGCCGGCAGGTCAGGTAGCAGTCGGGGGTTCCTCACCCGGGAAGAGGATCGGGCTGATCAGGTATGGCTTGCGATCCGCACCGGGGGTGTTCGCGGCGAGAGGGGTGACCAGGTCGCGGAAGCCGGTGAGCATGGTGTCGAGTTCCTCGGGGGTGAGCCAGAGGGTGGCTTGGCGGTAGCCGACGGAGTCGGCTACCGGGTCGGCGTGGGGGCGGTCGAGGTAGGCGTTGAATTCGGAAATCAGGACGGCCATGGCGGCGGCGAAGGCCTGGCGGTGGTCGTCGGGGGTCATGGTGGTGGCGGCTTCGGGGGTGATGGTGGGGCGGTCGGGGCGTAGGCGGTAGGAGCGTTCCACCGCGCCGCGGACTCGGCGTTCGTCCGCGATTTCGAGCATTCCGCCGTCGGCGAGCAGGCCGAGGTGGCGATAGACGCTGGTGCGGGGGATATCCGGCATGCGCTCGCAGAGCTCGCCGGCGGTACGGAGTCGGCCGCCGGAGAGGGCGTGGATGATGCGCAGGCGTACCGGGTGGAGCAGCAGCTCGGTGGGGTCCATACCGCTACTATCCCATTTCTGGTACCGTTCCCAAAGTTGGGATCGTACGGGAGGGTTGTTGATATGCGAGATGTAGCCGGACGCCGAGTCATGCTGCGCGGCAATGAGATCTACTTCGAAGAACGCGGGGCGGGGGACACCTGGGTGGTGTTCGAATCCGGTTCGGGCGCGGCGCGGACACTCTGGGATCAGGTCGTGCCGCTGCTGACGGATATCGCGCATACCGTCGCCTATGACCGGGCCGGCCGCGGCCGCAGCGGACCGGCCGAGCAGCCGCAGAGCGTCGATGACATGGCGGCCACGCTGGTGGCCTTGGTGCAGGAACTCGCGCCGAGCCGGCTGATCCTGGTGGGCCACAGCTTGGGTGGGCTGATCACGCGGCGGGCCGCGGAATCACTGTCCCCGGCGGGGCTCGTCCTCGTCGACGGTTCACCGGAGAACGCTCCGACGTACGACGATTGGGCGCCGACCGCCAAGAAGACCGACCGCATCCTCGCCGTGCAACAGGCGCTCGCCCACGTCCCGCCGCTCATGCGAGTACTGACCCGCGCCTACAGCCGCAAGTTCCCCGCCGACACCTTCGCCACCATGCTGGCCGAGGACTTCACCCCGCGTGACATCGCTCAAACCCGCCACGAGATAAGGGTTTTCGGCGCGGCGATCAGCGAATTCCGCCGCACCCCACCGGAACCGCCGAAGTCCGGCGTCATCGTCATGGCGGCGACCCGCGCCGCGCGTTACCAGGCCGCCAGCCTCGATGTCCTGCGTGAGTATCAGCGCCGATACGCCGAGCGGGTCGGCGGCGAGTTCGAAGATGTCGATTCCGAGCACATCGTCCCCGCCGAACAGCCGGAACAAATCGCCGCAGCGATTCGCCGGCTCGTCCAGGCGTGAGCGCAGACCGTCAGCGCACCGCCGTCGCCGGCAGCGGATAGCTTTCGAGCGCACCGGTATTGGCGGACTTCGCGCTCATCCGAGTGAATATCCCCGACATGACAGGCGACGACAGGATCCGGTAAGTGAAGTTGCGCCGCCGAATCTGCCACTCGGTCGCAGGTGCGAGGAACCGCCCCGCATTGGCGGCGAACTTCTGTGACTTCTCGACCGTCGGCCGCATGATCTGCTCGTAGCGCGTGAAGGCGAGCCGATGATCGCCATCGGCCGTCGCGAGTTCACCGGCGAGCGTGTAGGCCCCGAGCATGGCGTGCCCGGTGCCATTGCCGCCCGGGCCAGCACACCAGGCCGCGTCGCCCAGCAGCGCGACCCGTCCGGTGGACCAGTTGTCCAGCCGAATCTGGCTGAGCGAGTCGAAGTACAGGTCCTCGGCGTCCCGCAGAGCCGCGAGCAGCTCCGGCGCCTTCCACCCGACGTCCGCGAAATGCGCTGTCACGATGCGCTTCTGGGCATCGGCATCACGCCGGTCGTATTCCTGTGGCGGCGCGGCGAATACGAACCCGATCATGGCGCGGTCGCTGTCCCGGCCGCTGCTGATCGAGAGATAACGGCTCGGCTCATTGTGAATCAGCCCGCTGTGGTCGAGTCCGAAGCTGTTCGGCATGCTGAATGCGGCCACGTAGTAACCGAGGTCGGTCCGGAAGCTGCTCTCATCGCCGAAGGCGAGCCGCCGCACCGCGGAATGCAGCCCGTCCGCGCCGATGACGAGATCGAAGGTGCGCGCGCCCCCGCGGGCGAAGGTCACGTCGACTCCATTCTCGTGCTCGCCGATCCCGGTGATCCGGTCCCCGAACACGTACTCCGCATCGTTCCTGCTGTGCTCGTACAGGATTCGCGAGAGGTCCCCGCGGTCGATCTCGACCTCACCGCTGAACAATGCCGACGGGAATCGGGTCAGGGTTCGCCCGTCGCCATCGACCACCAGCTGATCTCCCATGCCGGTCTGCTGCGTTCGAATGTCGTCGAGCACCCCCATGCGCTCCAGCAGCGCCACTTGCTCCCCACGGAAATCGACCGCCGCCGCGCCTCCCGTGCGCAGTCCGGCCGCCTGTTCCACCACGGTGACGTGATACCCGAGCTGCCCCAGCCAGAAGGCCAGTGACGGCCCGCCGATGCCTGCTCCGGAAATCAGGATTGACCTGGTCATGTGCGCTCCTTGCGGTTCTAGCCGGGCTTGGTCCTCCGATAGTACAAATGTCTTATCCGATCGGTCAATCCATTTGGATAAGCCAATTGGCTAAAGCCTTGGCTAGCATCGGCCCCATGGGAAACCGCGAGGATCTGCTGGCCGGCGCGCTGGAGTGCCTGAAGGAGAAGGGCTGGGCGCGCACCACGGTCCGCGATATCGCCGCCGCGGCAGGCGTCAATCACGCCGCCATCGGCTACCACTTCGGTTCCCGCGACGCGCTGCTGACCGAGGCGTTCATGCGTGCCATGGAGGACTGGGGCCTCGGAATCGAAGCCGAGGCCGAGGCTGCCGTCGATCCGGCCGCCGGCCCGCGTGAACGCTACGAAGCGATCTGGCGTCAGACAATTGCCTCGTTCACGCGGAATCGGAAGCTGTGGCTGGTTTCCATCGAAGCCGGTATCGAGGCGCAACGCTCGCCGCGCGTCGCCGAACTCATGACCCGCGCGATGCAGGAGGGCCGAAGCGGGCTCGCCGCAGGACTACTCGGCGTCCCCGAGGACTCCCTCGCCGAACGGGATGTGCGAACGCTCGGCGCCGTGCAACTGGCGCTGATGTCCGGCGTCCTGATGCAGTGGACGCTCGACCCGGATCACGCGCCCTCGGAACACGACATCGCCGACGGCCTGCTCGCCTTGTCGGAACGCATAACCGGCACGCCGCAGCCTATGTGACAGCCGCCACACCACCCGTTTGTCACGCTCCCCACTTGTGCGGTGTCCGAGGGTTGTCCGGAACCGATGCAGGAAGCGAAAGGGGAATTGTCGTGCGGGCAATCATCGTGTGCACCTCGGTGTCTCATGGCAATACACGCAAGGTCGCCGAGGTCATGGCGCCGGTACTGGGGGCTCGCATTGCCGAGCCCGAACAGCTCGATCCGGCAGAGCTCGATTCGTACGACCTGGTGGGGTTCGGGTCGGGAATCTTCCTGGGGCAGTTCCATTCGCAATTGCGGGATTTCGTGCGATCGCTGCCGCCGGCGCGGCGGCGCAGCGCATTCGTGTTCGCCACCAGTGGTTTCGCCGATGCCGGGTTCCAGCGGTTCTCGCGTCCGATGGTGGCGCTGCTGGAGCAGCAGGGATTCGAGGTGGCGGATACGTTCTCGTGCCGGGCCTTCGACACATATCTGCCGTTCAAACCGGTCGGCGGGATCAGGAAGGGCCGCCCGAACGCCGTCGATCTGGATTCGGCGCGCATATTCGCCGAAGGACTGCGTGACCGGATCGCCGCCGCGTCCTGAATTCCGTTCAGCCGACGCGGAATGCGCGGCTGGCGGTGTCGACGAGTTCTCGTGCGGTGGCAGGGTCGATGGGTTGTCCCGCGACCATCCACCGGTAGATCAACGGCCCGAAGATGAGGTCTCGCACCACTTCCGGGGCGAGGCCGGGCTGAATCCGCCCCGCCCGCTGGCCGCGCTGGATGAGTTCGGTGACGGCGACCGCGGGCGGGCCGAGATGGGTCAGGCAGACCTGCTCGGCCAATTCCGGATCGTGCCTGGCCTCGGCCTGTAGTGCGAAAAACGTTGCCGCGTAACCGGTCCCGGTGATGGTGGTGGCGAAGACGACGGCCAGGGCGCACAGGTCGGCGAGCGCGTCGCCGGTGTCGGCGGCGTCGAGGGGCGGCACGGTGGCGGCGAGCGCGCCGGCTGCCAGCGCGGCCTTGCCGGACCAGCGCCGGTAGATGGTCGGCCGGGTCACGCCCGCGGCGGTGGCCACGGCTTCGAGGGTGAGTGCGGCATAGCCGTGTTCGGCGAGCAGTGCGATGGTGGCCGCGGTGATGCGCTGATCGATGTCGTCGCGGCGGGGGCGGCCGCGGCCGGGAGTGTGATAGGGCGGGGGTTGACTCGGCACGCCGCCATCGTACTTAATTTACGAGTCGTATCGTAAATCGAATGGGGAAAGATGAAGGCCTCGAACCAGCTGTGGCGGTCGCGGATCGGCGGGTTCGCGCTGATCGGGCCCCTGCTCATGGGCGGCACCACGATCCTGTCCGGGACCGCGCACGCCGAGGCGACCTGCGCTCCGGCCACGGTGACCACCGTGATACCGATGCGGACACCGCTCCTCGACTGGTCGGAGAACATCGGTTACGACGCCCAGGGCGACCTCTGGGTCTCCCGGATCCTGCGTGACAAGGTCGAACGATTCGACCCGCAAGGCCATTTGCTCACCAGCGTCGACGTCCGTTCACCCGGTTCGGTACGCCTCGGACCGGACGGGCTGATGTACGTGGTCTCGGGAGATTCGCCCCTCAATCTGCTGCCCGGTCCCGCCACGGGCACGGTGCTGCGCTTCGACCCCACCGCCGACAATCCGGTAGCGCAGGTCTTCGCCACCGGCCTGGGCATGCCCAATGGGCTCGGCCTGGATACGGCGGGCAATGTCTATGTCGCCGACAGTCGCCTGGGCCTGCGCCGCTTCCACCCCGACGGCGTGCTCGATGCCGACTGGACCGCGCGGGCACCGCAGAATCTCGACCTCGCCGGCGGTGTGGACGGCATGGAGTTCAACGGCCTTGCGGTGGTAGGGGATTCGATCTACACCACGCTCAGCTCGAGCGTCACCGGCCGCGTGCTGCGGGTGCCGATCGACGCCCCGCACAGTTTCGAGGTGACCGCCGACATGTCGTCCGCCGGCACCCTGATGCCGGACGATCTGGTGGCCGCCGGCGGTGGGTTGTACGTGACGACCACGCTCGGCCAGGTGGTCCGGGTCGATTCGGTCACGCACGGCGTGTGCACGATCTACTCGGGAGAACCGGTGACCTCGGTGGTGGTCGATCCGGCCGCGCCCTCGGATCTGCTGGCGGGCACCGAATCCGGTGACGTGCTGCGCCTGCACCCGAACGGCTGAACGCACTGCGGGCGCCACCCGCAAGGGGTAGCGCCCGCAAGGGTGGAGCGAGTGTTCAGCCGCAGAGGCTGCCGGCGGCGACCGCGGCGTCGGCCACCAGGGAGGCCTCGTCCTTCTCGTTCTGGCCACCGGGGAGCTGGTCGACCAGGTCCGCCTTGGTGACGCCGTTTTCGAAGGCCTTGCAGTCGGCGTAGCCGACATCGATTGCGGCCGAGCGCGTATTCTCGTCGGTCAGCTGGTCGCCGTGGGCTTGGAGATAATCCACGAACACCTTTTCCTGCGCCGTGAGCGTGCTGTGGTCGGCAGCGCTCGCAATGGCCGGCAGGATGCCGGATGACGCCACGAAAGCTGCGGCCACAATGCCGAAAGTCGCGGCGAGACGGCGGGTTTTGCCCACTGAGGACTCCTCATCGAGATCGGAACGAACTCGGCGAGCCTAACGGTTCCCAGACACGCTGACGAGCCCCCCGCCCGAACAGTTATGGAGGGGCGAGTGGGCGGATGAGAAAGTGGACCCCATGACCGACGAAATCGAGGTTCCCCGCATCGTCAGCGTGTCCCGCGACATCGCCGCCGCCGCGCCCGACATCTTCGAACTGATCGCCGACCCCGCGCAACAGCCGCGCTGGGACGGCAACGACAACCTGGCCGAAGCCGCTGCGGGACAACGGGTCCGCGCCGTCGGCGACGTCTTCGCCACCACCCTCACCAACGGCGCCGTCCGCGACAACCACGTCGTGGAGTTCGAGGAGGCCCGCCGCATCGCCTGGCAGCCGGCCGTCCCCGGCGAGGAACCGCCCGGCCACCTGTGGCGATGGGAGCTCGACCCCATCGACCCCACCCACACCCGGGTCACCCACACCTACGACTGGACCCGCCTGACCGACGAGAAGCGCATGGTTCGCGCCCGCGACACCAAGGAGGAGCGCCTGCAAGCCTCTCTGGACAAGCTCGCCGGTCTCACGGAGAACTGACCCAGCTTCTCCGGGCACGCTGGGGGCCGACGCAGCTTCCCCTGGCTCACCGGGAGTTGATGCGGCATGTCCGGGCTCGCTCAGCGCTGGTCGGGCAGGTTCGGGCTCAACGTAGTTCGGTCAGTCGCTGCGTAATGGTTTCGGGGCCGGGCATGGCCGCCATCTCGGCGGCCACCTCGCGCGCGGCCGTGGCCAGGCTCGGGTCGGTGATCAGGCGGGTGATGTGGTCGGCGGTGATGCGGCGGGGTGGTACGGCCAGGCCGGCACCGCGGCGGGACACCAGGGTGGCGTTCCAGCCTCTGTCGCCGGTGTCCGGGGTGAGCAGTTGCGGCACACCGGCATTCAGGGCGGCGTAGACGGATCCCGCGCCGCCGTGATTGATCATGGCCGTGCAGGTGCGCAGTGCGTCACCCAGCACCGTCCAGCCCACCGTGCGGATATTCGGCGGCAGCTCACGG
Source organism: Nocardia sp. NPDC020380 (assembly GCF_044386975.1). NCBI lineage: Bacteria > Bacillati > Actinomycetota > Actinomycetes > Mycobacteriales > Nocardiaceae > Nocardia > Nocardia sp. NPDC020380. Next base: position 204,955 of record NZ_JBIRVQ010000010.1, on the reverse strand, counting down.
TGGCGTTCGACCCCGCGATCCGGCCGGACTATGACGAACTCCGCAGCCACGTCCGGTGCGGCCCGCACGACCGCGGTCAGGAACGGCGTCGGGCCGTCACCGAGCATGGTGCTGCGGGTGACGAGAATGCGTGGGCGATCGGCGGGCTCCGACAACCATCGCGGCATGGGCGAGCCCGCGGTCGAGAAGGGTGTGTAGCGCATCGGCCAGCCGGTGACCCGCACCAGGCTGGGCGGGGCGATGCTGAGGACGGCGGCGTCGGATACCTCCGGCATCCGTAGCCGTTCGAGTAACCGAGCCGAAATCCGGTCGCCGTGGTCGAGGCCGATATTGTGCAGCACCGCGGGGATCTGCAGTCGCGTCGCGGCCGCCGCCGCGACGGCCGCGAAGGGTTCGTGCACGATCAGGCCGGGGGAGAAGCGCTCGGCCAGCGCGGTGACCCGGGCCGCCATCCGCACATTGACCGCGGTGAAGACCCGCGCCGCTACCTCCGGGTCGGCGCTGCCGATGAGCGCGCTGCGCGCGGCCAAGGGATGGAAGGCCAAGGCGCGGAGGGGGACCCGCACGTTCATCGGAGCGGCGACGGTGTCCACCGGGAGCAGGTCGCGCAGTGCCGTCGCCACCTCGTCGCCGGAGGCCAGCAGCACCTCGTGTCCGGCCGCGCGCAGGTGCAGCGCCAGCGGCACGATCGGGAAGGCATGACCGATCAGCGGGGTGGCGACGAAGAGCACTCGCACCTCGGTTACTTCCCTTCCGCCCGAACGTCTTCGGCCCCGCTCATCGCCCGAGCGCATCGGCGAGGACCGGCCAGCCCGCGGCCAGTTGATCCCGCCAGTACGGCCAGCTGTGCGTGCCCGCGGGCGCAAAATCGTAGGTGGCCGCGATGCCGAGGTCCTGGAGCCGCTGTTGCAGGACTCCGGTGCACAGCCGGGCGCCGGATTCGATCGCCCCGCCCTCGATGATGACGTCCGGAAGATCCGGCGTGCCGAGATTCTCGTGAATGCCCGGGAAACCCGTGGCGGCATAGAAGTACAGCGATTTCCCGGCCAATTCGGCAGCGTGCGCGGGGACATCGTGGGCGGCCCAGTCCGGATCCGCGATCGCACCCCACATATCGTCGGGATCGGATCCGTCGGTGGAGATGATGTACCTCAATTCCGCCTGGCCGACCGCATCACTGGTCTCGTAGCAGCCGCTCAGCGCGGCGACGGCCCGGAACAAGCCGCCGGACCGCTCCGCGAGCATGACGGCGGCCTGCGCGCCCATGGACACACCCACCACGGCATTGCGGCCGTCGCCCCGGAATCGCGCGTCCAGCAACGGCGGCAGCTCGCGGGTGAGCAGGGTTTCCCACCGCTGCCGGCCACGCACGGGATCGTCACGCTGCCAATCGGTGTAGTAGCTGCCCGCGCCGCCGACGGGCAGTACGACGTTCACGTCCTTGTCGGCGAAGAAGTCGACCGCACCGCCCTGCGCGGTCCAATCGTTCTGATCCGGGCGCGCCGAATCGATGCCCTCCAGCATGTACACGGTGGGGCGAGCTCTCCGGTTCTGTTGCGGCAGCAGCACATCCACCTGCACGATGCGGCCCATCGCGGGGGAGTCGACGAAGACCTGCAGCCAGCGATCGGTCACCGCCACGACGTGATCGATGCTCGCCGTCTCCTCACCGGCGGCGCGGGGCGCGGTGACCGATACCGCGAGCAGGACCGCGAGCAGCACGAACCACCTCATGCGGAATCCGTTCCGTGAAACTGCCAGACCAGCTCGCCCCCGCGCTGGCTGTGCGCGCGTTCCATGAGTGCCCGCAGCTGCCGCGCACCGCCCAGAGCCGCTGTCTGCGTGCGATATTCGGCCATGGCCGCGAACTTGGCCTCGGCGTGCTGTCGGCTCACCGGTAATGCGGCCGAGGTCCACTGTCCGGGCCCGCCCGGCAGACCGGCCAGCTCCACCGCACCCGGCCCGCGGATGAGCAACGACATCGCCTCCATCTCGAACCCGGCCCGCGGACTCGCCCAGCCCGGTGCGGACCGGAATGCGAAGGGGCGCAACCGCGCTACCGGATGCCGCCGCCTGCAGCATTCCGCGAGCGCGTTGAAATCCTCGTAGAACAGCAGACGCGCCGCCATCGCCGGATCCCGGGCCGCGCGTAGCGCCGCGGTGGCAGTGATGACGTGGTCGACGTGATTACCGATTCCCAAGGGTGCGAGCACGATCGTGCCGTCTTCCCGCTGCTCGCCGATGACTGCCCGATGCACGGCCGCGGTGCCGGGGTCGTAAACGATCGCCCGGGAAGTATGAAACAGCGATAGCGGCCCGTGCGGTGCGGGCGCGCGAAAGATCCGCTCGTGCAGCCCGAGCCGTCGCGCCTCGACGCCCAGCAATGCCAGCGCGCGATCGTCCTCGCGGCGACGGGAGTCATAGTCCGCGAACGCTTTTCCACGTCCGCTACTCGATGCCCGGTTCTCCCCGGCGGAAAAGATGGTGAGTACTCGCACAGCCTGACCGCTCTCGACGCGAGCCGCGATCAGCCCCCCGATCGCCAGTACCGCATCATCGAAATGCGGTGACAAGACCACGATCCGCCGCGCCTCGCCGAGTACCCGAGCCACCGTCATGAGCCGATCTCCTCCCGCCGAACGAGAGGCGCGGAGCGCGAACCCCACTCGGTGAGCACTCCCACCGTACTGTCCGCCCCACCGCGACACGTCCGGAACCGCGATGGCCCTGCCCGAGGACGCGCCCGAGGCGGGGTGGGGCATTTTGGACGCGCTTTGCCGGGATGGTTCTGCCGCCGGAGGCAATCGGCCCCGGGGCAGGTTGGATCTGCCCGCGTGCGTTCGAGGTTGGGGGGCTGGGAACGCAGCGAAGCCGGGTGACGGGATCGGCTGGTGGGACGATCCCGGCACCCGGCAACGGCCGGCCCGCCGCGCGGCGGACGCCGAGAGCCGGTTCCCGGGTGGGAAACCGGATTTCGGCCGTGGGCGACGCGGGCGGTTGGACCGCGTCGGAGGAGTTCTAGGTGACGATGCGCAAGGGATGCTCGATGAGCTCCTTCAGCTGCGCCAGGAACTGGGCGGCGACCGCGCCGTCGATGGCGCGGTGGTCGGCGGACATGGTGACGCGCAGGATCTTCCGGCTCACCACCTGACCGTCCTCCAGCCGCAGTTCGTCGGTGGCGCCGCCGACCGCGAGGATGGCGGCCTCCGGCGGGTTGATGACGGCGGTGAAGTGTTCGATGCCGAACATGCCCAGGTTGGAGATGGTGAAGGTGCCACCGCCCATTTCGTCGGCGCGCAGCTTGCGGTCGCGGGCGCGCTCGGCCTTGTCGCGGCTCTCGGCGGCGATCTCGGAGACGCTCTTGCGGTCGGCGTCGCGCACGACGGGAACCAGCAGACCGGCGGGGGTCGCCACGGCGATGCCGAGGTGAATGCCGTGGTGCTGGTACAGCTTGTCGCCCGCGAAGGACACGTTGACGGTCGGGTTCGCCCGCAGTGTCGAGGCCACGGCCTTCACCAGCAGATCGTTCACGCTGACCTTGCCGCCGGTCTCCGCGAGGGTCTTGTTGACCTGGGCGCGGAAGGCGAACAGCTCGGTCACATCGATCGCGCTGGTCAGATAGATGTGCGGCGCCTGCTGCTTGCTCTCGGTGAGCCGCGTGGCCGACACCCGCTGGATCGTGGTGAGCGGAATCTCGTCGTAGGTGCCGGAAGCCGGTGCGGGGTAAGCGGTTCCGGCGGCGGCCGGGGCCGAGGTGGCCGCCGCGGCGGCGCCGTTCACGCTGGATCCGGCATTGGCAGAGCCGCTGCCGGGCACCGCCGCAGCGGATCCGCCTGCGTTGTGCGCGGATTCGACGTCCTGCTTCCGCACGCGGCCACCGGGGCCGGTGCCGGCGACGGTCGCGATGTCCACGCCGAGCTCACGGGCGATCTTGCGGGCCAGCGGCGACGACTTGATCCGGCCACCGTCACCGGACGCGGAACTCGCAGGCGCGGTGGTGGTTCCGGCGGAGTTGTCCGCGGTGGCGGGGTTGCCGGGCTGCGCAGCCGGGGGTGTCGGTTGCGCAGCCGCGGCGGTTTCGGCTGCCGGGTGAGAGGCCGGGGCCGAAGGCTGTGCCGCCGAGGCGGCGGGCTGGGCCGCGGTCGCGCCGCTGCCGTCGCCGACGATGGCGATGGTCTCGCCGATCGGGATGCGGGCGCCGGCCTCGGCGATGATCTGCTCGAGCACCCCGTCGTCGTAGGCCTCGAGTTCCATCAGCGCTTTGTCGGTCTCGATCTCGGCGAGTACCTCGCCGCGCGTGACTTTCTCGCCGACCTGCTTGAGCCAGGCCGAGATGACGCCGTCCTCCATGGTGTCGGAGAGCCGGGGCATGGTGATTTCAGGCAAGGTTCTTGTCCTCGATCTCAGAGGGTCTCAGCGCCGCTTGCCCACGGCCGCCAGTGTTTCCACGGCGGCGGTGTACAGCGAGTCGGCGGACGGCAGGGCGAGTCGTTCCAGCGGCTTGGCGTAGGGCAGCGGCACTTCGGCCATGGCCACGCGGCGTACCGGCGCGTCCAGGTAGTCGAAGGCGCCGTCGGAGATGGAGGCCGCGACCTCCGCGCCGATGCCGTAGGTGAGCCAGTCGTCCTCGCCGATGACGGCGCAGCCGGTCTTCTTGACCGAGGCCACCAGGGTGTCGCGGTCCAGCGGCCGCAGGCTGCGCAGGTCGATGACCTCCGCGGAAATGCCTTCGGCGGCCAGCTTTTCGGCGACCTGGGTGCACACCGTCGCCATGCGGGAGTACCCGATAAGCGTGATGTCGGTGCCCTCGCGGGTGATGGCGGCCTTGCCGATCTCGGCGGCCGGCAGATCGTCCGGCACTTCGCCCTTGGTGTTGTAGAGCGACAGGTTCTCCAGGAACAGCACCGGATCGTCATCGTCGATGGCGGCCTTGAGCAGCGCCTTGGCATCGGCCGGCGTGCTCGGCGCGACGACCTTCAGGCCGGGCACGAACGCGTAGTACAGCTCGATGTTCTGCGAGTGCGTCGCGCCCAGCTGCTGCCCGCCGCCACCAGGGGTGCGGATGACCATGGGCACATTGGTCTGCCCGCCGAACATGCCGTAGATCTTGGCGGCGTGATTGACGATCTGGTCCAGCGCCAGCAGCGAGAAGTTGATCGTCATGAGTTCGACGACCGGGCGCAGGCCGAGCATGGCCGCGCCGATGGCCGCGCCCACGAAACCCTCTTCGGCGATGGGAGTGTCGCGCACCCGCTTCTCGCCGAATTCGGTCAGCAGGCCGGCGGTGATCTTGTAGGAGCCTTCGAAGACGCCGATCTCCTCCCCGATGAGGAAGACGTCGTCATCGCGCCGCATCTCCTCGCGGAGGGTTTCGCGCAGCGCTTCACGATAGGTCATGACAGCCACGGTGATGTCCTTAGAAGGTGAAGAGCGGATCGGCGGGCAGGCGACGGGAATCGCCCGCGACCGGCGTCGCATAGTTGTAATCGAACAGGCTGGCCGGATCCGGATGCGGGCTGGCATCGGCGAATTCGACGGCCGCGACGACTCCGGCGGTGACCTCGGCCTCGATGGCGGCGGCCGAATCCTCGGTCAGCACACCGGCGGTCAGCAGCGCCTCGTGCCAGATCACGATCGGATCGTTCTCCCGGGCCACCGAAACGGCTTCGCTGGTGCGGTATTTCGCCGGGTCGACCACGGAGTGGCCCTTGAGCCGATAGCTGACCGCCTCCAGCAGCGCGGGCTTGCCTTCGCGCCGCGCGGATTCGATGAGGTCGCTCGCCACCTCGCGCACGGCCAGCACATCGGTGCCGTCCACGCGCTCACCGCGCATGCGGTAGGAGGAGGCGCGCTTCCACAGATCCGGTTCGGCGGAAGACTTCTCGACGGTGGTGCCCATACCGGTCTGGTTGTTGATCACCAGGAACACGATCGGCAGATTCCACAGCGCCGCGATGTTCAGCGACTCGTGGAAGGCGCCGATGTTCGTGGTGCCCTCACCCATCTGGCACACCACGACATCGTCGCCGCCGCGGTAGTCGATGGCCAGCGCCGCGCCCACTGCGAGGGGAACCTGGCCGCCGACAATGGCGTAACCGCCGAGCAGCCGGGTCTCGGTGTCGTACATGTGCATGGAACCGCCCCAGCCCTTGGAGGTGCCGGTGGAGCGGCCGTACAGCTCGGCCATGACGCGGCCGGGCGCGATGCCCTTGGCCAGCGCGTACCCGTGCTCGCGGTAGTTGGTGAACAGGTAGTCGGTGGGCCGCATGGCCGCGCCGACGCCGACGACGGTGGCTTCCTCACCCAGGTTCAGGTGGCAGTAGCCGCCGATCTTGGCCTGCTGGTAGGACTGCGCGGTGCGCTCCTCGAAGCGGCGCACGAACAGCATGTCGCGGTACAGGGTGCGCAGGTTCTCGGGATCGGTCGCGGCGATCCGGTTCGCGAACGAGTCGTGCTCCTCGGCGGTCCGATCCACCAGGAGATCGGTGGGCGAGGGCAGGCCTGCGGCGAGGTCGCTGTCGGCCCCCAGGTCACCGGCGGCACCGGTCTGTACGCCGTCGGCGATTTCGGTCTGGGCGGCCTCGGCGGATTCCGCCGAGACGCCTTCTGCGGGTGCGGCCTTCGCGTTGTTGGCGGGACGGCTGTCGGCGGGCCGGCTGCTCTTGCGGGCGGGCTTGCGCGGGGTTGCGGTGGTCACGATGGTGCTCCTCAACGCTTCCGGGGCGGTGCGACGTGTACCGGCAGGCCGAGCCCGGTCAGGGCCGCCTCCATGTCGATCTCGCCGAGGGTGGGATGGGCGTGAATGGTGTCGGCCAGTTCCTCGAGGGTCGCCTCCAGCGAAATCGCCAGCGCGCCTTCGGTGATCAGATCACTGGCCGACGGGCCGATGATGTGCACGCCGAGCACTTCCTGATGCGCGGCGCCCGCCACGATCTTCACGAAGCCCTCGGTCTCGCCGAAGGTCTTGGCCCGGCCCAGGGCCGCGAACGGGAACTTGGCGGTGATCACCTCGTGCCCGGCGGCGCGGGCGGCGTCCTCGGTGAGGCCGACGCTCGCGATCTCCGGGTGGGTGAAGGTCGCGGCCGGGATCACCGTGTAGTCGATGTGCGCGTCGTGCCCGGCGATCACATCGGAGGCGGTCAGGCCCTGATGCGAGGCCACGTGCGCGAGCAGCGCCTTACCGGTGACATCGCCGATGGCGTAGACGTGCTCGACCTCGGTGCGCAGCTGCTCGTTCACGGGGATGAAACCCCGTGCGTCCGTGGCGATTCCGGCGATGTCCAGGCCGAGCTCGGCGGTGTTCGGGCGGCGTCCCACGCCGACCAGCACCACATCGGCGTCGATCTCGCGCGCCTTCGGGCCGCCGACGTTCACGCGCAGGGCGTCACCCGCCTGGGCGATGCCGGTGACGGTAGAACCGGTCAGCACGGTGATGCCGCGCTTGCCGAACGAGCGGCCCAGCGCGACGCCGATCTCCTTGTCCTCCAGCGGAACCAGGCGATCCTGCATCTCGACCACGGTCACCTCGGAGCCGAAGGTGTGGAACAGGCTCGCCCATTCCGCGCCCACCGCGCTGCCGCCGATGACGACCAGTCGCTTGGGCACCTCGGTCAATCCGAACGCGCCGTCGGAGGTGATGACGCCCGGCAGATCCGCGCCCGGCACGGGCAGCAGCGCCGGCACCGAACCGGTCGCAATGATCACGTCTTTCGCGCTGATCGTGCGGGTGACGGTGGCCGTCGGCGCGGCCGCGTAGCGCGGCCCGCCCGGGAAGATCGGCGACTGACCGGCCTCGAACACCTGCACGGTGGTGGGCCCGGTGCTGGAAATTTTTGAAGTGAAGCGCGCATGACCTTCGACGACAGTCACCCCATTGGCCTTCAACAGGCCGGCGACACCGTCGGTGAGCTCCTTGACGATCCCGTCCTTGCGCTGGCGCACGGCGGCGAAATCGAAGCGCACATTATCGGCGTGGATGCCGAAATCGGCTGCGTCCTTGACGGTTTGGAAGATCTCGGCGGACCGCAGCATGGCCTTGGTCGGAATGCAGCCCCAGTTCAGGCAGACCCCGCCCGGACGCTCCTTCTCGACCAGGCCGACCTGCAGGCCGCGCTGTGCCGCACGGATGGCCGCAACGTAGCCGCCCGGCCCGCCGCCGACCACCAGTAGATCGAAATCCGGCACTCGTGGTGCTCCTCATCCTCGATGATTACGACCCACGCCGGGTTGTGGCGTGGGTCATCCTCCACGAGTTTCGTGGTCACCAATTGCACAAACAATGCCCTCGAAGTCCAGAAATCCGGGCCCGGGACTGGGCGCAGCGCCCAATCCGGTGCGCGGGACTACTGGTTGCCGGCGCCTCGTTCACGCAGTGGATCACCGAGTTCCAGCGCGGCCAGAGCGAGGGAAAGTTCCAGGTAGGAGCGCTGCCCCTCCAGTGGACGGCCCAGCAGGGTGGTGATGCGCTGCAGGCGATTGATGACCGTGTTCCGGTGACAGTGCAGCCGCGGGGCGGCATTGGCCGCCGAGCAGTTCTCGGCCAGCCAGACCGACAAGGTGCGCACCAGAATGTCGCGTTCCTTCGCCGGCAGTTCGAGCACCGGGCCGAGCGTGCGGGTCACCAGTAGCTCGGTCAGATCGGGGGAGCGGAGCAGCATGGCTTCCGGATAGCGTTCGTCCAGCGAAACCAGTACGGCCGCGGCCTTATCGGGCACGGTGTCGAGCGCGAGCAAGGCGAGGGTGTGCGCGGCATCGATGCCGGCCAGTCCCGCCACGGCGGGGGAGACCGCCGCCCGCCCGCGCACCTGCGGCCGAAGTTGGTGCAGCACAGCCTCGATGGTGCGATGTTCGAGCGCGATCAACCCTACGGTCGAGTCCGCGCGATCATGCCATGCGGAGCGAATTCCCATGGCAGCCAACGCTGTTTCCGATCCCGTGCGCAGCGGATGCGCCTCCCCGCGCGCCACCACGACGACATAATCGCCGTGCACCGGCAGGTTCAATTCCCGGCTCGCGCGCGCGGCGAACAACCCATCGTGCGCCCGCCCGGCCAGCACGTCTTCGATCAACCCGTGCCGCCGGCGTTCGTCCCGCCGCACCCGATCCAGCTCGGTATTGCGATAGGAGGTCACCAGCGCCGACGACATCCCGTCGATGACCGCCCACATGGCCGTACCGGTCTCCCGGAACTCACCGGGCGCCACCTCACCGGCCTTGTCCAGCAGCGCCTCCCACACGATCCGCCCGCCGAGCCGGAAGGTGCGCTGCATGGCCTCCAGGGGTACGCCCTGCTCAGCGCGCTGTTTACCGATCGCGGCCGCGACATCGTCGTGCTCGGCATCGGCGGCTTGCCCGCCCAGCAGGTCCAGGATCCGGGTCAGGAACCGCTGGCACCCGTCCCGCAGATCCGCCCGGGTGACCGCCGAATAGTCCGTCCACTCCGGGTTGTCGGTGAAGACGGCGGCCATCAACCGCCGGGTCAGTTCGGGGATTTCGTTCCGGAGGGCCGCGGCCAGTTCCGGTGAGCTCGCCGCGGGCCCGCTCTTCCTGGGTGCCGCCACATCGGCCCACGTTACGCGGTGTGCGCGCGGGGAGTGGAACCGCTGCTGGTCAGAGGCTGTCGAGGTAGGTGCGGCCGAGCGTCGAGACGAGGTCGACCAGGCGGGCGACGATATCGTCCGCGGTGCAGTCGAGGATGCCGGACTGCCAGGCGTCGATGAGTTCGACGAAGCCGCCGACGCTGGCGATCGCGTCGATGTGCAGGGCCGTCTCGTCGGCGTCGGGGCGGACGTAGGTGCGGGCGGCGCTCACCACCAGATCGGCGGTGAGCTGCAGCGCGGCCCGGCGCGAGGACTCCAGGGCCGGGCTGCCCGCGTGATGCATGAGCAGAATGCTGCCGTAGGCCGGATCCGCCGAAATGCGTTCCAGCACAGCCGAGGCCGCGAGCCGGATGATGTCCGCCAGGGGCCGGTCGGTGTTCTCGGTGAAGATCGTGGTGAGCGCGGTGAGCATATCGTCGCGCACGGATTCCCAGGCGGCGACGAGCAGTTCGTCCCGGTCGGTGAAGGCCTCGTAGAAGTACCGGTCGTTGAGCGAGGTCCGGGCGCACACCGCGCGAATGGTGACCGCGGTCCAGCCGTTCTCGCGCCAGAGTTCCAGCGCCGCGTCGATGAGGCGTTGCCGGCGCTCGGTGCGTCGTTCGACGGCACTGCGCCCGCCCCAGGTTCGTGCTGTGGTCACGGTTCCCATCTTGACAAGGGCCGGGACCCACCACAAACTGGTGACAGCCGCAGACAGTTGGGACGCGTGTCACCAGTTCGTTGTGGTTTCCGATACAGAGTCGTATCGCCCCGAGGAGGGCCGGCATGGCGATTCCAGCGCATGCGCCCAGCAAACGCACCAGTACCCCACTGGCGACCTACGAGGCGCTGGTGATCGGGCTCGACCATCGAGCCGGCATCATCGGACGCGTCAAGAACGCCGACATCCTGCGATTCCGGGCCGGGACTCGCCGCTATGCCGTACTGAACCACCCCGACTATGTGGATCACGTCCTGCACGCCGGGCGGCCGCGCTACGAGAAATCGTTCGAATACGAGATGCTGCGCGCGATTCTCGGCGTCAGCCTCTTCACCGACGAAGGCGAATCCTGGCAGCGGCATCGCACCCTGCTCGGGCCCATGTTCGCCCGCAGGCACCTCAACGGGCTCATCGACCTGATGATCGATCCGATCCGGGTCCGCCTCGACGCCCTCGACACCGAACCCGGCCGCGTCGAAGTCGACATGGTTTCCGAGATGGTCCAGCTCACCCTCAACGTGGTCGGAAACGCCTTGTTCGGCACGCAGTTCGGCCGCATTGCCGTACGCATGTCCGACATGGTCACCGGCGGACTGCGATTCGCCGAACGGCTCGAGCGCGTCTTCGTCATCGCCGCGCCGCCCCGGCAACTGTGGCGGGCGACCGCCGCTGTCGCGTTCACTCCCATCCCGCTGCCGCCGCCGTTCCGTAGGATCCAGCGCATCGTCCGCATCCTGGACGGCGAGGTGTGGGCGCTGGTGCACGACCGCGCGGCCCACCGCACCGACAGCCCGGACCTGCTGAACCTGATGCTCGAAACCTCCGACGAGAACGGCCCGCTGCCATTGCGGCGAGTGCGGGACGAGGCGCTGACCTTCATGCTGGCCGGGCACGAGACCACCGCCAACGCCATGTCCTGGATGTGGTACCTGCTCGCGCTCAACCCCGTAGCCCGCGCACGACTCCTCACGGAGGTAGACACCGTGCTGGCAGGCAGGCCGCCCACCGTGGCCGACCTGCCCCGATTGCCCTGGACCGCGGCCTGTTTCCAGGAAGCCATGCGTTACTACTCACCGGCCTGGGTGATTCCGCGCGTCGCCGTCGAGGACGATGTGGTGGGCGGGCACCACATTCGCCGCGGGACCACGGTCATCATGCCCACCCACCACATCCACCACGACGCGCGATGGTGGCCGGACCCCGAGGAATTCGATCCCGCCCGCTTCCTCCCCGGCGCCGGCCGCGACCGGCCCCGTTCGGCGTATCTGCCGTTCGGCGGCGGCAAACGCATGTGCATCGGCTCGAGTTTCGCGCTCATGGAAGCGGTGCTGATCACCGCCATGTTCAGCCAGCGCTATGTCTTCGACCTGGTCCCCGGCCATCCCGTGGAACCCGAGGCCACGCTGACCCTGCGCCCGCGGCACGGATTGCGAATGATCGCGCGCCGCAGGCATATCGGGCCGTGAGTCAGGCGCGTTCCAGGATGGTCGTCACCAGCATGGTGTGATCCTCCAGCCGGCGTTCCACCGACCAGCCCAGATCCGCGAACGCCTGCTCGTACTCGTGCCGCGTCCACAGCCGGACGCCGGTCACCGCGTGGTAGATCTCGTAGGTGGGCGAGAACCACGGCTGCTGTGTCCAATTCGGGGCTTCCAGCAGATAACCGTCGCCGATCACGAAGCGGCGCAGGTTGGGAAACCAGTCCATCCAGCCGCGCAGCACCGCGGCGATGCCGTCGCCGTCACTGGCGAGCTGATGCAGCAGGAAGAACGACATGGCGGTGGTGACCGCCTCGCGGTCGACGGCCGCCAGCCAGGCGGGCGGTTCGTCCTCCGGCTGTACGGAACCGGCCAGCAGGGTGATGCGATCGGACAGGCCACGGTCCGCGAGTTCGCTTGTGGCTGTCTGGATCACACCGTCCTCGATGTCGACGCCGAGGAAACTCTCCTCGGGCGCGAGCCCGGCCAACGCGGTGACGCGGCCCGCGTCGGCGCAGCCGAGATCGATGGTGCAGCCCGGGATATCGGCCGCGATCGACCGCCCGATGGCCTCGAAGATCTCCGGCCGGCGCCGCGCGATATCGGTGCACCCGCGCGCCACCTCATCGGGTTCGGTTGCGGCGGGGATGTATTCGCGATGCGGATTGGCCGACAACTGCCGGAAGGTGGGCTCCCAGCCGCGTACCGCGACCCGCACGAAGCCGCGATTCTTGCCGACATCGTGCCCGGTGTGGGTGAGGTGATACCGGCGTCCGCGCCGGATCAGGAACCCGGCACGGACCAGCCCGTCCGCGACGGTGTCCTGGATACCGGTCGTGGGCGCAATGCTGTCGCCGCCCAGAAGGGTCACCCACCACCCCCAATCGTCGGCGGCGACAATGAGCTGACCGGCGGTCTGCCCTTCGATGACGTCTCTGATGGTGAAATCGCCGATGGCGGAATGCTGCACGAGCGGGGTCACTGCGGTCATGATCGATCTTCCTGGGGTGCGGCGACGGCGATCGCCTGGATTTCGATGAGCAGCCCGTCGATGGGCAGAGTGGTGACGGTGGTCGTCCGCGCCGGTGCGGCCGTCGGAAAACTGCTGCGGAACACGCTGTTCCAAGCCGGAAACCAGCACCGATCCGCGAGATAGCAATCGAGTTTCAGAATCAGGCCGCGGGAACTGCCCGCGGCGGCCAGAGCATTGTCGAGCTGCCGGAAGACTTCCGCGGCCTGCTCGTCGAAGGAATCCGTGAGGGGGGCGAAGGTGACGGGGTCGACGGCCGCGAGACCGGACGTGAAGATCAATCCGGAACCGCTGCGCGCCGCGGGAAACGGGGCACTCATGCGGCCGCCCGCAGAATACGGTCGCGGTCGATATCCGCGATGGTGGCTGCGCCGGACAGGATCATGAGGGTGCGGAGTTCCTCGGTCAGGAGTTCCAGCACCCGGTCCACACCGGGCTGACCGGCGGCGGCCAGGCCGTAGATGGCGGCGCGGCCGATGATCACGGCATCCGCGCCGAGGGCGAGCGCGAGGTAGATATCGCTGCCAGTGCGGATGCCGCTGTCCAGCAGGATCGGAACGCGGGGGCCGGCCGCGGCGCGGATGGCGGGGAGCATGTCGAGGCTGGCCGGGGCGGGATCCACTTGGCGGCCACCGTGATTGGAGACCACCAGGGCGGACGCGCCGATATCGAGGGCGCGTTCCGCGGCGGCAGGGGTCAGGATGCCCTTTGCGATCCAGGGGAGTTCGAACTCGCGGGCGACGGTCGCCAGCTCGGCCCAATCCCAGACCACGCCACCGCGTTTGAGGAGCTGACCGAAGACCTCCGCGACGCCGGGAGCGCCGTCCTCGCCGGTGAGATTGCCGGCGAAGTGACGCTGGTCCGGGTCGAAGCGATTGCCCATGTTCCGGGTGCGGAAGCCGCCGACCGGGCAGTCCACCGTGACGCAGAGCGCCTCGAAGCCCAGCCGGGTCACTCGCTCCGCTACCAGGGCGGCATGGGCAAACGGGTGTATCTGCGCGATGCGGGCCGCACCGGGCGCGGCGGCCCGAACCTGCTGGTAGGAATAGCTTCCCGCTTCCGGCGCGATGGACAGGGCGCCGCGGGCCTGCGCGGCCCGAGTCACCGCGAGGTGCCCGTCCGGATGGTAGAGGGCATCACCGCCGAACGGCGCGGTGAGGATCGGCGTCTCGAGCGGCAGGCCGAGCAGTTCGGTGCGCGTGGACGGCGTTCCGACACCGCTCATGGGTTCGGGCAGGATCCGCCAGCGGTCGAAGGCGGTGCGGTTCTCCCGGAGCGTGATCTCCTTGCCCGCACCGCCTTCCACGAAGTCGAGCACGTCCGCGGACAGTGCGTTGGCCGCGGCACGGTGGATCTCCTCCAGGGTGCCGAAGGCGACGCGCGTGGGGTAGAAGCTGTCCAGCTGGGCGGTCACGCGGCACCTCCGGCAACGGCCTCGTCCGTGAGGGCGACCGCGGGGGCGGTCCTGGTTATCGAATGACGTCTGCCGTACCCGAGGTAGAGCGCGATGCCCGCGGCACTCCAGACGACGAACCGCACCCAGGTGAGCGCCTCGAACGTGGTTGCCAGCCAGATGCATCCGCCGATGGCGAGCAGCGGCACGAACGGCATGAGCGGCGTCCGGAACGGCCGCGCCCGATCCGGGTCGGTGCGGCGCAGGATCAACACGCCCAGCGACACGATGAGGAAGGCGAACAGCGCCCCGATATTCACCAGCTCGGCGACGGTGTCGATGTTCAGCAACCCGGCCACCACCGCGACCACCGCACCGATCACCAGGCTCAATCGCACCGGCGCACCGCGCGAATTGGTGCGGCACAGCGACTTCGGCACCATGCCGTCCCGGCTCATCGCGAACACCAGCCGCGTCTGCCCGTAACACACCATGAGCAGACCCTTGGTGAGTGCGATCACCGAGGCCACCAGGATCACCTTACCGATCCAGCCCGCCCCGATGGCCGCCAGCGCGGTAGCGACCGGCGCGGCATTGTTCAGGCTGGAATACGGTGCGACACCGGTCAATACGGCGCTCACCGCCACATACAGCGCGGTCGCGATGACGACCGAGCCGATCATGCCCCACGGCAGATCCCGCCGCGGATCGCGGGTCTCCTCGGCGGAGGTGGCGACGATATCGAATCCGAGGTAGGCGAAGAACGCCAGCGCGGCGCCGGCCGCGATCCCGTGCACGCCGAACGGCAGGAACGGCGACCAGTTCCCCGCGTGCAGATGCGGGGACCCGATCACCACCACCAGCGCCAGCACACCGATCGTCAAGGCCACGAGTGTTTTCACCACGACCGCCGCGATTTTCACCTCGAAAACCAGGACGGCGACCAATACGGCGACAATCAGCACGGCCGGAAGATTCACCACCCCGCCACTGCCGGGCCCCGCGGTAATGGCCTTCGGCAATGTCACCCCGAACAGTGAATTCAGTGCCGCACCGAATAATCCAGACCAGCCGATGGCAATGGCGGAGGCCGCCACCGCGTATTCGAGCAGCAGATTCCAGCCGACCAGGAATGCGGGAATCTCACCCATGGTGGTGCGCGTGTAGGTGTAGGCGCTGCCGGAGACCGGCGTCATCGACGCGAGTTCGCTGTAGCACAGCGCCACCAGCACGCAGATGGCTCCGGCCAGCACGAACGACAGCATGATGGCGGGTCCGGCCTTGGTGGCCGCGGCCACGCCGGTGGTGACGAAAATGCCCGCGCCGACAATGGATCCCACGCCCATGGCGATGAGGTCGAGCCGGGTCAGACTGCGTTTGAGGGAACCGTCGGCAACGGGCGGCGGGGCCGCGGGGGAGCCGATTCGGGTGGGTGCTGCCATTTCTGGAATCCATTCACGGGGAAGGAATTTCGGTTGTATGCATTCCAGTGAAGCGGTCGCAGTTTGTGTTCCGGTGAACTCACGTAACGAGTCGGTTTCGTCGATTTCCGAATTAACCTCTGATATAGGCGATATCGGCGCACGCGAATACCGCGCGAGGGTTTCCCGCGCGGAATATATGCGGCGAATTATGCGATTGTGGAGATCCGATCGGGGTCGATGTCAGCGGCGCGCGTCATCGCGCGCCGGCGGACGAGGGTGGTGGCCGCCGCCACCGCGAGCAGCACGACCGCGGCCGCCAGCACGGCATCGCGCATCGACCCGAGGTTGGCGATGACGCCCAGGCCGACGGTGGTGACGGCGGCGCACAGGTACGCCACCGTCGCGAAGCGTGAGGAAGCCCGGGCATGCTGATCGGGAGGCGTTGCGGCACTGACGATCCGGAGGCCGGAACGATACGCGATACCCTGCCCGACACCGGCCACCACGCCACCGGCCAGCAGCAGCGGCAGGCTCGGCAACCAGGACACGGCCGCGGCGATGAGGACTCCGGCGATGATGATCGCTTGCGTCGTAACCGGTTCGGCAGGCAGGGAATTCGGTGGGAGCAGTTGTTGCGCCAGCCAGGCGCACACCAGGTAGAGCGTCACCGGCAGTGCGAGCAGGGTGAGATTCGTGGTCTTCAGCAGTTCCGCGCCGTAGCTGGGCAGCAGCGCGACGACCAGCCCGGCCGACACCCACGCGGCGATTCCGCTGAGGTACCCGGCAATTCGCGGTTCCTCGGCAGGCTGTCGTGCGGATGCCTTGTGTCCTGCCGTGCCCGGCCGGACCGTGCGATCCGCCAGCACGGCGAGTGCGACCAGACCGAGCAGCACCGCGTGCGCGAGGTAGACCGTGACGCCGGGCGCGGGCAGATACTGTGCGACCGCCGCCGCGGCGACCGTGCCCAGCGCGGAACCGAGGACGGTCGCCGCGGCCAGCGCGGTCCGCCCGCTCTCCCCGCGTCGTTCCAGGATCAGTCCCGCGAGCGAGCCGGTCACCAATCCCACCGACAGCCCGGCGCACACTCGCGCGATGGTCACGGGCCACGCCGAATGCGCCGCCGCCATCCCGGCATCCGCCGCGATGCCGAACGCGCTCCCGACTCCGATCCGCCACCACCATCCCTGCCGCGCGCGGGGTGTGCCCAGCAGCGACAGCGTCGGCGTCAATGCGAACAGGTAGGCCGCGAAGATCACCGTGATGAGCAGTGGTGCGAGTCCCCAGGCATGCCGGTAGTAGGGCATCATCCCGGTGGCCAGATTGGGCTGCGCCATGATCAGGACCAAGAGTGCACCCGGTGCCGCGGCTCGCATCCCGCCCCCTAACTGAGGAGATCTTCTCTGTTAGAGCATAGTTAAGTGAGAAGAACTTCTCTACTCGAGCACTGCCGGTCGACGCGAGCGAGGGCTCCCGCAGGATGGAGGATGTGCCCGTGAACACCCGCAGCGACGCCCAGCGCAGCCGAGTGCTGCTGGTCGACGCGGTCCAGAGCCTCCTGCACGCCGGCCGCGTCGGCTTCTCCATCCCCGAACTGGCCGCCGAGGCGGGGGTGGGGGTGGCCACGGCCTACCGGCATTTCGCCACTCCCCAGGACGCCATGCAAGCCTTCCACCGCCGAGCCATAGAACAGCTCTTGGAAGCCCTGACCGCCCTGGATCCGGACCCCGACCCCGTCCGCCGCTTCCACGACTGCTGCACCACCTGGATCGAGCAGGCCATGCAATGGGGCCCCGCCGTCCGCTACGTCCGCAGCAGCAAGGGCTTCATCGAACGTCTCTCCGCCGGTGACGAATCCATCGTCGCCATGCACGACACCCTCGCCGCCATCCTCGAATCCCTGTCCCGCGCAGGTAAAACCACCGAATACGACCTCACCTACGCGGTTCTGCTCTGGATCACCATCTTCGACGAACGCGTCATCTACGACCTCACCGAACACCGCTCCTGGACCCCCACCCAGGTAGCCGACCATCTCACCCGCGCCGTGGCCGGTGCTTTGGGTATCACCGTGTAGCTGGGCCGGTTCGGCTCACGCGGCGGCGGCCGCCCGGACTTCGGTGAGGGTCCGCTCGACGAGGGTGGTGAAGTCTTCGGTGTTGGCCGGGTCGATCCAGCGTTTGTAGGTGATGTCGATGGTGAGGGCGCCCAATTGGGCGATCACCGAGGCGGTCAGGCCGGAGACGCCTCGTTTTTCGAGAGCGGTGGTCATCGACGTGACGAGCGTGAGGTTCTTGAGGGCCTCGCGCTCCAGGAGTTCGGGATTGGCGTCGATCACGGCCTGCCTGAGGGTGAGGGTTTCGCGGCGTTCGGAGGTGAAGCGCTCCTTGCCGGCCGCGGTCAGGGCGGCGGCCAAGGCCTCGAGCGGGGTCGCGGACGGTGGCGCCGCGGCGATTTCGGTGCCCAGCAGGTCGACCCTGGAGTCGCCGCCGAAGAGGACTTCGCGCTTGTCGCGGAAGTAGCGGAAGAAGGTGGTCTTGCCCAGTCCGGCGCGTTCGACGATATCGATGACGGTGGTGTTCTCGTATCCTCGCTCGGCGAAGAGGGTGAGGGCGGCGCGCATCAGTCGTTCTCGGGCATTGGGCTCCCAGCGGGGCATGGACGCATTTTAGGGCACTCGGTTCCCGCATCGGCGCCGTGAGGGAACTTGGTTCTGTCAAGTGATGGAACTTGGTTCTCTCATGGTATATCGTGGGTAATGGAACCAAGTTCTGTCACTCAGTCGGGAGTCGGCCCATGAGCCGAGTCGTCATGTACGAGACCTACGGAGGTCCGGAAGTGCTGGAGCTGCGGGAGGTGCCGGAGCCACATGCCGGACCGGGCGAGGTCCGCATCCGGGTGCGGGCGGTGAGCCTGAATCCGATGGACAGCGTGTTCTCGTCCCAGCCCGAGTTCGCCGCGCGGTTCGGCCTCACCGTGCCGTCCGGCTTCGGGTACGACTTCGCGGGAGTCGTCGACGAGGTCGGGGCCGATGCCACCGGATTTGTGGTGGGGGACAGGGTCTTCGGGGGTGCGATGGCGCGGGCCGCCGCCGACTTCGTGGTGGTCGCGACGCCCGCCGAGACACTCTGGCAGACGCCGGAGGGCATCGGCGACGAGGTGGCGAGCAGCCTGCCGGTGGCCGGTCGCACCGCTGCTGCCGCCGTCACGGCGATCGGGCTGCGGTCCGGTGAGACCGTCCTGATCGGCGGCGCGGCCGGTGGCGTGGGTGTTTTCGCCGTGCAGCTCGCGCGGCTCGCCGGTGCCGAAGTGATCGGGACCGCCTCCGAGGGGACCTTCGAGTTTCTGCGGGAATTGGGTGCCGAGCCGGTGACGTACGGGCCGGGACTCGAGGACCGTGTGCGGGCGTTGGCTGCGGGCGGTGTGAGTGCGGCGATCGACCTGTTCGGCACCGAAACAGCCTCGGCCGCACTCGAACTCGGCGTCCCGACCGCGCGGATCACCACGATCGCCGCAGGTCCGAACCCGCCCGGCGGTGTCCGCGCGACGAGGGGAGGGGCCGACGCCTCACCCGCCGATCTGGAACGGCTCACCGCCGCGATCCTCGCCGGCGATATCGCGGTGCCCATCGCTGCGACCTTTCCGATCGAGCAGATCCGCGAGGCGGTGGAACTGCAGGCGGGCCGGCACGTCCACGGGAAGGTCGTCATCACCCTGTGAGGGAGGGCCTCGGGGGCCCGTAAATAAGGGCTTGTATGCCCGCCCCACCTGAGTATCATACGATCGTATTAGATATTGAGCTGCCAAACATGGCAGTGCCAATACGTTCGTATGGAGGGTGGGAAAGATGTTCAGATTGCTGGATCTACTCGGCTTGCTGGCGCCGGTCGCGGGTGCGGCGCTGGCCGTGTTCTACCGGCGTCGGCTCGGCTCGGCCTTCCCGTTCGCGCTGCTGGCTTCGGTGTTCGCGCTCATCGCGTCCGGCATCGCCATGGTGTCGGATCGGGTGCGATGGTTCGGCGGCAATGCCGAGGGGATCGTCGATCGGATGGAAGTCGGTGCGGGACTGCGGAATCTGTTCCTGATCGCGGCATGGGTGCTGTTGCTGGTCGCCATCGCGCGGTCGCGCGGGACCGTGGCGCCGGACGCGGGGGTGCGGCGGTGAGCGGGACCGCGCTGTTCTCGGTGAGTGAGGTCGTGGTGGTGGTGCTCGCCGTCGGCACGATGGTGTTCGGCGTGCGGCTGGCCCGGCGGCATCCCGCCGCGGGCTGGGCGACGGTGGCCGGTGCCCTGGTCTGGCTGCTCGCCGAGGGCGTGCACTGGCTGCAGGCGGACGCGATCATGCCGCGACTGGAAGGGGAGGGCCACGGCGGGCTGCGGGTGATCGTCAGCATGCTCGGCGAGGCGGTGTACTTCGGGATCGGCGGGATCGGCATACTGCTGCTGTTCTTCGCGACGGTCGTCGATCGGGCACCGCGCGCCGACGGCCGGCCGGAACCGGTGGTCATGGCGCGGCAGGTGCTCACGCAGGCCTGGCGCTACTACAACAGCCGTAACCAGGGAAGGCGAAATGGCCGCTAGCAGAGCCACACCCGACAAGGCCGAACGCCGCACCCAGCTGCTGGAGAGCCTGGCCGACGCCATTGCCGAAACCGGGCTCGAAGGCGTCAGCATCCGCGACCTGGCCACGCGCGCCGGCGTCTCCATCGGCACCGTGCAGTACTACTTCTCGACGAAAACCGAACTCCTGCTGGGCGCCTGGCATCACGTGGCCGCCCAGGCCGAACAGCGCTACCGGCAATCCGGCATCGCCGACCTCTCCGCCCGGGAACAATTGCTGAGTTTCACCGAACTCCTCATCTCGCCCACCCCGGAACACCGCCTCTCCCACGTCTGGCTGGCCCTGGTCTCCCGCGCCGCCCACGACCCCGAAATCGCCGACCTCCACCGCTCGCAATGGCAGGGCACCGCGGACATGCTCGGCCGCATGCTCACCGCCGCCAACCCCGCCCGCGAGCCCGAATCCGCCGACGCCGCAACCGAACTCCTGGCCCTCCTCGACGGCCTCTCCATCTCCGTCCTGACGGAGCCCACCCGGGTATCCCCCGAACGAGCCCGCCGCATAGCCCGCACCTGGGTCCGATCCTGGCTGGATTCCTGATGGCTCGCACCGGGTAATTCGGTTTGTTCGGTTGAACTTCTTATCGAGGTACGGGAATTCAAATGATGAACCGACTGTTTGGATTAGGATTGGGGTTGCCTGAAAAGTGGTGGGACTCTAGCTGATTGAGAGTTTCCCGGAGTGGTGGGGTAGTAGCATGAATTTCCTGGGCCGAAGCGGATTGCGGGGCCCGGGCGCGTAGGTTTTTGCGCGCTTTGCTCTAAGGAGATTCGCATGAGTAATGGGTATGTTTACAAGGATATTTTGATTGCCAATACCCGGACGGGTGGCGAAAATGCCAATATTCTGTGCGCCGTGAACAACGGGCATGCTTGGGTTCCGCAGTTGCAGGTGAATAATTCTCCTACGTTGCCGGCGAACTGCCGGTGGAACATCGGATGGGTGGATCAGGGGGCGCAGTTCACCGTGGAGTTCCTCGATCCTTATGGCAACGCCTATCGTCTGGCGTTGCCGTCGGACATTCAGGACGGGACATTGTGCCTGTTGGTGGCGGAGGGGCAGTCCGGATACTGCACGTCTTGGGCGTTTCCGTATCCGACGCGGATGTTGTCGGGGTACGGGTCGGGGTTGCATCCCTATGAGGGGACGCAGGGGACCATGTCGCTGGACAGCGGGAAGTATCCGAATCCTGTGGCGTGGACGTTCAATTCGAGTGTGAATCAGACTTGGCAGTACGGATACGACATCAATGACTTGAAGCCCATGCCGTTCTGACCGCGGTCAGGCGAGACGCTCGCCGATATCAGGCCGCCGGGGATTCTGCGGCTCGGCGGCCACGTACTCCTCGCGAGTCTCCCTGGGGCCGAACGGCCAGATCTTCTCCAGGCGTGACCAGATCGCGAAGGAGATCAATCCCAGCGCCACCCACGCGAGCGACCATTCGATGGGATGCACGCCGGGATTGGCTTTGTCGGCATAGCAGTAGATGACTGCCCAGCCAATGGCCGCGATTACCAACGGAAGTGGGAAGAGCAGCATTCGGTAGGGGCGGGTGAGGGTGGGCTGGCGGCGGCGGAGGATCAGGAGAGCCGCTATCTGGGCGAAGGATTGGACGATCACCATGACCGTCGTCAGGAGGGAGATGAGGACGGTCAGTGGGGGATGGGTGGCGGAGGTGCCGACGTGGCGGGCGAGGACGAAGCCTGCCGCGGTGATCGCGCCCATGACCAGGAGTCCCAGCATCGGGAAGTCGTGGCGGGGGTGGAGTTTCGCGAAGGAGCGGAAGAAGACCTTGTCCCGGGCGGCGTCGAAGGGCACCCGGGAGCCGCCGAGCAGGCCGGTGAAGACGGAGGCGAAGGCGGTGATGAGGATCAGGATCGTCACCACGTCGGCCGCGCCCTTGCCCAGGGTCTTCTCCAGCACCGCGGAGGCGACCGACTGGGACGCGACATTGTTCGGGTCGAGCATGTCGTGCCAGGGGATCACGCCCAGGACGCCGATCTGCATGCCCAGGTAGATCACCATGACGGCGAGGATGGAGTACACCACCGAGCGCGGCAGCACGCGGCCCGGATCCTTCAGCTCCGCACCGAGATACGCGGTGGTGTTGTAGCCGAGGTAGTCGTAGATGCCGATGGTGAGGCCGGAGGCGAAGCCCAGCCAGAAGGAGCCGTGGCCGAGGTCGACGGCGTGGGCGGGCCAGGTGAAGGCCATGCTCGGGTGGAAGTGGGTGAAGGCGGCCAGGATCACCGCCGCCACGGACACGATCATGACCGCCCACATGACCACGGTGATGCGGCCGATGCTCTCCACCCGCCGCCACAGCAGCAACACCACCAGCGCGACCACGGCCAGGCCGACGATATCGCCCTGCCCGGTGGTCATGGACGGCCACAGATAGGTCAGGTACTGCACCAGGCCCTGAACGCCGGTCGACATGATCAGCGGAATGAAAAGTATTGCGGTCCAGACGAACAGGAACGGCATGAGCCGTCCGCTGCGGTACTGGAAGGCTTCGCGCAGGTAGATGTAGGTGCCGCCGGCGCCGGGCATGGCCGCGCCCAGTTCGGCCCACACCAGCCCGTCCGCCAGAGCGAGCACGGCACCGGCTAGAAACCCGATGACGGCCTGCGGTCCGCCGAAGGCGGCGACCATGAGCGGGATGGTGACGAACGGGCCGATGCCGACCATCTGACTCATATTGATGCTGGTGGCCTGGAACAGGCCGATGCGGCGGGGAAGCGGGCCGGACATGGCGTCCTCCGGAAAGCACTGGGGCGTATGGATTTTGTAAAGTTAAATTCCTTTACTATCTCAGTCAAGGGGTAGCGCAGATCTGCTCCGGTCGGCACGGCAGGATGGCAGGCGATGGACGAACTTCCTTGGAACCGGCAGCGTTTGCGCAGCAACAACGAGTGGCTGCTGCTCGAGCAACTGCGCACCGCCGGACCCTGCTCGCGCGCGCAGCTGGCCCGCGACACCGGACTGTCCAAGCCGACGGTGTCCAGTGCCCTTGCCGCACTGCGGCAACACGGCCTGGTCCGGGAGGTCGGCACCGTCGCACCCGGACGCGGGCGTACCGCCGTGCTGTACGAGCCCGATCCGACCGCCGGATACGTGCTCGGCATCGATGTGGGCCGCGCCCGCCTCCGCATCGCCGTGGCCGATATGTCCGGAAAGGTGCTGTCCCGCAAGGATGTCGCGAACCGCGCCCGTACCGCGACTTCGCTCGCAGAGGTGGTGGCCGGCGCGGTGAACGAGACCCTCGCCGCCGTCGATGTCCCGCCCGAGCGGGTCGTGCACGCGGTACTCGGCAGCCCGGGCGTCTTCGATCCGGAGGACGGGCGGGTGCACTACGCCGTCAATCTCCCCGGCTGGGGCCGGGCGGGCTTGCTCGCGGAGATCCGCGAAAGGCTCGGCGGCCCGGAGCTTTCCATGCACAATGACGCGAACCTCGCCGCCCTGGGCGAATACGCCTTCGGCGCGGGCCGCGACAGCCGCCTGTTCGTGTATGTCCTGGTGGGCACCGGTCTCGGCGTGGGAATCGTCTCGCACGGCGAACTTTTCACCGGCGCGCACGGCGCGGCCGGCGAGGTCGGCTTCCTGCCCGCCGCCTTCGGCGATCCGGCGGCGGGCTCCTCGCGCCGCGGTGCGCTGGAGGAGGCCGTCTCGGCCGACGCGGTCGTCCGCGCGGCCCGCGAGCGCGGGATGAGCGGACGCCTCACGGCCAAACGCGTTTTCGACGCGGCCCGCGCCGGCGACCCGATCGCCGTCACGGTGGTGCGCGAGGAGGGCGAACGCATCGCCCTGGTGGTCGCCGCGGTCACCGCCGTGCTCGATCCCGATGTGATCGTGGTCGGCGGTGGTCTGGGCGGCAGCGCGGACCTCCTGCTCGATCAGGTCCGCGCCGCCCTGCAACGCACCACTCCGCTGCGCCCGGCCGTCTCACCCAGCGAATTGGGTGACGACGCAGTCCTCTTGGGCGCGATCGCCACCGCCCTGCGCGTCGCCCGTCCCCAGGTCTTCGACCGCCGCACCCCCACCGGACGTTAGCCGGAGCGAACAGCCAGCGGCCCAGGGATTCTGCTGCATGCCGGATGTTCGCTAGGCCAAAGGCATGGTGGCGCTGTTGGAGTGATCGATGTATTCGGTGCGGAGCAGTTGATGGGCGTGGCCGAGTTCGGCGATGGCCTGCCGCCAGCGCGAGTCGGATTCGCCGGAGTAGGGGTGACGGCCCACGGACAGCAGGGCGCGGGTGGCGGCGGTGGCGTGGTTCGCGACCGCCAGCAGCGCGGGGATGGGGGCGGCGCTGGTGTGGCCGGCCAGGTCGCGGATGCGGGTGTGCAGGGCCGCGGCGTATTTGGAGGCCTGATCCAGGGGGTCGAGCTCGCTGGGATCGGCGGGGGTGCTGGTGCGGGCGCGCTGCAGTTCGATGCTGATGCAGCGATGCAGCGCGGTGAGGAGGGCGGCATGTTCGGCTTCGGGCGTGAGCGCCGGATTCTCGGCGTCGAGCGCGGGGAATTGGTCGGTGCGGAACTGGTCGTTCTCGATGTGCAGCAGTGCCAGTACGGCGCGCAATTGTGCGATGGTGACCACGTCTAGGCCTCTTCTGGAGTGGTGGTTCGGGGTGCTGGGGACGCCTCTTGTCACCGGCCTCCGGTAGCCGTGAACCCTCGACACGGCTACCGGCGGCAGGAAGTTTGCCACGACTTCACTACAACCTGGGTACGACTCGACCACATGGCATGAAATGTCAGTTCATCTGTTCCCAACTGTGCACGAAGCAATCACTCAGCATTTGAAAAACCCCCGTCCGGACCGGAATTCCGGTGCGAACAGGGGTCTGGATCGCCGGCGACCCGGCGCTGAAATGTCAGTACTTCAAGACGTGCAATAGCGTCAGTACATCACGACGTGCAATAAGGCGACGCCCGCGGTGAGCGCCGCGCCGCCGACGGTCCAATTGGTACCGGCGGGCTGCGTGCTGAGCACCACCACGGCGTACCGCAGCGGATCGAAGGACGGGCCCACGAGGCCGGTCGTATCGAGCGTGGTGCTGGCGTCCATATCCATCCAGCCTTGTTTCACCGCCCAGGTATAACCGGGGAAGGCATCGGGAATACCGAAATACTGGTTGGTTCCGTCGGCCGCGGTCGCGGTGGCGCCACGTAGCGCGTTCATGATCAGATCCCGCGACGGCTCCGGCACCGAGTTCTCGATGTACTGGTAGATCGTCACGACATCCCGTGGCGTGGTGAGCGTTTCACCCCACTCCCCGTCATCGCCGGGCGCGGTGGTGCCGCCCAGCCCGATCAGGCCGATCATGCGGTTCACGATGTCGTCGGAACCGTTCTGTACCCACAGGTTATCGGAGATATCGTCATCGCTGGTGGACAGCATCTGCTGGATCTGACCCGAGGTGCCCGGATCCGGCTGCCAGTTCTGGCTTTTCAGCGCGTCGATGGCGATGAGCAGCTTGACCACGGACGCGGTGTAGAACTGCTGACCCGAATTGAGGTCGGCGACAGTGTCTCCCGTGCGCATGTCGACCACGTCGATGCCCGCGGTGGTGCCCGGTGAGATGGCCTGGATCGCGCCCTGCATCTGCTGCGCCAGAGTGGCGGCCGAAACCTGTGCCTGCCCAGGGCTTATCGGCGGTGTCGCGATCTCCGGAACGTTCGCTACGGCGGTATTCGGCAAGTTGACGCCTCCTTGATCGTGGTGGTGCACGACGGCGGATGCCTGTGGTGATGCGATCAGCGCCACGGTGGTGGCGGTGGCAAGGCAGCTGGTTGTGACCCACATCCACCGCGGTCGCGGTAAACGGGCCTTAATTCGGGTCATAACCAATTAATTGGCATCAAGCTCGAGACCTGGAGGCTTCGTACCTGTCAGTTTTCTGTAAATGATCGCCCTTTCTGATCTCGGTTCG
Organism: Nocardia sp. NPDC020380; assembly: GCF_044386975.1. NCBI lineage: Bacteria > Bacillati > Actinomycetota > Actinomycetes > Mycobacteriales > Nocardiaceae > Nocardia > Nocardia sp. NPDC020380. The sequence goes on along the minus strand of NZ_JBIRVQ010000010.1, from coordinate 178,781 downwards.
GCCTCGGTCTGAAAGAGCTACCGTTCAGCGAACTAGCATCACTGGTGGGTCGGGATTTATCCCGATGGAGACAGTGATGAAGACAAGTCGAGAAGCTCTCCGGAAAGCCCTCGTAAAGTGCCTAGCCCCCGTGGGAATTGGCGCTCTCATCTCCCTTGTGCCAGTGATCGCACCGATAGCCCAAGCCGACGACGACTACGGCGGCGGCTGCGTCCTGTACACGAACAACATTGCAGCAACAGTGGATTCGCTGCGTTTCCGATGTGACCCCGGACAGCAGGACGCCCTCTTCCGCGACGCCCCGCGCGGCGATGTACCCGTCGGCACCATGGACGGCTGGGTGATCAGCCCCCGCGACATGCAGTCGTGGACGCCCGCGGTGTGGATCGGCAAATCGTTCTACACGGGTCCCAACGGCGGCTACCTGCTCAACCGCGTCACCCCGGCCGGCATCGAGGCGTGGCCCGCCAATGTCTACTCCGGGCCCTCCGTCCTGGACGGGCAACCCGCCTGGATCCTGGACTACGCGCCCTCGCCGAGCCCGCAGCTGATCGACGAGATCCGCGAGATCACGCCCGGCGTCTGGTTCGGCTACTCGTATCAGCGCGGACCGGGCGGGTACGCCTACCAGCTCAGCTTCGCCCTGGCCTGAACCCGAATCCGGGTCCGCCTCCGGGACAACCCGGAGGCGCGAGAACACCTGTGCCGCATAGGTTCGACAGGGACACCGGCCCACCCGACGAACAGGGGGACAGCATGTCCACCACCACGAAGCCGCCCACCGTCCCCGCCTATGTGAACTGGATCGTGCAGCGCATGCTGCACTCGCCGCTGCACCCGATCTTCAGCAAGACCCTCATGGAGATGACCCTGACCGGCCGCAAGTCCGGCAAGCAGTACACCGTGGTGGTCCGCTACCTGCGCGAATTCGACGACATCGTCTGCTTCACCGACAGCAAATGGTGGCTGAACCTGCGCGGTGGCGCCCCCGTCGAAATGCTGATCGCCGGACGCGCCGTCCCCGGCACGGCCGTCGCCGTCACCGACCGCACGACGGTCACCGCGGCTCTCGCCGAATTCCTGGACAGCACGCCCGGGGATGCGAAGTACTACGGCGTCCGCCGCACCCCCGACGGCCGGCCGATCGCCGACGACATCCGCGCCGCCGCGGAATACACCACCATGGTCCGCATTACTCCCAACTGACGCGGGCGGCGGACAGCGAAACAGGCTGTCCGCCAATACCCTTCGAACGCCGTAGAACCTCAGGCCAGCCGGCCACCACCGTCGACATGCAAGGTCGTGCCCGTGAGGTACGGGTTGGTGAGCGCCGGCAGCGCCGCGGCGGAGACATCGGCGGGCGTGCCCACCCGGCGCGCGGGATTGCGGGCGGCCACCGATTCGAACAGCGCGGCCTTGCCGGGACCGTCCCACGCACCGGAGTCGATGATGCCGGGCGACAGCGCGTTCACCCGCAGCGGCGCCAATTCCACCGCGAGCGCCTCCGCGAGGGTCGCGGCCGCCGCATTCGTCGCGGCCATGACGGACCGATCGGGCATGGGCCGCCAGGCGGCCACGCCGGAGAACAGCAGGATGGACCCGCCGGGCCGGAAGCGCCCCGCGAAATGTTTGGCCAGCAACAGCGGGCCGATCACCTTCGCGTCGAATGCGCGGTGCACGGCCTCCCGATCGAGGCCGGTGACCGGCCCGTTGGCGGGATCGGCGGCGAGGGAGACGAGATGGTCGAGCTCGCCGACCCGCTCGGCGAGGGCCGCGAGGGAAGCCTCGTCGGCGAGGTCGACCGCCGGGCGGCCCACCGAGACGACCTCGGCACCCAGTGCCGCGGCGTCGGCGGCGAGCTGTGCGGCAATGCCGGATCCCGCGCCGATGATGACCAGTTTCTTGTTCAGCAGTGTTGTCATGCCGGGTACAGCATTCGTGGCGCTATCGCTCATCCCTTCGGGCTACGAATCTTTTGGATGCTTCCCATAGAATTTGCGAATGCCTACCTTGCGTGCCCTGGAATGCCTGGTTGCCGTGCTGGATGCCGGATCCATGACGGAAGCGGCCGCCGTCCTGCACATGTCGCAGCCCGCGCTGTCGCATCAGCTGGCCGCGCTGGAACGTGAGATCGGCGCACCGGTGGTGGAACGACTGCCGCGCGGAGTGCGCGCCACGGTGGTCGGCCGGGCCGTCGAAGCGGACGCGCGGGCCGCACTGGCCGCGGCGGACCGGGTGATCGGGTCCGGGCGGGCCACCGCGCGCGGTGCGGGCGGACAGCTGCGGGTGGCCTGTGCGGAGAGCCTGACCGCCGGGCTGCTCGCGCCGGTGCTGCGCACCTGGATCCGCCGCAATCCGCTGGTGCGATTGACACTCACCGAGGCGACGAGTGCCGACGCACTGGCGGAAATGGTCGATTCGGACCGTGCCGATGTGGCGGTGGGACCGCGCCCCTCACACTGGGCCGGCAGCGCCGAGACCGTCGGTGTCGAAGAGGTGGTGGCGGTGCTGCCGCCGAATCATCCACTGGCCGAAGCGAAGTCGCTCGACTTCGAACGACTGCGTGACGAACCGCTGGTGCACTATCACGCCGACAATGGGCTGGCAGGTTGGCTCGATGCCGAGGCAGCCCGTCACGGTGTGCCGCTGTCCCCGGTCATGCGCACCCGCCAGGCCTCCACCGCGGCGCAGCTGGCGGCCGCGGGACTCGGCATCGCGCTCATCCCCACCACCGGCTTGGTGGCCGGCCTGCCGGGCGTACTGCGCCGCCTGCGACCAGCCTTGCGACGTGAACTGGTCTGCCTGATCGGCAATCCCAGCGATCCGGTCGTGCGCCGTTTCGCCGCGGATGTGGTGAAGCGCGGTGTCCCGGTGCCCACCGCGCTCGTGGCCAGGCTCGAATAGCGCCTTCAGCTCGCGCGATACACCTTGCGGGCGGTGGTGAGCAGCGGGATCTGCAGCGGGAGGCGCAGCAGCACACCGGCTTTGAGCGGTGCGGGCTTGTCGCTGGCCAGCCAGTCCCGGGCCATCTGCAGGTTGCCCGGCAGGACGGCGAGGAACAGCAGGAAGGCGAGACGGCCGCCGAGGCTCCGGGTGCGGCGCGGCAGGAGCAGTGCGCCGGCGGTCAGTTCGACGACCCCCGAAGCGTAGGTGTACGTACGGGGTTCGCCGGGGAGTTCCGGCGGAATGATGTCGTCGAAGTACTTGGGTGCGACGAAATGGAGTGCGCCCATGCCCAAGAGGAGCGCGGACAGGCCGAGAGCACGTGTGCGGACGCTCTCGGAGGGGGAAGTCTGGGCCAGGTCTGCTGCCATCGCTGCATCGTAGCCGGTAACCATCTGAGACAGCAGGGGCCGTCCGGTGAATTCCGCAGGGGCCCGAAGGAATTGACCGGCCCGGCGATTCGCGGCACGCCGCGCCGCCGTGTGTTCTTCGAAGTGAATATTAAATCGGGGTTACATGCCTACCATCTACGCATGTCAGCCACGCAAGACGGCTCGACGATGATCGAGGGCCGGGTCGTGCGAAAGACGGCCGGCGCCCTGCAGCTCACCTTCCACAGCGGGCCGGGTCACCCGCTGGCGGTGGCGGTGCGGGGCGCGGACCGCCATCGGATCACCTACGCCGACGGATCGGTGGTGTGGGTGCGCTCGAGCGATGTCGCGGCCACGGTGCTCAGCCGCGGCGACGGCAGCAAGATCGGCACCATCGCGCTGGCCGACACCTCGACCGCCGTCGGGTCCACCGCCGGAACCCTTTTCCATTTCGTCCCCGACCCGGAGGAACCCGCCACGCCGGAAATGTTCCATCTGCGCCTGCTCGACCGCATGGGCGCGGAGATCGGCCGCCTCGATGTGGTGCGCACGGTCCGCGGCTGGGCGCTGGGCCGGATCGCCAAGGAGCTCAACGACACCTACATCTGGTGGGACCGGGACGGGCAGCCGCTGCCCGTCCCCATCCTCGGCACCCGGCTGCTCATGAGCCGGCAGCTGGACCGGGTGGAGTGCGATGTCCTGCTCGGTGCGTGCGTGGACATCGCTCTCGGCCTGCGCCCGTATGTGGCGGCCATGCGGTGAGAGCCGTCAGTCCCCGACCTTGATGACCAGCTTGCCCAGGTTCTTACCGGTCAGCAGGCCCTGGAAGGCCGCGACGGCATTGTCGAGCCCGTCGACGACATCCTCCAGGTAGACCAGTTGCCCGTCCGCGATCCACTGCGTGGCGGCCGCCTGGAATTCGCCTGCCTGGTGCAGGAATTCGGTCTGGATGAACCCGCGGACGCTGAGGCTCTTGCGCAGGATGGTGCCCATGAGCAGCGGCAGCCGATCCGGTCCCGCGGGCAGGTCGGTCGCGTTGTAGTTCGCGATGAGCCCGCACACTGGAATCCGGGCGAATTTGTTCAGCAGCGGCAGCACCGCGTCGAAGACCGCGCCGCCGACATTCTCGAAGTACACGTCGATCCCGTCGGGCGTGGCCGCGGCGAGCTGCTCGGCGAAATCCTGGGCGCGATGGTCGATGGCGGCGTCGAACCCGAACTTGTCCCGCAGCAATGCCACCTTCTGCGGCCCGCCCGCGATGCCCACGGCCCGCGCGCCCTTGATCTTCGCGATCTGCCCGACCGTGGCGCCGACCGGACCGGTGGCGGCCGCGACGACCACCGTCTCACCCGGTTTCGGCTGCCCGATGGTGAGCAGCCCCGAATACGCGGTGAATCCGGGCATGCCCAGCACACCCAGCGCGGTGGTGAGCGGTGCGGCGGCCGGATCCAGCTTGCGCAGGTAGTTCACGTACTCGACCGAATGCGTCTGCCACCCGCCGTAACCGAGCACGATATCGCCGGGTTGCAGTGCGGGATCGGTGGATTCGAGCACCCGGGACACGGTCGCGCCGCACATGGCCTCGTCGATCCGCACCGGCGGGGCGTAGGAGGGCGCGTCGCTCATGCGGCCGCGCATGTACGGGTCCAGGGACAGATACAGGGTCTGCAGCAGCGCCTGACCCGGCTGCGGGGGATCCAGCTCGGCGGTCTCGGTGCGGAAGTTCTGCGGTTCCGGCATGCCCGTCGGCCGGGATGCCAGGACGATGCGGGTGGTCTTCATCGTTGATACGACCTTTCGCTCGGCGACGCCTCATTCTGGAACATCGGCGCTCCAAGTATCGAAGCTGGTCATGATGTGGCGGCGCACAATGCGCCAATCGGGTACGAGGCTTGCGGCGGAGGGGACCGATGCGGTAAGAAGCACGCCCGCGATGGTGATGACGGTGATCCGCATCCAGTCCCGGCCGCCGGGGCGATCGGCCAGCCCGCCGAGCACCTGCCGCGCCACCGAGAAGACCGTCTCCTCCAAGTGCTCCACGAGATGTGCGACGGTGGCGGCCATTTCGGGATCGGTGCGCGCGGCGGCCAGGAATTCGAAGGCCACGCTCACCGGGGCCACGTGGGCCAGTGTCCACAGCTCGTCGACCAGCACGCCGACCCGCTCCCGATCCGAACCCGTGCCGGTGGAATAGGTTTCGACGACGGCCTGCGCGGTCTGGTCGGCCAGCCGGCGCAGTGCCGCGTCCAGGAGTTCGGCGCGGGTGGGGTAGTAGTGCTGCACCGCGCCCTGGCTCAGGCCGGCGCGTTCGGCGACGCCGCGGGTGGTGGTGGCGGCATGGCCGTTCTCGATGAGGCTGGCGATGGTGGCGTCGAGCACGGCGGTGCGGGTGTCCTCGCGCTGTTCGGCTCTGGTGCGGGCCACCCGTCCCCCCTTGATGTTTCCCGTCGTGACCGGCACCCGCCCACGATACCGTTCCGGCAACAGACCAGTCGTATGACTTGTGAAGTCGCCCGACTGGTCAATACCCTTGTCACACAGCCGAAAGCGAACACGACGAGGTGATCGGCCATGGCACCACAGGACATCCGGATCTGGCGACGCGGTCCGGCCCCCACTCCCGCCGGCTCCGGCGACACGCACGACTACGGGTACTTCGGCCCGGGATCCCAGGTCTGGCGGGTGCTGCTGCATCCCGTGGTGACCCCGTTCCTGGCCCCGGTCACCGCCCTGCTCGAACTCACCCACCTGGGCCTGCAGCAGGTCGTGCTGGATCACGACCCGATCGCGGTCGAGGCCCGCGCCCGCACCGGCATGAGCCCCATCATGGCGGTGCGCCGCGCCCAGCGCACGGTCGGCGTCCCGGTCCCGATCATCCTGGGCGACAAGCCGACCGCCGACCGCGTGGCCGCCCGCCTGCGCCGCTACCACGCACCCATGACCGGCATCGAACCCGGCACCGGGCAGCCCTACAGTGCGCAGAACGCCGAACTCACCCTCTTCGCACACGTCACGATCATGCAGGCCGCCCTGCTCACCTACGAGCACCTCGCCTACGAGGGCCTGCACGCACCGCATCGGCTGCCACCCGACGAGCGTGATCGATTCTGGTTGGAGGCCAAGCAATTCGGCCTCCTCATGGGCGCGGTGCCCGACCAGATCCCCGTCACCTGCCGCGAAGTCGAGCTCTACTACGCCGGCATCGCCGATCGATACGGCGTCGCCGACAACCTCTTCCACGATCTGGGCCTCGCCCCCATGCTCGAAATGGCCCGCGAATTCTCCCCCTCCCAACTCCCCGAACTGGCCCCGCTTCTGCTCTCCGCGGCCTTCACGCCCCAACTGATCGCGGTGCTCCCCAAACCGGCCCGCCGTAATCTGGGCATTCCCGCGGTCCTCGACCCATTTCTGGACACCCTGCTACGCGTGACCCGACCGGCCATGCGCGCCTTCACCTTCCGCCCCTTCGGCGACGCCATGGCCCGCCGCGTAGCAGGCCCCGACGCCCTCGCCCTCGCCGCCAGCGCCCGCCGCATCCAGGTGGCGGGAGGGGGCTGGTGGAAAGGCGTGCAACTAGCCGGCTAATATCGAGTTTTCCTGCGCGAGCGTCGTTCTGGTAAATACTATGGCGGTACTGCCTCTTGGCAGTCACGGATTCGGCTAAGCGCTGTCGCGTCACTCGGCTGGTCCCCGTATCGCACAGAGGAGCGCTGCGGGCTAACCAACGAGCATGTGCGATCGTGGCGGGTTGGGTACGTGCGGCGTGCGGAAGGCCCTGTCTCACCCCCGGTCCGCTTTGAGACTGGATCGGTCCGGCAGGTAGCACCGCACACCTGCGGCCAGGACCGTTCGGGCCGCAACCGGGCGATGCTCACTGTCGCTCACTGTTCAGGAATGGTGTCCATTGTTCGACCGCTTGCGTGCGCGGGTCGCGTCTGACGGATTGCTTTCCGTCCTGCGGGATATCGGATTCGTCAGTCTCGGCAACTACGGGCAGTTCCTGGTCACCGCGGTGACTGTGCCGCTGACGGCGCGGATGCTGGGGGTGAACGGGGTCGGGTTGCTGGCCATCGGGATGTCGGCGTATTTCCTCGGGTCGCTGCTGGTGGATCTGGGGATCAATTCGTTCATGGCGGCGCTCATCGACGAGGAGGGGCTGGACGGGCTGCGGGGCAGTTATCTCGCGGTGCGGGCGAGCATTCTCGGGGTGAGCGCGGTGGTGCTGGTGGCGGGACTGGCCTTCGGGGCCGGTAGTCATCTGCGGATGATGCTGCTCGGCGCGTTCGTGGGCGGGTTCCTGTCCATGTCGGAGGACTGGCTGTTGGTGGGGCAGGCCAGATTCGGCGCGTCCACCTCGTATCAGATTGCGGGGCGGGTCGCGTATCTCGGACTACTGGTCGGTCTGCTCCCGCGGCTGCCGCATCCGGAGACGGTGCTGGTGTGCCTGCTCGTCTCGTCGATGGTGACCGTGGCGCTGACCTGGCGGGATTCCTGGACCAGGTACGGGCGTCCGGCGCGGCCGCGCAAGATCCGTTTGATCCTGCGCCGGGGGATTCCGGTGCTGGCCTCGCGCCTGCTGGTGACCAGTTACGGCCAGGGCACCGCCACCGTGTATTCGTCCGTGCTGGACGCGGCTTCGCTCGGCCTGTACTCGTCCTCGGACAAACTGGTCCGCGCGGTGCAGTCGCTGCTCGACCCGATCGGCCTGGCCCTGCTGCCGCGCATGGCCCGTGAACGCACCGACCCGCGCTTCCGCCGGCACGAAATGCGTGGGCTGGCAGCCTGTATCGGGGTGGCGGCGATCGCCGTGCTGGGCATCTGGGTGACCGCGCCGCTGGCCGTGCACCTGATCTACGACGATGATTTCCGCGGCGTGGTCCCGCTGTTGCGGCTGGAGGTGTTCATCCTGTTCGCCACGGCCACCAGCTCTTTCATCACCACCGCCATCCTGCCGGTGCGGCAGGACACCACCGGCATCATGATCGGCGCGGTGGTCGGGACAGCGGTGGCGGCCACCGCATTGCTCCTCACCCTGCGCACCCACTCGGTGTGGACGCTGGCGTGGGGCACGGTGGCCGCCGAATTCTGTGTGGCCGCTTGGTATCTCGCGCGCACCGCGCAACTGGCCGCGCGCGAGCGGAGCCGGCGTTACGAGTTACCCGCCACCCACTGATCCCACGGCAGCGTCCAGTCGCCGTTCTGCCAGACGGCCAGTGCAGGTCCGCCGGTATTGCGGACCTCCACCACGTCGCCGGGCAAGGACCAGTTGTAGAACCACGACGCGTTGTCCTGATTCAGGTTCAGGCAGCCGTGCGAGGTGTCGGTATTGCCCTGCGCCCATACGGTGGTATCGAGTTCGTGCAGGTAGATGCCGTCGGTACTGATCCGGGTGGCGTACGGAATCGCTTCCTTGTAGCCCAGCCGCGAATTGATCGGCAGGCCATAGCTGGAGGAGTCCATGATCACCGGATTGCCCTTGTCCATCACGGTGTAGACGCCGGGCATGGTGTAGAAGGAGAACGTCTTGCCCGCGATGACCTCGGTGCCGCCCCGGCCCATGGAGGTAGGCATGGTGCGGATCAGATTGCCGTTCTCGAAGACCTGCACCATATGGGTGTTGTCATCGGCGATCGACACGTGCGACGGGCCGATCACGAAGTTGGTCTTGCTGTCCTCCTGGCCGAAGAGGCCGTTGCTTACCTCGGCGCCGTAGAGGTTGGCGGCCACGCTCACCTTGGTGCCAGGCTTCCAGTACTCCTTGGGCCGCCAGTGCGCATTGCGGTTGTCGAGCCAGTACCAGGCGCCCTCGACCGGCGGATCGGCGGTGACGACCAGTCGCTTCTCGGCGGCGGCGTGGTCGGTGATGTCCTCGTCGAAGTGGGCGACGATGACCATGCCCACGCCGTAGGTGCCGCCGTCGGCGATCGACTCGCCACCCGTGGTGTTCAGATACACCTTGGTCTGGTTGCCGGGCTTGATGGTGGTGAAGCTGGAGGTGATCGGCCCGATGGGTCCGGTCACCGCCATGCCTTCGGCCTTGATCGTGTAGGTGCGCCCGTAGCCGAGTTGCTCGTTGGGCTTCCACGCGGTCTTGTCCGGCGTGAAGATGCCGTCGATGGCCTTGCCGTCCTCATTGGTGAGCGTGACCGAGGTCAGTACACCGCTCGAGGTCGTCACATTGACGGGCGCGGCCGGATCCACCTTGTCCGTGCCCTGCGCCGGGCTCACCGAAATGACCTGAGGCGCGGGCGCGGTCGTATCGATCGGTCCGGTCGGTATGGAGGAGGACGAGCACGCAGCCAGCACCACCACCATCGCCACTAACCAGCTCGCGGCGACGGATGACCGAAAACGGCGGGGTGGCATTGGCTCTCCCTCCTGTAATCGCCGTGCGCCGCACTGCAGCACAGCATCTTGTTACTGCCCAGCCTAGTAGGTTACCTGGTCACCGGGGGTGTGCTCGCACACCCTGGTGCCGTACACACCCGCGACACGCCGATGCGTCGCGACGGATTCGCAGTTTCCTGCGGTTATGCGAGGGCCTGTTCCTTGATTGCAAGCATCTGTTGACCTTTTTGATACGTAACCTCACGGATTCCGAGGGCCGAATGCAGCTTGCCGGCGGGCAGCGTCACCGGTGCGGGCGCCGGACCGTCGCCCGGCTTCGGCAGCGGGTACGCGGTGGTGGTGCCGCTGTAGAAGGTGATGTTGCCTTCGGTTTTCGTGAACAGTTGGTGTACATGGCCATTCAAGCAGGTGACCGATGAGAACCTTTTGAAGTTGCTGAGAGCTTCCGTGGCATCGTCTGTGCCCCAGCCCCATTGGGGGTACATGGCGAACAGCGGGATATGGCTGAACACGATTATCGGTGTGTCACTGGACAATCCGGCCACATCGCTCTTGACGAAATCCAGCTGGTCCGTTCCTAGATGTCCGAGACTCTTCAGGTTCAAGGTATTGACCAGACCGATCACGTGCACGCCCGCGATATCGAAGCTGTACCAGCCGTCGCCGCGGGTGCCCTTTCCGAAAACCGACCGGTACCGCTGGCCGGCGTCATCGGTCGAATCATGTTCTCCCGGAACAGTGAACACGTGCCCCGTCTTGAACTCGTTCATCATCTGTTTCACCTGATCGAACTGACCCGGCGTGGACAGATGGGTCAGATCCCCGGTGTGGATCAGGGAGTGGTTACACCGGGCGGAGAGACAGCTGATTCCGGAAGCCGTTGCGCCGGAAATCGTTTCGGATCAGGCGGGCTCGGTGGGCGCGAAAACCTCGATGGTGCCGTTGTTCTCACGCACCTCCAGATGCGGCAGCGGCGCCGGGGAGATCGGCAGCTGATGGGTCGCCACCATGCCGTCCACCGTGAACGAGGTGCTGTGGCAGGGGCAGCGCAACAGCTCGGCGGGCGCGTCCAGCCACAACTTGCAGCCCTGATGGGTGCAGATGCCCGAAACCGCCACGGGCACACCGCGCTCGCGGCGCACGAAGCCGTTGAGCGTCCCGACGTCGAAGGCGACCGTCGCGCCCTCGGGCAGATCCCGCGCCGCCGCGACCGGATGCCACGCGCCGTTGTTGGGCACGAGGGTGGGCTGCGCGGCGGGCGCGGTGCTGCCCGGGCGCGCGACCAGCGTGTGATCCACCACCGCGCCCACCGTGGCCGCGGCTGCCGCGGCCGAGGTGCCGATGAGCAGGTTGCGCCTGCGGGTGAGGAGGCCCGGGCGGGCCTCCGGTTCGTCGCCGTCCTGCTCGGCGGCCAGGCGTCGTTGCAGGGTGGCGAGGAATTCCTCGCTCGGTGTATCGCCGCCCATGCGCGCCGCGCGCAGCTCGATGGCCGCGCGCAGCTCGGCGGCCTCGGCGTCGTCCGGGCGGAATGCGGTGGGCCGTCGCCCGGCCAGTAGCTCTTCGACATATCGCCGCACTTCGCGCCCGCTCACCGCACACCTCGCTCGCTCAGCTGGGCGGCCATCTGGATCGCCCTGTGCTGCAACACCTTCGCATTCGCCACGCTGACACCCAGATCGGCCGCCGCCTCCCGTACCGACAAGCTCTGCAGGAAGCGCAGTTCCAGGATCCGCCGATAGCGGTCGGGGAGCTGGTCCAGCACCTCCTGCACCTGTTTCTCCGCCCGTGCGCCGTCGGTGATCTCCGGGAGGTCCTCGGGCAGGTCGTTGTCGTCGATGGTAGTGATCTCGCGGCCCATGCGGGTCCGCCAGTAGGACGCCAGCACGGTGCGGGCGGTGGCCTTCAGGTAGGCGCGGACCTCCGGCACGGTCGCCGAGATGCGCAGCGGTTTGAGGGCCGCCGTGAAGACCTCGGCGGTGAGGTCCTCGGCATCGGGCCGGTAGCCGACCTTGCCTGCCATCAACGCGTACACCCAGGTGACATTGTCGCGGTAGACCGCTTCCCAACTGGAGTACCTGTCACCGGACACCAGCCACAGCTCCCGACCCGGGCCGGGCTCTTCGACCGTTCTCGCCCGGCGACCCGATTCCGCCAGCCCAACCATGAACCGCTGCTTTCCGACGCTGCCGACGACGCGTGTTCACGTCTTTCAGTAGATAGGGCGTCGGGTTACACCGCAGGGGATCGCGCCGAAAATGGCCCGGAATGTCCGGGCCATTCGGTTCGATGCGAGCGTGCGGCCGGGCTCAGCCGACGGGACGCAGCAGGTTGCCGTGCAGCACACCGTGCACGGTCCGGACCGCGACCACGGCCCAGGCGGCGACCAGCAGGCCGTAGAGGGCGACGGCGGCGACGGCGAACATATCCGCACCGGTGTGGACGAACAGCGCGGTGCTGCCGGTGACGCAGCAGCCGACGGGGAAGGTGAAACCCCACCAGGTCATGTTGAAGGGCATCGACTTCCGGCAGTGCCAGGTGACCGAGACGGCCAGGGCCAGCCACAGCATGGCGAATCCCCAAGTGGGAACACCGAACAGCATGGCGAACACATCCAGCCCGGCGGCCTCGCGTTCGTTCAGCGCGGTGGGTGCGACATTGGCGAGCAGTCCGGCGGCGGTGACCGACTGACCCAGGGGACCCAGCACCAGCCACACGGTGGCGACCATGCCGGCCGGGGGCATACCGTGGTGCAGCAGCCGCGACCAGAGGATGGTGGTGGTCACGAAGGCGGCGATCAGGCTGATCCCGAACATGGCCAGGCAGGCCACCAGCATGGTCAGCCGCGGCTGCCCGGCGGGAGCGTAGGGCACCAGCAGCGCGCCGAGCGCGGCCGAGACCATGGGCGGCACCACGGGCATCAGCCAGCCGCCGAAGGCCGCGTCACCGTCGAAGGTGTGCCGGGTGATCATCCGGAAAGGAATGGCGGCGGCCGAGATCAGACCCAGCACGGTGCCCGCCGACCACAACACCCAGTCGACGGTCAGCGCGGCGTTCAGCCCGATCACGTCCTTGCCGAGCATGAGGGTGCCCGCACCGACGGTCAGCAAGGCCATGGGAGGTGCGCCGTAGAACTGCATCATCACGGGATTGGCGCCGTGAGCTCGCGCGGCCTCGGGGTGACGCCGCCAGTGCAGCACCCAGGCCACCGCCATCACGATCAGCAGCGCGGCGGCCAGTGCCCACACGACGGTGGCGGCGCCGCGCAGCCCGTGGAACTGCAGGGGCAGGGTGGCGGCGGCATTGGCGACGATGCCGGTGCCCATGACCACCGCGAACCAGTTCGGGGCGAACTGCCGCAGACTGTTCGCCGGTGCGGCCTCGGGTACGGCAACCGAGGTCTGTTCGCTGGGGCGCAAGGTCAATGTGGTCATGCATCCAGCATGGTTTCGCGGCGAACTCCCCGGTACCGCCCGCACACCGATGGATGCATAGACCCGTTCTATGACCCCGCTCAGCCGACTATGGAGAAGCGGTGCGGGGCGGGGGTGGTGCGGCGGTGGCGGGCTATGTCGAGGTCGGTGGGGTGGGAGCGGCGGGCGTCGTATTTCTCGAAGACGGCGGCGAGCTCGGGGGACCAGCGAGCGAACTCGGCGCGCAGCGGGCCTTCGGTTTCCAGTTGGCAGAGGACGCCGAGGCCGGTGAGGAAGGAACGGGCGAAGGGCGTGACGTAGGCGGGCATGTCCATTTGACGGTGGACGTTCGTCAGGCGCGGGGCCAGCACGAAGCGGACGCGTTTGCGCAGCCAGGAGTTGGTGAGCCGGAAGGTCGGCTGGCACAACGGTTCGCCGACCAGGTCCAATGCGGCGGCCAGGGCCTGGACGTCGTAGCTGCGGCCGGGCCGGACGAAGCCGTGGCGGCGGATGGCGGCGTCGATCTCGTCGGTGCCGCCATTGAGGGCGGCGTCCATGACCTCGCCGACCAGTTCCTCGAAGCCGGTGGGCGGCCAGGGCGTGCAGGCGCCGAAGTCGACGACGCCGAGCCGGCCGTCGGGCAGGATGCGGAAGTTGCCGGGATGCGGATCGCAGTACAGCAGTCCGGTGCGGGACCAGGACGAGAGCAGGAATCGCATGATGAGCATGCCGACGCGGCTGCGCTCCTCCGGCGCGCCCGCCTCGATGATCCTGGAAACCGGTGTGCCGGTGAGCCATTCGGTGACGATCACATCGCCGCGCTGGCTGATGACGGTGGGCACCACGAAGTCCGGATCGCCGGCGTAGGCCTCGGCGAAGCGGCGCTGGTGCTCCGCCTCGGCGGCGTAGTCGAGCTCCTCGGCGACGCCGGTGCAGATGGCCTCGGTGACCGCGGGTACGTCCGCGCCGGGCGCGAATACCGTGGCCAGGACCGAAAGTCGGCGCAGCTGCTGTAGATCGCCGAGGACCGCGGCGCGGGCTCCCGGATACATGACCTTCACCGCGACCTGTCGCCCGTCGCGCCAGATCGCCCGGTGCACTTGCCCGATGGAGGCGGCCGCGGCGCGGCGTTCGTCGAATTCGGTGAAATGCCGGCGCCAGTTCTCGCCCATGCTCGCGGCCATGGCCTCGCGCACGGTCACGGGCAGCATGGTGGGCACCGAATCCTGTAACTGGGTCAGTGCGGTGCGGTAGGGCTGGGCGATCTCCTGCGGCAGCGCGAGTTCGTAGAGCGCGAGCAGTTGCCCGAGTTTGGTGGCGCAGCCCTTCAGTTCGCCGAGTACCTCGAATATGTGCTGGGCCGTGCGCATCTGGATTTCGAGGTCGACCTCGGCGGCGGATCTGCCCAGCGCGCGTTTGCCGACCCCGGCGGCCTGCCGCCCGGCGAACGCGACCGGAATCCCGGCGAGCCGGGCATTGCGGACCGCGGTACGCACGGGCGGCAGACCCCCGGAATCCCCCGAACGACTTCCGATCCGCCGCATGGCCATGGTTCACCTCACCGGCTCACTCTGCTGCCTCACTTCGCTGTGTGCGCCGCACGTGCAGTTTGGCACACAAAAGCTTAAACTGTCTGGGACGTATTCGAAAGTTGTCGAAAGGTGACAGGATGGGTGCCCAGACGGTTGTCGCCGATGTCGCCGACGAAATCGCTCGACGCGTTGCGACCGGGGAGTACGCACCCGGTGATCTGATTCCGTCGGTGCGCCAGGTGGCCGAGGAATTCGGGATGAACCGGGCTACTGCGCAATTGGTGCTGGGCCGCCTGGAATCCTACGGTTTCGTCGACGCGCATCGCGGTCGCGGTTTCACCGTGCGTGATGTGCGCCTGGCCGGCGGGGTGGATGTATACCGGCGGCTGTTCCGGTTGTCCATGCACGCGCCCGAGGTGGCGGCGGAGATGTTCCGCAATATCCTCATCGTGGAACGCGCCATCGTGCTCGAGGCGCTGCTCGATTACACCGAGTCCGAGCGCGCGATCCCGCCGCAGGAGTTGCACGAGGCGGTGGACGAGCTCGAAACCCTCGCCCGGGCAACGGAACCCGATCATGTGCGGATGCTGGAGCTGGAGATCGGCCTGGTGCGCACGCTGCTCTCGGAGCTGGGTCACTCCATGCAGCGCGCGGTGCTGAATTCGGTGGGGGAGACGCTGTTCGAGGTGCCGGAGGCGGTGGACGCGTTCTTCGCGGCCTCGGCGGATCTGCACGTGCTGGTCTGGCGTGCGCTGCTGGCGGTGTGGGAGTCGGAGGCCGGTCCGAGCGAGGCGCAGCTGGCCTTGTTCGAGGATCTGTTCGGCATGTACCACGACAAGGTGGAGGCGCGCTTCGCCGAGCTGACCGGTCCGGCGGTCGAATCCGGAGCCCTGGCAACCGATTCCGGGACGCAATCGCACGCCGCCACCGCTTGAGGATTGCGGATCGCTGATTGACCAAGTGTCTCAGACACTCTAGTTTCGAGATGTGCCCCTCGGGCACGGCAACGGCGAGACGGAATCGAGGCACACCCATGGCAGGCAAGCGACGAACGGGTCTGGCACGGTCGGCGAAACTCGCGGCCTTGCCCATGGGCATCATGGCCCGGCGCATGACGGCCACCGGTAAAGCCATCATGACGGGCGCTGAACGCGGCAGCGTCGACGAGGCGCTGATCGACAAGGCCGCCGACGAGGTCTTCCGGGTGCTCGGCGAACTCAAGGGCGGGGCAATGAAACTCGGCCAGGCGCTCAGCGTCGCCGAAGCCGCGGTCCCGGCCAAATTCGCGGACCGCTACCGGGACGCCTTGACCCGCCTGCAGAATCAGGCCCCGCCCATGCCGGTGCAGCAGGCGCACCGCGTGCTCGACGAGCAACTGGGCACGCGCTGGCGGGAACGCTTCACCGAATTCGAGGACAAACCGGTGGCGGCCGCCAGCATCGGCCAGGTGCACCGGGCGCAGTGGCGGGACGGCCGCACGGTCGCGGTGAAGATCCAGTATCCGGGCGCGGATGTGGCGCTCATGTCGGATCTCAAACTGCTGCAGATGCTCTCCGGCACCTTCGGCGTCTTCATGCCCGGCGTGGACGTGCGCGCGCTCATCGACGAGTTCGTGGCCCGCACCGCCGACGAACTCGACTACCGCATCGAGGCCGATCATCAGCGCACCTTCGCCCGCGCGCTCGCCGACGACCCGGACTTCTTCGTGCCGCGGGTGATCGCCAGCGCGCCCAAGGTGATGGTCACCGAGTGGATGGACGCCACCCCGCTGAACCGGATCATCGCCGAAGGCACGGTGGCGCAACGCAATCGGGCGGGCATTCTGCTGGCGGAGTTCGGACTGTCCAGTCCCAAACGCGTCGGCCACCTGCACTGCGACCCGCACCCCGGCAACTTCCAGCTGCTGGACGACGGCCGGCTCGGCATCATCGACTTCGGCGCGACCATCGCCCTGCCCGACGGCCTGCCGCCGGTGGTGGGTGAACTGGCCCGCTACGCCGTCGCGGAGGACTACGAACGCCTCTTCGACACCCTGCGCGACAACGGTTTCGTCCGCCCCGGCCGGCATCTGGACACCGAGCCCATCATCAACCTGGTCGCCCCGATCATCGCCGAACTGGACGGCGAGAACCTGCGCATCGACCGAAGGCTGTTGCAGGAGCACATGACTCGCGCGGTGGACGTGAAGAACATGTCCGTCCACAACACCATGGCCGTCCGCACCCCGCCGGAACTGCCCGACCTGGTGATGCTCGGCCGCGTCCTGGGCGGAATCATCGGCGTCTGCGCCCAATTGGACACGGAGGGCCCGTTCCTGCGCCTGGTCGAGGAATGGCTGCCCGGCTACGCCGTGGAGGGCGAAGCCGCCTGAGCCGATGCGCCCCTCAGCCGCCGGCCAGCATGGCGGCGGCGAGGAGTGCGCCGATGATGGCCAGCGCCAGCATGACCAGGATCATCCGGTTGCGCGGGGTGGGGGGTTCGGCGGGCGGTTGCTGGTCCACGGACCGGTCCATCGGGTGTCATCTCCTGATCGGTATCGGGGGTGGCGGCGGGTCGTCGTACTCCGGTGGTTCCCAATAGGTTTGCAGACCCGGCCGCTGGGGCATCAGTTCGGCTGCCTCACGCGCGACGCCGATGACGGTGGGATGGTCGATGACATAGCGCACGACCCGTTCGACCTCCGGCCCGGTGGCCACGCGCGCGAGGGCGCGGGCGGTGCGGGGGAAGGCGCGCGTGAGGACATAGGTCAGCCAGGATTCCAGGCGCAGCGGCACCATGGCACGGTTTCGCGCAATGGCGTCGACAATGCGCCGACCGGCCTTGTCCGGATGCATGCCCAGCAGGGTCATGCCCTTGACGACGATCTGCCGGGTGATGGCCACCTGTTCGGCGCTGAGCGTGGCCAGGGTCGCGGTGGCGGCCAGATTGGTGGCGATCAGTCCGGGGCAGATGGCGGTCACCCGAATTCCCTGTCCGGCCAGTTCGACTCGCAGCGCGTCGCTGAAATGCTTCACGGCCGCCGAGGTGAACGCGTACGGCGTCCCGAGCCGCACCGGCGTGAACGCGGCGATGGAGGACACATTGACCAGGTGCCCGCCCCGCCCGCGCTCGGCCATCTGTGCGCCGAACAGCTTGCAGCCGTGCACCACGGCAAGCAGATTCACATCGACGATGCGTTGCAGATCGGCCCGGCGGATATCGAAAAACGGCCCGCCGACCACGATTCCGGCATTGTTGACCACGATGTCGGGCACCCCGTGCACGGTCCGCACGTAGTCGGCGAAGGCCTCCATGGAGGCGATATCGCCGACGTCGAGGGCGTACGAGTAGGCCCGGCCGCCGTGCGAACGGATAAGTGTCACAGTGTCTTCGGCGGTGGCGAAGTTGATATCGGCGACGATGACGGTGGCGCCGCGCGCGGCGAGCGCCTTGGCGGTGCCGCGTCCGATGCCGCTGCCCGCGCCGGTGACCACGGCGATTCGCGGGTGGAAGGGTTTCATCGCTGGCTGCTCCTAGCTGGAGAACAGAGTGTACACTGTCTGGGACAGCAATCGAAAGTATTGTCCGGCAGCGCCGCAGCCGCGGAATCAGGGGACTTCATGTCAGGCTTCGACAACGAGGTTGTCGTCATCACCGGCGCGGGCGGCGGCATCGGCCGTGCGGTGGCCCAGCGCTTCGCGCGCCGGCGGGCCATCGTCATCGCCGCCGACCTGGACAAACAACGCGCGGTCGAAACCGCCGAGACCATCACCGCTTTCGGCGGCGACGCCACCCCCTACGCCGTGGACGTCGCCGACGCCGCCGCCATGGAGACCTTCGCCGAGGACGTGCACGCCGAATTCGGCACACCCCGGGTACTCGTCAACAATGCCTGCTACACCACCGCCGGCCCGTTCCTCGAACACACCATGGCCGACTGGGAACGGCTCATGGGCGTGAATGTCTGGGGCCTGGTGCACGGTTCGACCTACTTCGGCAGGCAGATGGCCGATTCCGGCCGCGGCGGCCGCATCATCAATGTCACCTCGGTCGCCGCCTTCGCACCCATCCCGCTGAGCACTCCATATTGCACCACCAAGGCCGCCGCGCAAATGCTCACGGAGGGCCTGCGATTGGAGTTCGCCGGCACCGGCGTCGGCGTGACCGCCGTCTGTCCCGCCTTGGTGCACACCGGCATCTACGACAACGACGATGCCGACACCGAGCAGACCGCCGCCGCGGCCCGCACCCTGAGCATCTCCGCCCTGGCCCAGCGCTACGTGGCGCACAGCCCGGACAATATCGCCCGCACCATCGTTCGCGTCGCCTCCCGCAATCCGGCAGTGGTCCCCACCCCGATCGAGGCCCGCGCCCTCTACCTCGCCACCCGGGTCTCACCGGGCGGCGCCCGCCTGGCGGCCCGCGTTCTCCACCCGGACCGCCTGACAGCCTTACGCGCCCGCCTCACCCGCCCGGGTGCCCTGTCCCGAATAGATGACTACCTGGCCAGGAAACTCGAGAACCGGCCAGGCCCGGAGCGAAATCAGTAGCGGCCGAACAGGACGGCGGCATTGTGGCCGCCGAAGCCGAACGAGTTGTTGAGGGCGTAGGAGATCTCGGTGTGGCGGGGTTTGGTGTGCACCACGTCGAGGTCGATCTCCGGGTCCTGGTTCTCCAGGTTCAGGGTCGGCGGGATCACCTGATCGCGCAGGGTGAGAACCGAGATGATGGCCTCGAGGGCGCCCACCGCGCCGACCGAATGGCCCAGTGCCGATTTGGGCGCGTACACCGCGGGGTGAGTGCCGATGGCGGCGGCGATGCCCTTCGCCTCGGAGAGGTCGCCGATGCTGGTGCCGGTGGCGTGCGCGTTCACGTGGTCGATTTCGGAGCGGCTCACCCCGGCGGTTTCGATGGCGCGGCGCATGGCCCGGGCGCAGCCGAGTCCCTCGGGATCCGGTGCGACCATGTGGTATCCGTCGGCGGTGAGTCCGGCGCCGAGCAGCCGGGCGAGCGGTTTGGCCCCGCGCGCCAGGGCGTGCTCCTCGGATTCGAGCAGCAGCAGGGCGGCCGCTTCACCGAAGACGAAGCCGTCGCGGTCCCGGTCGAAGGGGCGGGAGGCGCGTTCGGGTTCGTCGAGCCGGGTGCTGAGGGCGCGGGCCATCGAGAATCCGGCGATGGCAACGGGATTGATGTAGCCCTCGACGCCGCCGGCCACGATCATGTCGGCCTCGCCGAGAATGATGGAGCGCCAGGCGTGTACGAGCGCTTCGCACCCGGAGGCGCAGGCGGACACCGGGGTGACGATGCTGGCGCGGGCGCCGATCTCGAGCCCGACCACGCCGGAGACGCCGTTGGGCATGCTCATGGGCACCGCGAAGGGGGAGACCTTGCGGTAACCGTGGTCGCGCATGGCGTCATTGGCGTCCACGATGGCATCGGCGCCGCCGAGGCCGGTGCCGATGCAGACGCCGAGGCGGTCCTTGTCGACCTCGGGGGTGCCGGCGGTGGCCCACAGCCGCTTACCCATGGCGTAGGCCATCTGCTGCACATAGGACATGCGCCGCTTCTTGATGCGGTCCAGGTCGCTGGTCGGGTCGTGGACGAGCTGACCGCCGATATTGACCGGCAGTTGTAGTCGCGCCACTTCCGGATCGGAGAGGGTCTTGATGCCGCTTGTCCCGGAGAGCAATCCCGCCCAGGTGCCCTCGGTATCGGGGGCAATCGATGTGGTCATCTCCACGGCGGTGATCACGACACTGCGGAACCCGCCGCTGCGAGTGGAGAATTTGTCCAGCGTATTCACTATCTTCTAATCCTTAACGACCAATTGGCTGGGAGTGCAGTGAAATTGCGGTCGTTCCGAGACTAGCGGTGTTGGTCGCGCGCGGCAGCGCCGAGATCAAATACGGTCGGCCAGGCCGCGAATTCCCCAGCGTGCGAAGGGGCGTACGAACGGCGCGCCCCAGCGCAGCGGCAGGAAGGTGAAAAACCGTGGTCGGAAGGCTATGGTCCAGGTCAGCAGGGTGCCGTCCGGGGTCTCCCGCAGCTGGTAGTCCTCGGCGAAGGAACGGACGAGCACCGGCAGCGAAATTCGGGTTCCGCTCACGGCGAGTCGCCGGTCGGGGGCCTGCACGATGACCTTCTCTTCGACGCCGAACAGCAGTCCGTCGAAGGTGCGCAGCGCGCCCTCGCGGAGGTAGGTGTCGCGATAGCGAATGCCTTTCACGAACGGAATCCAGGAGAAGGTTCCGTCGAGTTGCAGGGCGTCCCATACCTTGTGCGGCGGGTAAGGGAATTCGCGTTGCGCGGTGACCGCGAAAGTGGCTTCGGTCCGCAGGAATTCGTCGAGGTCCGCGGCGGGTACCTGCTGCACCTTGAATCCGCCGCCACGCTGTACGGCCGCGGTCCAATTGTGTAGCAGCAGTGCGCCGATGCCCGCGCCGATCGCGCCCACGACGAGCAGTGCGACCACGACAATGATGAGGGTGGTGAGCATGATTCGATGTCCTTCGCGATCAGCGGCCGTCGTGGGTGGTGGTGTCGCGGCGCAACCAGGTTTGCGCCGCACTGCTCAAATAAGCGGCGCCCGTCACGGCGGTGCGCACCGTGCGGAGCCGAGCCAGCTGCCACAGGCCGAGCAGGGCGGCGCAGCCGGCGGGCACCAGCATGGTCGCCGAGGTGAGGAGCAGCGCGGCCCAGTGCGGCATCCACTGGCTCAGCAGTTCGACCAGGAAGGCGAAGAAGTAGACGGTCCCGTAGGCCGCCGCGACGAGCGCGAATCCCAGTGCCGCGAGCACGATCACGCCGCGCAGGAGCTCGGCGACCAGGAAGCGCGCGGCCCGTTCGAGCCGCGGCCGCAGCCATTCCAGTGCGGTGTCCAGCAGCAGCCGCAGCAATTGCTCGAACTGGCCGGGACGGACCTCGACGACCGTGTGGTAGCCGGATTCATAGCTCGCCATGAGCGATCCCCTCTGTCGATCGTCCCCGGTGGCTTCGGCCACACCGCGGGACCTGTCGGATCCTCATAGGATCAACTAGATTGTCTCAGACGGCAACCGAACAGGAGTGTGACCGGATGACCGAGGTGCAGTCGGCCCCGACCGATACCGCAACGCCCCCCTTCCTCCCGCGCCGCTGGACCGCGGCCGACATCCCCGACCAGAAGGGCCGGACCGCGGTGGTCACCGGCGCCAACAGCGGCCTGGGCCTGCGCACCGCCGAAGCCCTGGCCGCCAAGGGCGCGCACGTGATCATGGCCTGCCGCAACGAACTCAAGGCCGCGGCCGCCCTGGAATCGGTCTCCGCCGCCGCCACCGGCCCGAAACCCGAAGTGCTGCCGCTGGATCTGGCGGATCTGTCCTCGGTCCGCCGCGCCGCCGACCACTTGGAAGTGCGCGGCGCCGCCATCGACATCCTGATCAACAATGCGGGAGTGATGGCCCTCCCCAGGAACATTCGCACCGCGGACGGCTTCGACGCCCAGTTCGGCACCAATCATCTGGGCCACTACGCGCTGACGGGTCTACTGCTGCCCACCTTGCTCAGATCCGACGACCCGCGCGTGGTGACGGTCTCCTCGGTGGCGGCCTGGGGTGGCTTCATCAACTGGTCCGACCCGAACTGGCGTGTCCTCTATATGCGCTGGCTCGCCTACAGCCAATCCAAACTCGCGAACCTGCTCTTCACCGCGGAACTGCACCGCCGCGCCCGCGCCGCGGGTACCGGCCTGACCGCCGTCGCGGCACACCCCGGGCTCTCCTCGACCCACCTCTACGACTCGGACGGTGAGAAGGGCGTGGGTGGCCGGCTGGCCGCGGCGCAGCAGCGAATGATCGTGTCCCTGGCCCAATCCGATTACATGGGCGCGCTGCCCCAGCTGTATGCCGCGACCACGCCCGGTCTGCGCGGAAACTCCTATGTGGGACCGGCTTTCGAGGCCTTCGGCTATCCGCGCCGGGCGCTGCGAAATCCGTTGGGCTACAGCCGTCTCCAGGCGGGGGCGCTCTGGCGCTTGAGTGAGCGCCTCACGGATGTGCATTACCGGTGGCCGTAGGCCGTCAGATGTGGCGGCGGTGGCTCAGGTAGGCGAACGAGGCCAGGCCCAGGGGGACCTGGCACCAGAAGGTGATGAGCCGGAAGCCCAGGGCCGCCGCCACGGCGACGCCGCCGGTGAGGCCCGCGACCGCGGTCAGTCCGGCGGCGATGGTCAGTTCGCGGGACCCGGCGCCGCCGGGTGTCGGCAGCAGTGGCGCGAGCGCGACCGTCACCAGCTGGACCACGAAGGTGTCGGCGAGGCTCAGATTCGCGCCGACCGCGTGCAGCACCGCCCACAGCGCCACCACCATGAGCAGCGGTTCGGCCACCGCGCACAGCCACAGCAGGGCGGCGTGCCCGGGCCGGACCGCGGTGGTGGTCAGTGATTTCAGCGCGGACCGCGCCTCTGCCGGGCCGTGCCGCAGCAACAGCTGGCGCCAGCCGCCGCGCGCCGCGACCTTGTGCCGCACCATGATCACGCCGAGGACGATGAGGGCGAGGAGGATCGCGAAGGCCGCACCGCCGAGTCCGGCGGTGAGCCACGGATGTCCGCCCGCGACCCGCAATGCCGCCTCCGAACGCGCGGCGAGACCGTGCCAGGGCGGCCGCGCCCCGCTGTGGTTCATCAACCGGGGCATGGCCACCGCCGCGATGGCGATCATGGGTATGCGCACCATGCCCGCCGCGAATCCGAACAGGGTCATGGAAGCGATGGCGGCGGTGTGGGTGAGCCCGGCGCGGCGCAGGAAACGCAGCCGCACCAGGACGGAGGCGGTCGGCACCAGGCCGAGGGCGGGCAACGCCAATTGCAGGGCGAACAGTTTGCGCGCCGAGGTCTGCGGCGCGGAGGTCTCGGCCGCGGAGGTGTGGGCGGGAATCGATCCGCGCATCATCCACACCGAGCACGGCCAGAGCGCGATGGTGGCCACGCCCGCCACCACCAGCCAGCGCCAATCGGCGCCGGCCAGCGCATGGGCGCTGACGGCGACGACCCGGTGCTGCCACAGGGCGGCGCCGAGCACCACGGCGGTGCAGAGAACGGTGGGTAGCAGCTTGCGGAGTGCGGCGGGAACCCCCGGAGCCATCGGCTCTCCTTGCATCGCGGACGATATCGCGGTCGGTGATCGAACTGCGCGTCTCTGATCGACTGAGCGTCTTCGGTCAACCCTTGCATCGTGGACGCGACCCTCGACATTAACCCGTCCGGGTGAAGGGCGACCCGCGTTCCGGCACAACAGTGGGCACATGCCGGACAACAGGAGGTGCGCGCGGGCCGCCCCCGGGACCCGCGGCGGTTCGGTGGGGTACACATCGGAGCACCGCGGGCCGGGTTCAGACTAGCCCTGTCCCAGACAGATTGCAATCGAACCTTCGAATTGCAAAGACGCCGAGCGGATTACGCTCAGGCGCCTGCCAGGATCCCTTGAACAGCCTCGGATCGGAAGAAAGGTTCGACGCGCTGCCGCACCATACCCGCCAGTACGCCATCGCGTTTCGCGATTTCGATGACGGGTGGCGCGTACCGCACGAATTCATCGCGCAGCAGCTCCGGAGTTATCCCGACTTCCTTCCACAATCCGGCCACCGTGTAATCGCCGTAGTAGCCGAGCAGGATTTCCGCGGCATCGCCCACGAGTTCGGCCAGATAATCGTGATTCTTGACCGTGGTGACCAGATCCAGGACCGCCGCGAGCAATGCGCGCAGCTCGTCGAGTTCGATGAATTCGCGCAGATCGCTCACCGGCTCGCCGGCGAAGAGGTCGTACACCTCCATGACCGCGTCGGTGAGCGGAGTCTCCTTGATGACGGTCAGGATCGCGTGATTGGTGCGCTTCGCCGCGTACTGGGCCGCCGCCGCACCGGCCTCCCCGAGCCGCTCGCCGAAGGCCTTGTCACCTGCGCTGAACACCCGCCCCACGGTCCTGTCGCCCAGGGAGAGCGCGGATTTCACCACCGGTATCCGCTCGGCCCGGCTGCGCGCGGCGTCGGCCGCGCCGGACACGATGCGATTGACGAAGGTGGCGGCCACCGAGCCCACCAGCGGGCTCTGCGCGAACCGGTCGAGGCCGCGCTCGAACATGTGGTGCATGCCGAGCACGGTGGCGACCAGCCGGGCGACACCGTCGCGGTCGATCACATCGCCCAGCCGGAACTCGTCATTGGCCGCGAGATCGTAGAGGGCATCGGCCAGCGCCTCGAACAACTGCCGATTCGCGGCGCTGTTGTTGGCCAATTCGATGATCGACAATGCGGTCCGCTGCACCGAATCCCGATCCAGTGCGTCGGATACCTTCAGGGTTTCGGCGACCGTGAAGGTATCGCGCAGAATCGAATCGGTATGGGCGACCAGCAGATCGCCGGTGACCTGGTCGACGATATAGTCCACGGCGGCGTCGATGAGCTTGTCCGCCATTTGTGCTGCCATCGCAACTCCCCATATTCCTGTCCGTGCACTACGGAACAGACACTTGTGATCGAAAGTGTCTCAGACGCAATGGCATACCGCAAAGCGAACCTACCGACCCGCTTCCTGATCGCGTTGCCGCCGGATTCTTTCCTGTCGAGCCTCCTGATCACCGCGCTGGCTCGCGGTGAGAGGCCAGACCTGATATGTCAGCACCACCTGCCCGGGCCCGCAGTCCCGGGACAGCCGCAGCGTGGCGCCCGCGCCGATGGGATTACCGGGCTCGGTGAAGACGACCTGCCGCCCGTCCAGCGGGGTACTGCAGACGTAGGTGACGTCCACCGATCCGGGCTCCGAATCCGGGTTGTAGCAACTGATTTCCAGTCGCGATCCGTCGGTGCGCGTGGCTCCGCAGTCGATCTCGGCGAGGGTGCCGGCATCGGCCCGGGCCGGGTGCCCGGACGCGGCCGAGGCGGGGCCGGTGAGCAGCGCGCCGAGGATGAGGCAGCCCACCGGGAGCGCCGCGAACCGACCGCTCCATTTCATGCCGCGACGTCTTCTCATGCCGCGACCTCTTCCGGCTCATCGGCCGGCGCGGACCGGACCCCGCCCTCCGACAGCCCGATCCGCCGATGCAGCCGTTGCGCCCACTGTGGCGCCCACCAGCATCGATCACCCAGCATGCGCATGATCGCCGGCACCAGCAACAGTCGAATCACCGTGGCGTCCAGAATCAGCGCCATGATCATCCCGTAGGCGATGTACTTCATGAGCACCAGATCCGAGAGCCCGAACGCCCCCGTCACCACGATCAGCACCAGCGCCGCGGCGGTGATGATGCCGCCCGTGTGCGCGGTTCCGTACCGGATGGCCTCCGGGGTGTCCGCCCCGCGCTCGCGCGCCTCCGCCATCCGCGACATGAGGAAGATCTCGTAATCGGTGGACAGCCCGAACACGATGGCCACGATGATCACCAGCACCGGGAAGCTCAAGGGCTGCGGCGTGAAATCGAGCAGTCCGGCACCGTGCCCGTCGTAGAACACGAAAGACAGGAAACCCAAGGTGGCGGTGAGGCTCAGCCCGCTCACCACCACCGCCTTGAGCGGCAGCACGAACGAGCCGAAGGCCAGGAACATCATGACGAACGACGCGATCACCAGAATGGCCAGCAGTATCGGCAGGCGATGGATCACCCCGTGGATCGAATCCCGTTCCAGCACCGGCAGGCCCGTCACATACATGGTCACCCCGGACGGCGGCGTGATGGCGCGCAGCCGGGCGATGACGGCGTCGGCGTCGTTCGGATCGACCAGACCGGCTTGATACACCTTCACGTTCACGCCCGCCGCGGCCACGCCATTGGAGAAGGGTTGTTCGAACCCGCTCGTCAACCCCGGTGTCTTGTCCGCGGCCGCGACGATGGCATCCAGCGTCGCCCGATCCGCGCCCGCGATCACCAGTTTGACCGGCTCCACCCGTTCCTTCGGGAACACCGCGTCGAAAGTCTGCTGCGCCGTGCGGGTTTCATTGCCCGGCGGCAGGTACTTCTCGGTGAGCCCCGCGTACTGCACGTGCAGGAACGGCAGGATCAGCCCCAGCAGCACCAGCATGATCGGATAGGCCAGCAGCGCAGGACGTTTCATCGCCCAGGTGGCCAGCCGCGACCAGAACGAGGCATCGATCTGGGCTTCGGTGCGGGTGCGGGAGAACCGCTTCAGCCCGAAGGCGTCCACCCGTTTGCCGAGCACCGCGAGCATGGCCGGCAGCACGGTGAGGGACAGCAGCGCCGCCAGCGCCACCGCGGTGAGCGCGCCCAGCGCCACCGAGCGCAGGAAGGTCATCGGGAAGATGAGCACCCCGGCCACGCACACCACGATGATCGTCGCCGAGAACACGATGGTGCGCCCGGCCGTCGAAACGGTAATGCGCACAGCGTCTTCCGTGGATCTCCCGGCGGCGATCTCCTCCCGGAACCGGCTCACCATGAACAGTCCGTAGTCGATGGCCAGCCCGAGCCCGATGAGCGAGATGACCGCGTCGGCGAACTGGTGCACGTGCATGACATCGGTCAGCAGTTTCATCACGCCCCACGCGCCGATGATGGTGAGCCCGCCCACGATCAGCGGCAGCGCGGCCGCGATCACGCCCCCGAAGACGAAGAACAGCACGATGGCCACCACGGGCAAGGCGATCACGTGCATGCGCTGGATATCGGCCTGCATGGTGAGCCCGACGGCATCGGCCACCGGAACCCGCCCGGCGATACGCAGGTCCAGTCCGGGAATGCCGAGCTGATGTTCGATGCGGTGGTAGCAGTCGACGCTGTCCTGATCCCCGGTGCCCTGCAACCCGATACTGATGAAGGCCTGCGTCTTGGTCGCGTCGATGAATCGGGTCTTGCCGAGGCTGCCGTTCCAGTAGCCGCTGACATCCTTGATCTCGGTCTTGTAGTCGGTCAGCAGTTTCTGCGTCAGCACCCGTCCGGCGGCCTCGATATCCGGATCGGTGATGTGGCGTCCGGCGGGTGCGGTGTAGAGCGCGATCACATCGCCGTCGAAGTCACGCCCGAAGGTGTTGTCGGAGAGTTTCGCACCCGCCACCGATGCGCTGGTGTCGTCGAAGAAGCCCTGTGCGGTGAGCCGGTCCTGATATCCGTGACCGAAGAGGCCCGAAATCGCCATCAGCGCAATGAATCCGGTGATGACGGCGTAGCGTGCGCGGTAGGTCCACCGCCCCAACCAGTGGAACACGGTGCACCCCTAGGACTGGCAGGCCGGTGATTTGTAGTCGGTCTGGGCGAGGATGCCGCAGATCTCGTTGACCGGGATCTTCCACTCGCCGTTCACTGGAACCAGATCGAGGGGCGCGGAGCGGCGATTGCCGTTGCCGTCCTTGTCGAGCCAGAAGTCGGCTTCGAGGGTGTCGCCGTTGAGCGTGACCGAATCGGAGACCACGCCGAAGGTGGCATTCGGGTTCTCGGACATGGCCTTCTGCAGCTGGGGGAGGTCGGAGCGGAAGACCTCGCCGCCCTGCACGATGGACAGCCGTTGATCGTCGCTGACCTGATGGCCCTTGCCGAACAGGTCCTGCAGCTTGGTGTTCAGCTGGTCGGCGGTGAGCGGATCGGGGGTCTTGCCGCCGGCCGCGGTGCTCGCGGCGGTGGTGGTGGGGGCGACGGTGATGGTGATGTCGCTGCTCCGGACATTGCCGGAGCTACATGCGCTGATTGTCGGAGACAGCACAAGTCCGAGTGCTGCCAGCGAAAACGCCATTCTCAGGCGGTAATTCATGTCCCCTCCATGTGATCGCGATCTCAGTTTGCCTATCCGTGGGCCGTGGGTCACAGTATGCTAACCACTGTCTGAGTCGGTAGGGCAAGATTTCATGCAAGGAGGCGCCGTGGGGGCAGCGCGCAAGCCGCGGGGATCGGCGTTCGCTTACATTGCGGGACTGCTGGTTTCGGCCGCGCTCATCGGTGGCGGCGGGGGAGTGGCCCTGTGGTTCCGGGCGCATCTGGGCGCGCCGCCGCCCATCGTCGTGGTGGCGGAGCGGCCGGCCGCGCCGAGTGCGAGCGTCGTCCCGACCACCCGGGTCACCACCACGACGCCCGCGCCCGTGGTGCCGCAGGAAGCCATTCCGCCGCAGCTCCCGGACTCGGACGCCTATACCGCGGCCCCGGCGAGCGGGATGCCGGGCTTCGCGAACAGGACCGCGAACCAGTACGGCTGGTTCGGCGGCGACGGGGTGTCCGCGCGCTGTGACGAATGGAATCGCGCGACGGTCGTGGGGTCCACCGCGCAGACGCTGTTCGTGGTGTGCGGATCGTATTTCAAGGCTTACGAACTCGCGACGGGCACGCCGGTGCGGCTCGCGGTGGATGCGGGCGGGGGCGCCTGGTCGGGCTCGGGTGCGGGCGTCTCCATTCAACTGACCCAGAGTGTTTTGACTTTATTGCGCAATGGCGCGAATGCCGATGTGCAGAGCGTAGTTCAGTGGTGGACGCCCTAGGCGTTCGTCGATTTGCCGATATTCGCGGACAGTGTGGTCCCGTACGCGTACATTGTCTCAGACGGTGTGCAGGGGAGGTTTGAATGAGTACGTTGGCAGTCCCCGAGGAGGCCGTCCCGGCCGCTCCGGAACCGGCGCCCGCCTGGACGGCCCTGCCGCCGGTGATCCGCCCGTTCATCCGGCTGGCGCTGTGGGCGTGGCACACCCTGCTCGGTTCCATCGGCACCTTCGGCCGGCTGGTCCTGCTCGCTGTGGATTCCGTCTACGGCCTGGTCCGCGACATCGTCAAGCTGAATCACCCTTGGCGCGAGACCATTACGCAGGCCTGGTTCATGATGAGCGTCTCCGGCTGGCCGGCCATCCTCATCTCCGTCCCGCTCGGCGCGATCATCCAGATCCAGGCAGGCTCACTGGCCGCGCAGGTCGGCGCGACCTCACAGGCCGGCGCGGCGGGCGGGCTCGGCGTGATCCGCCAGGCCGCCCCGATGATCGCGGGCATCCTCATGGGCGGCGCGGTGGGCGCGGCGGTCGCGGCCGATCTCGGCGCGCGCAAGATCCGCGAGGAGATCGACGCCATCCGCACCCTGGGCATCAATCCCAATCACCGCCTGGTCGCGCCGCGGCTGGCCGCCATGTTCATCGTGGGCCCGCTCATGTGCATCCTGGTGGTCTTCGTCGGCATGTCGACCATCTACGCCATGACCCTCATCCAGGGCGGCGTACCGGGCGCCTTCTTCAATTCCTTTGCGGCCTTTGCCAGTACGACAGATCTGATCATCGCGATCGTCAAGACCGTCATCTTCGGAATCCTGGTCGTGCTGGTGGCCAGTCAGCGCGGGTTCGAGGCGTCCGGCGGCCCCAAGGGCGTGGCCGACTGCGTGAACGCCACCGTCGTGCTCGGCGTGATGACCACCTTCGCCGCGAATGTGCTCATCACCCAGCTGCTGACCATCTGGTTTCCGGACAGTATGGGGTTCTAAGTGGTTGTGCCATCGAAATACCGTGCACTGGGCGGCAGAACGATCCAGCGGGCGGGCGATTCCCTCGCGCCCGTGGTCGGACTCGGTCACCAGTTCGCCTTCGCGTATCACGTGCTGCGGGCCGTCCCGCGCACCCTGCACCGCTACCGGCGTCAGATCGGCGTCGTGTTCATGGATATCGGCTGGGGCAACGGCCGTGTCATCGTGGGCGGCGGCACCGTCGGGGTGGTGGTGTTCATGGGCCTGATGACCGGTGCGGTCATCGGCATCGAGGCCTTCCGGCTGCTGGACATGCTGGCCATGGGCCCGCTCACCGGATTCATCTCCTCGTTCGCCAATACCCGGGAGCTGGCGCCACTGGTGGCGGCCATCGCCTTCGCGGCGCAGGCCGGCTGCCGGATCACCGCCGAGATCGGGTCCATGCGCATCTCCGAGGAGATCGACGCGCTGGAAGCCACCGCGGTGGAGCCGATTCCGTTCGTGGTGACCACCCGCGTGATCGCCGGGGTGCTGATCGTGGTGCCGGTGTATCTGGCGTCCCTGTCCTGCAGCTACTTCGCGACGGCCTTCTTCATCAAGGTCGTGCACGGGCAGGCGGGCGGCACTTACGACCATTACTTCCAGGCCTTCCTGGCGCCCAAGGACATCTTCCTGTCGCTGTTCAAGGCCGTGGTGTTCGTCATCGTGGTGATCCTGGTGCACTCCTACTACGGCTTCTACGCCTCCGGCGGGCCGGAGGGCGTGGGCGTGGCCTCGGGGCGGGCCATCCGCGCCAGCCTGGTGCTGGTGGTCATTCTCGACCTCATGCTGACCACCGCGCTGTGGGGCATGTTCGTCAGCGATATCCGAATCACGGGATAGCCCATGGGAATCGCGAAGTATCAGGCGATCAACGGACGTGGGCCTAAACCGTGGCAACTGCTGCTCACCGGGCTCGCGGGCGGCGCGCTGCTGGTGGTGATCTCGCTGCTGTTCACCGTGTACATCAAGGGCGGCTTCACCCCGAAGTTCATCGTCAATATCCAGGCCGAGCAGGTCGGTGAGGGCATCGTCTCCGGCGCGGACGTCAAGATGGACGGCCTGCGCATCGGACAGGTGAACAAGGTGGAAAGCCTTGGGGCGCAGAAACAATACCTGCAGATCTCGGTCGAGCCGGACAGCGCGAAGTTCCTGGCCGCCAACGTGCACGCCCGGTTCGTCTCCTCGAACACGCTCGGCATGACGGCCCTGGAACTGTTCTACCTCGGCCCGCGCGGCACCGAACTGAGGAACGGGGCCACCATCACGCTGCCCGCCGACTCGCAGACCGTGACGGTCACCTCCATCATCCGCATGGTCGGCGATCAGCTCGGCAAGATCGACACCGGTCCCATCGACCGCATCGGCAAGGTGCTGAACTTCGAGGGCAGCGCCGACGGCATCGGCCGGATGATCTCCACCGCAATCGATCTCGGCCGCATGAAGGTGGGCGACCAGATCCTGGTGGGCGTGGACCCGCGGCCGGCCCTGCAGGCGGCGGCCGACAACAGCGGGGATCTGGTGAACGTCGCGCACGGTGCGCTCGACATCTTCCGCGCGCAGGCCGCCCGCATCGCCTTCCTGACCGAGCGCAGTGACGATTTCGAGGCCATCGTGTCGGTGATCGGGCAGGTCATCGGCGATGCCATCAATATCGTGCCGCAGCCGGGTTTCACTCAGGTGGTCGACGCGTTGCTCAGTATCGCCAAACCCATTTCGGGCGGGGCGAGCGGACTCACCAGCTTCTACAACCGGATCCCGCAACTGCTCGATGCCGTGGACCAGGCGTTCGTCGCCAATCCCGATGGGACGGTGTCGCTCCGGCTGCAGGTGCTGCTGGCGGGGTTGCCGTATCTGGCGGGGGACCCGAAGGTGATCGCCGCCGGGCCGCAGACGGTGCCCGGTGGTCCGTCGCTGATTCCCGGGCTGCCGCAGATTCCGGGACTGCCCATCCCGCCCGGGCTGTTCAGCGCCCCCGCACCGCAGGGAGGCGGCCGATGAAATCCGTTCGCTCCGCGGCCATCCGGCTGGGCATCGTCGGCGTGGTCATCATGCTCATGGGCGCCATGATCTGGACGGCATTGCAGACGCCGGTCAAGGACAGGGTGCGCGGCTACAACGCGCACATCACCGACGTCTCCGGCCTGAAGAAGGGCTCGGACGTGCGCATGGCCGGCGTACAGGTCGGCAAGGTCACCGATATCGCCCTCGACGGCAATGTCGCCTTCGTGCAGTTCACCGTCGCCGAAGGACAGGAGGTGTACGACAACACCGAGGTCTCGGTGCTGTTCACCTCGCTGGTCGGCGACCGCTACCTCGCGTTGCAGCAGAAGGCCGCGCCGGGCAACAGGATTCCGCCCGGCGCCACCATCCCCGTCGAACGCACCCACGGCTCCTTCGACATCTCCGAGCTCTTCGACGCCGTGCGGCCCATCTTCGACACGCTGTCCTCGGGTTCCGTCGACAAGTTCCTGGAGAACCTGCTGCTGGTGGTGTCCGGGGACGGCCGTGGCCTGGGACCGGTCATGGACGACCTGAACCAGATCCTGAAGGTGGCCTCCGATCAGGAACCGACGGTCACCCTGCTGGCCGACAATCTCTCCGGACTGGTCAACAGATTCCAGGGGCAGTCACCCAAGATCGACCACATGATCGACCAGTTGCTGGATCTGGTGGATCAGCTCTACGGCAAGATGGATTCGCTGAAAGGCCTGATAGACAAGGCGATTCCGGGCATGAACGCCTTCATGCCGCTGTTCGACCGGCTGGTCGGCATCTACTACGACAACTTCCCGGGCATGGACCGCCTCTACAACGATCTGCTCGGACCGGAGCTGGCCGGCTTCATCCGCCAGACCCTGGCGGCCGCCCCGCTGGCCGCGCACACCCTCGACAGCCTGGTGGACGAACCCAAATCGGGGGAGACCTGGAGCTGCCTGAGCGGACTGCCCATCCCGGCCACGATTCTCATGGGCATCGAGCGAATGGGGGAATGCCGATGAACCGCGCCTGGAAGCTCCCGGCGGGACCGCGAATCAGCCTGCCGCGCTTGACCATCCGCAGCGCGGAAGGACAGCTCCGCTTCGAATTCCGGGTCGGTATCGCCGCCATCATCCTGACGGTGGCGGCGCTGGTGGCCGCGGTGGGGGCCTTCGTGATTCCCTTCGGGCAGACGGTGTATCGGGCGGACTTCCTCAATTCCGGTGATGTGCGCAGCGGCGACGATGTGCGCGTCGCGGGCATCTCGCTGGGCAAGGTCCGCAGTGTCACGCTGGTCGGCGATCACGCCGAGATCGCCTTCGGGCTGGACAGCAAGGTGCACGTCGGGCTGGACTCGCACGTGGTGATCAAACTGCTCACCCCGATCGGCGGGCGCTATCTGTCCATCGAACCGCAGGGGCCGGGATCGGCCGCGGGCAGGATCATTCCGCGCGAGCACACCCGGACGCCCTACGACCTGTCGTCCGCGCTGGAACAGGCGACCCCGGCGCTGGCCGCGCTCGACGCGGGCAAACTGCGCGAGACCATCGGCAAGCTGGCGGGCGCCTTCGAACAGCAGCCGGATGCGCTGAACGGGATCCTGAACAGCGTCAACAGCCTGTCCGGCATCATCGCCCAGCGGCGCGACGAATTCGCGCGCGCCCTCGACGTGGCCAAGGAATACCTGGAGACGCTGACCAACAAGCTCGACCGGCTGCAACTGGCCGGGCAGCACGTGCTGGAGGTGTATCGGATCGTCGCGGCCAACCGGGACGGACTGGTCGCCCTGGTGGCGCAGATCCGGCGGCTGTTCGACTACGTCACCCCCGTGCTCTCCTTCGCCGACAAGCAACTGGGGCCGGCGCTGGAACCGCTCTACGACAGCATGGACAAGGAAGTCGCGGACCTGGTCGGCAACAAGGACGCCCTGGCAAGCCTGGACCAGAACGCTTCCGCGCTCCTGCAATGGTTCGCCGAGAACTCCGACAATCCTTATCTGCGCATCGACGAATCGGGAGCCACCATCACCGATACCCCGCTGTGCCCGCACGGAAAGCCGGGGTGCTGAGCGATGCGCGTGCGAAATCCCTTGCGGGCCTTCCGGGGTCGCGTGTTCCCGCAGTCCCGTCGCGGCCGCATCGGTGCGCTGGTCGGGGTCGTCGCCGTCGTGATGGGGCTCATCGTGGCCGTCACCGGCAAGCAGTACTACGACAGCACCGAGGCCCCGCTCGCCGTATGCGCCGACTTCCGCGACGCCGTCGGCCTGTACAAGGGCAATCGGGTCACCATGCTCGGCATCCAGGTCGGCAATATCGTCGGCATCGAACCGCGCACGGACGGCGTGACCGTGCACATGACCGTGAACCGCAAGGTCCGGCTGCCGCAGCAGCTCGGTGCGGTCACCATCGCGAATTCCATTGTCACCGACCGGCATATCGAACTCGGGCCCGCCTACAACGGCGGCGGCACCTTCGACTACCGCAAATGTATTCCGCAGGACCGCACCAAGACGCCGGTCGGCTTCACCGAATCCATGCGGGCCGTCGCCAACCTGTCCGAGGACCTCACGGGCAAACCGCGCGACGCGCCGCTGCAAGAGGCGGCGCCCAACGTACTGGGTGATTCGCTGCAGCGCATCGCCACCCAGGTGCACGACAGCGCGGTGCCGCTCAACGGAGCCATCCGCAATCTCAGCGATATCCTCGGCGACTCCGCCGCCGGCGCCAACTACCTGATGATGGCCATTCTCAAGGAGTTCCGGAAAGTCGGTCAGAACCTGGACCAGGGCGTCTCCGATGGGGACTTCCTGCTCGACGCCACCACCGACGCGCTCGACATAGTCAATCGCATCGGGCCGGACCTGGTGGGCATCGTCAGCGATATCGCGGTGTGGGTGCCGCCGCTGATGAACCTGCTCATCTACAAGTGGGGCAAGCTCATCATGCTGGGCCTGGACGGGCTCATGCCGGTCCTCTTCAAGGTGCTCGACCACACCCAGCACATGGTCGACTTCGCCAAGGACATTCCGCCCGCACTGCAGGGCGCCGCGCGCGCCTTCGACGAGAACCTGGGCGCGGGCCGGATACAGCTCGTACCGCCCAGCTTCCGCATCGATCCGTCGCTGGCGCAGGACATTTGCGGCATGGTCAAACCCTGGTTCCCGCAATGCAATCGGAACTTCGCGCCCGGCGACACCGTCGACTTCGGGCTGGTGCAGCTGGTCATGTCCGCGGCCGGGGGGAAGTGAGGAGCATGCGCGGAAAGCATTGGAAGACAGCGCTGCTGGGGACGTTGACCATCGCGGCGGTCTCCGGCTGCGCGGTGCGGCCCCTGGACATGCCGCTGCCCGGCACCCGCTACGGCAAACCCACCTATCAGGTCCGGGTCGAATTCGGTGACGTGCTGTCGCTGCCGTTGAAGACCAAGGTCGAGCTCAATGGCGCGCAGGTGGGGATCGTCGAATCCGTCAGTGTGCGACCGCGGCCCGACGCGCACGTACCGCAGCTGCCCGCCGATCAACAGCCCTACTACCAGCCCACCGCCATCCTCGATATCGACCGCAATGTGCACCTACCGGCCGAGACGCAGGTGGAGATGACCCAGCAGACGTTGTTCGGCGACACCTTCGTCAAGCTCAGCATTCCGAGGCAGACGTCGGGGCGAATGCTGTCGCAGGGCAGCGTCATTCCCATCACCCAGACCAAACAGGCCACCACCGTCGAGCAGTACATGACCGCGGTGGTCAGCTGGGTCACCGGCGGCAATGTGCCGTTCGTGCAGAGCTTCGTGACCAGCGTCAACGGGGCCTTCCCGCCCGACACCGGCGATTTCAAGGACTTCATGGCCAAGTTCGCGGTCACCATCGACCGCATCGGCCAGAACACCTCGCAGCTGAGCCGGATCCTGAACAATGCCACCGCCGCGCTGGACACCTTCCGGCAGGCCGACGACGTGTGGCGGTTCGTATTCGATCAGGCACCGGTGCTGCTGGGCGTGGTGCAGCACGTGCTGCCCGACATCCTGCACTTCGTTGACGCGCTCCGGAATCTGGCGTCCTATGCCGGTGATGTGCTGATCGACAAGAGCAATCCGGCGGTGGCAAAACGGGTTTCGCTGGCCAACGGGTTCCTCGACGCGTGGACGCCGCTGCTGCAGGCCATGATGGCCGCGCCGGATCAGGTGCCGCGCACGCTGGCGGCGGTGAACGCGCTACTGGAGAACAAGATCGTGCCGTTCCTGTCGGCGCGCGGGCTGCCGTCCTTCGTCGTCTCCGATGTGGTGCCGCAGACGCCGCCGGATCTGCTGACCGGGGATCCCGACAAGGATGCGCGCATCACCGCCGCCAATGAACAGGCCTTCCGCGATCGGGTGGATCCGATCCTGAAACTCGTGGGGTTGCTGCGATGACCCGAAAGATCCTGGCCTCGGCGCTCGCCATGGTGTTCATGGCGCTCGCCGCCTCGGCCTACCTCACCTACGGCGTCTTCGGGTTCCGGCCCGGCGAACAGAGTTATGCGCTGCGGGTGCTGCTGCCGAATTCCGGTGGGCTCATGCAGACCTCGCCCGTCACCCTGAACGGGCTGCAAGTGGGGCGCGTGCAGCAACTCGTCAAGGCCGAGGGCGGGGTGCTGGCCCGGCTGTCGGTCGAATCGCAATATCAGATCCCCGCGGATGCCATTGTGACAGTGGCGAATCTGTCCGCGGTGGGGGAGCAGTACATCAACTTCGCGCCCAAATCCGCGCACGGGCCCTACTTTTCGAACGGCTCGCTGGTACCGGCCGGACAGGTGGTGCAGCCGCTGACCATCGCGCGCGCCCTCGGCGGCGTACAGGGCGTGATGGCGCAGCTGGATCCGAACGCCATCAACACCATCCTGCAGGGCGCGGATGTCGCCATCCAGGATGTGGGGCCGAGCATCCAGAAGCTCGTCGACTCCGGCAGCATGTTCGCCACCACGCTGCGGCAGAACCGCGACCTCATCCAGCGGCTGCTCGGCTTCCTGGCCGGCGCGGCCACGCAATCCACCGGCGACAAGCTCACCCTGCTGCGCTCCACCGCCGATCGGCTCGCCCACACCCTGCTGCCCGAACTGCCGGTGCTGCTCGACCAGCTCATCAGCATCACCCAGGAAAGCGGTGGGCGCGAAGTGATTCCGTTCATTCCGCTCGGGCAGCGGCTGGTGCAATACCTGACCACCCTCATCGGCAAGGGCGGGCCCGCACTGGAGGTGCTGCGGCCCTACCTGTTCGATCCCGCCGAACAGATCGACCTCGATCTCGGCAAGACCATGGACGGACTGCTCGCCGCCTTCCCGGACGGCAAGGGCTTCCGGCTCCTGGTCGACATCCCGCACTAGCGAGAGAAAGGGTACGGATGACATCTCGCTGGAAAGACCTGAACGACAAGGGGATACCCGTCCCGCTGCTCGGGCTGGCCGCCGCATTGCTGGTGGTCGCCACCGTCGTGGGAGTGATGACCTACCGCAACTGGGACCTCTCCGACCGCAACCAGGACCTGTCCGCGACCCTCGCCGACTACCGGCGCAAGGAAGCCGACTGCACCGCCGCCATCAAGGCCGGCACCGACTTCCTGCTGGCCGCCAATAACTTCGACTACCGCAAACCCGACGACTGGACCCCGCGCATCGCCGGGCTCACCGCCGGCACCATCCACGACTACTTCACCGATCCCAAAGTGGGACAGGACAATACCGCCTTGATCAAGGCCGGGAAGCTGCTCAAATCCAGCACCGTCGCCGACGTCGCCTGCGCGGCACAGACCGACAAGACCGTACGCGTCGTCGCCCAGCTCGACGAGAGCACCCAGAACATCCAGACCCCCGACCCGGTCAAGACCACCTCGGCCGTATGGGTGGAGGTGGCGCGGCAGGACAGCGGCTGGAAGGCCGTCGACTCCGGGCGCGGCGACCAATCCCTCACCACCGACGTGACCGCCACCCAGGCGCCCGCACCCACCCCGCCGGTCACCGGCGACCAGCCACGATAGGAGGCCGACCATGACAACGGGAACCACAGAGGTGGTCGGTGACGAGGACGAGCTCGTGACCGATACCGGGCCCGTGTTCGATCGGCGCCGCCGGGTCGCCGCCATCGTGGCCGCGGTGATCGTGGTGGTAATGGGCTCCGCGTGCGGGTATTTCGCGTACCAGCACGGAGATACCGCCGATCGAGTGGCGGCGGCACGGGCGCAGGCCGCCGACCGGGATGCCGCGTCGAAGGCGGGGGCCGACTTCCTCACCACCATGTTCACCGTGAACGACAGCAGCCTCGACCACTGGGACAGTGCGGTACTCGCGGCCACCACCGATTCCATGCACGATCAGCTGGGGCAGTGGCGGCAGGTACTCGACAAGCTGGTCAAGACGCATACGGATATGACGAGCACCGTGAAGGACATCGGTGTGGCCTCGCAGAACGGTGACGCGATCACCTTGCTGGCCGTCATCGAATCCACCGGCAGTACCGATCCCACCAATCCCCAGCCTGGTACGACCGACAGCTCCGCGTTGGTGGACATGCGCAAGATCGGCGGGCAGTGGAAGGTTTCGGGTTACGGGCCCGCGGGCGGCGTGCCACCGGCCGCCGCGCCTACCACTCCACCGGCCACCGACGCCCCCGCGCCGACCACCGGCGATCAGGCCCCGCGATGAGTACGGAAGAACGACGTATGAAGACCTCCGCCGCAGTGAAATCCGTTCGTACGATCGGCCCGCCGCTCGCCCTCGTGGCCGCCGTCGTGGCAGTGCTCGCGGTGCTCGGATTCGGTATCGGCGCATGGCATTTCGCCTCGGCGGACGACGGACTGCGGCACACCGTGGCCGGCTTCGATGCCCAGGCCGCCGACCGCGCCGCCGCCACCAAGGCCGGCGCCGACTTCCTGTCCACCGCCTACACGGTGGACGCGGTGAACGACAAAGGCATGGCGAAATGGAATACCGCCATGACCGCGGCCACCACGGACACCTTGAAGGATCAGGTGCGGCAAACCAAGGCGCTGCTCAGTCTGCTCACCGAGGCGAATGCCAGCATGACCGGCGCCGTCTCCGATTCGGCGGTCATCAGCCAGAACGACAATCTCATCCGGGTGCTCGCGGTGGTGAAACTGACCGGAAAGGCCCCTGGACAGAACGATCCGACCACCGGATCGGTCACCGAGTACGTCGACCTCATGAAGGTCGGCGGCGCCTGGAAAGTCTTCGGCTACAAGGATATCGGCGCCAAGAGCGGCCCCGGGCAACCGGATGCCGGCCTGCCCGGATTGCCGCTGCCGCAGCCGAGCGGCGGCAAATAGCGGGGCTATCGCGTGCAGACCGGTCGTCTTCTCTGTGGCCCAGCACAATTCGCTGATCATGCGAGTAGGCTCGGCCACAGTGGGGTGCTGCCGGCGACGTGAAGATGGGACACGACTGTGGCGAAATCCATGACACCACTGGAACTGCTCACCGAGCTGGAGCCGGTCGCGGAATCGAATCTGAACCGGCATCTCTCGCTGGCAAAGGACTGGCATCCGCACGATTACGTGCCCTGGGACGAGGGCCGCAACTTCGCCGCCATGGGCGGAACCGACTGGAGCCCAGCCGAATCCGGCCTCAGCGAAGTGGCCCGCGCGGCCATGATCACCAACCTCCTCACCGAGGACAACCTGCCCAGCTATCACCGGCTCATCTCCGAATCCTTCTCCCGCACAGGGGCGTGGCGCAGCTGGGTGGACCGCTGGACCGCCGAGGAGAACCGGCACGGCATCGCGCTGCGCGACTATCTGGTGGTCACCCGCGGCGTCGATCCGGTGGCGCTGGAACAGGCCCGCATGATCTGCGTGTCCCAGGGCGTCGACGACCCCACCGGCACCGGCGACCATCGGGTGCTGCACGGCGTCGCCTACGTGACCTTCCAGGAACTGGCCACCCGTGTCGCGCACCGCAATACCGGCAAGGTGTGCGACGACCCGGTCGCCGATCGCCTGCTCGCGCGGGTCGCGACCGACGAGAACCTGCACATGGTCTTCTACCGCAATATCTGCGCGGCCGCCCTGGACCTGGTGCCCGACGCGACCCTGGACGCCATCGCCATGGTCATCCGGAACTTCCGCATGCCCGGCGCGGGTATGCCCAACTTCCGCCGCAACGGCGTGCTCATGGCCAAGCACGGCATCTACGATCCGCGCCAGCACCTCGAAGAAGTGGTGCTGCCGGTGCTGCGTAAATGGAACATCTTCGAGCGCACCGACTTCACTGCGGAAGGTGAGCGCACCCGCGAGGAGCTCGCCGCCTTCCTGGATCAGGCCGCCAAGGACGTGATCCGCTTCGAGGAACAGCGCGACCGCGCCCTCGCCCGCGAGGCCGCCCGCCGCGAACGATAACCCGGTGTGCAGGGGCGCCTGTGGATAGTGCCCCCGTTCTCCACAGTTTCGCTGCCCGCCTCGCTGCCCCCGCCTTCCGAGATTAGAGTTCGGCTCGGAAGAAGGGGAACACATGGGGGACATGCTCCGAGCCGACCTGGAAGCTCTCCGCATCATGGCGGCAGACCTCCGCGGCCAAGCCGACGTCATAGCGGGAATCGACCCGATCGACCTGATCGCGAAAGTCGGCCGCGCCATGCCGAACTCCGCCATCGCCACCGCCGCGGCCACCGCCGACACCCCCCTCTCC
This sequence comes from Nocardia sp. NPDC020380, assembly GCF_044386975.1. Classification (NCBI taxonomy): domain Bacteria; kingdom Bacillati; phylum Actinomycetota; class Actinomycetes; order Mycobacteriales; family Nocardiaceae; genus Nocardia; species Nocardia sp. NPDC020380. The sequence continues at coordinate 138,105 of NZ_JBIRVQ010000010.1, read as the reverse complement.
GACGCCTGGCGCACCCTCTCCACCCGCCTCCACACCCTGGCCGACACCACCGACCACGGCGTCACCACCTACGAGGCCACCGACCAGGCCCTCGAAACCCAACTCGACAACTATCTCCACGACCTACCCTGACCGCGACTTCCACGCGCGATTCCGGGCAGCAGGCCGTCGATACGGCTGCGGCGACAAGTAACTCGATCTGTCGTGGCTCGAGATTGGGGGCTGCTGGTGCGGGCGACCGTGTCGCAGGTGCGGGGCTGGCGGCCGGAAGAGGCTGCGGCGGCGTCTGATGCGCTGGCGGTGGCGAATCTGACGTTTGCCGAGGCCATGCGGGTTGTCGGGCGGCGGGTTGATGCGGTGGTCGAGGGGTGGCGGGGTGCGGCGGCTACCGCCGGGGCCTTGCGGGCTTATGAATCCCAGTTGGCGGCCAATCATCTCGGGGCGGCCGTGCTCGGGATCGCGGATGCGCTCGCCGAGGCGGGTGGGCTCGCGGGTGTGCGGGAATCGGTGCTGGATATCGAGGCGGAAGCCGGTGATCACGGGTGTGTCGTCGGTGAGGACGGGAGTGTGGCTGCGCCGCATGCGGATACCGGCAATGCGGCCTTGGACCTGGCGCTGCAGGTTTGTTTCGATGCTCGGGCGCAGGTGTTGCAGGCGCGGCTGATCTCGCTGCTGGAGACGGCGGGGGAGATCGATGCCCGGGTGGGGGCGCGGCTCACGACCGCGGTGGAGTCCTTGGTCGCGTTGCGCCACGCACCGCAGGGCACGGGGATGAGCCGGGCTGTCGCCGACATCATCGACGGCCGGGCGGCAATGCCGGAGGATCCGAAAGCTGTTTGTGCGCTCTGGGATTCGCTGTCACCGGCAGATCGGGATGCGCTGTTCGCCTACGATCCGACGCTCGGCGGCCGGGACGGGATCCCGGTGCTGGATCGCGACTTCTACAACCGGCAAGAGCTCGAACGGCTGCGGACCACCACGGCATCCCGGCTGGCCATCCTGGACGGTGAGCATCCCGAGTGGGCGCGTCGCGATGAGCTGCCGACCACCTCGGAGGAGTGGATTCGGCTGCGCCCCTGGGAAGCGGAGCGCGTCGAGCTGTCCACCCGGCTTGCCGAGTACGAGATCGTCGCCCGTGATCTCGAGCCGGGCCGCTATCTGCTCGGCGTGGACGACCACAGTCACGGCATCATCGCCCTCGGCAATCCCGACGCCGCCCGCAATATCGCCACCTTCGTCCCCGGAACCGGTGCGACGCTGAGCGATATAGAGGAGGGCATCGCGCGCGCCACCACGCTGCGCTCCGCCGCCGAGGCCGCCGATCACCGGGCGCGCACCGCCGTGATCGCCTGGTACGGCTACGACGCACCGCCCGATCTGCTCGCGGCCACGAGCGATCGCGCGGCCGATGCCGGTGCGCCCCAGCTGGATCGGTTCGAGCAGGGCCTCCGCGTCACCCACCGGGAGGCGCCCGCGCACACGGTCGTGGTCGGCCACAGCTACGGCACCACCCTGATCGGCGCGGCCGCCGCACACGGTAACTCGCTGGCCGCCGATGACCTGATCCTGGCCGGCAGCCCCGGCTTGGATGTGGACCGCGTGACCGATCTCCGCCTGGACGGAATCAGCCCGGACCGGAACGGATCCCATGTCTTCGCCACCGCCGCCCCCGGCGACCCGGTCCCGGCCTTCGGCCGCTTCGTCCACGGCCCGGAGCCGACCGATCCCGGCTTCGGCGCCACCGTTTTCGAGTCCGCCGGACCCGCTGCCAACTTTCCGCTAATGCCCGATATTCCCGTTTTTCCGTGGGCGCACGGAAATTATTGGGAAAGCGGCAATCCCGGCCTCATCAGGCAGGGTGAGGTCATTACCGGAACCTATTACCAACGGTAACGGTGACCGGGCGCGCATCGTACTGCAGTGCGCTTATGGGTAGCGGACGCATTGCGGCGAGGTGTGAGAATTTCTACTGGTCATGTGCCCAAGGTGGTTTGAAACGGTTGGGTACGTGCTACTGTTCCGGGGAGTAGGAGCAGGGAATCGGAGACAAATGCGCACCGAGAACATCAATAGAAAGTTCAAACTGCACGACGAGCGCAGGAGTGCCGCCCAACTTCCGGAGCAACTGCATGGTTTGGATGTGGTGGGTTTCGTCCGGATCGATGAGTTTCCCGCCGAGTTGCTGAACTCCTTCGACGAATTCGCTGGTGGCTCGGTCGCCCCGCACACCCGGATCTACCGCAATGCCCAGCCGCACGGCATCGATGCCTGGGTCCTGGATCTGCTGCGGCAGGCCCGCATCGGAGACCGCTTCTTCCTCCGCACCGGCCTCGAGTACTTCCCGTGGGCGGATTGCCGGGTGCTCGACCACCGCTGGCTCGAATCCCTCCGCCAGGTGCTCGGCCCCAATCAGGGCTTCATCTCGCAGGACAAGACCTCGGCCGCCATGATCATCGGCGCGCAGTACGAGGTCCTCGGCTTCGCCCGCGGCCCGCACCTCACCGCGGCGCCGCCGACGCCCCCGCCGCCCCCGATGGAAACGGCCCAGGCACCGGTCGAGGATGCCCAGACCGTCCTGATCCATCGCGTCCGCGAAGACGTCCCGCCCCGTCCCGTCAGCGATTCGATTCAGTAGCCGATAGTGAACCGCCGCTGCACGAATCGCGGCAACTCGGCCTCGTCGATGAGAGCGATCGCCGCATCGTCGTAGGAGACGCGACTCGCTCCCCGCGCATCCCGGACCGGCTGATCGCCGCCGATCCGGAAACGGCCGGTACGTTCACCGGGCCCGATGGCCTCCGCCGGGCTGAGATAGGTCCAGAGCCGGTTCGAGGTGCGCAGCACGTTCAGCGCATCCCGGTGCCCGCGCACGGCTACCGCGTATTCGCGCGGAATGCCGAGTCTTTCGAGCCCGTCGCCGAGTTCGGCCTCGGGCTTGTCCACCTTGACACGACCGGGCGCATCCTCGAGACTCCCGGCCCCGCCCACCACGATCAATCGGGTGCGCGGATGGGATTCCAGCGCCTGTAGCAGCGACCGTGCGACGGTGGCGTAGACCGTCGGATCCGCCACCGACTGTGCCACCGTCGCGGCGAAATCCTTTGCCGCATTGCCCGGTTGATAGCAGCTGATCAAGACGTCCATGCCCGGCAGCTCCGCCGCGACCGCCGCCGAGTCGAACACGTCCAGGCTCACCCAGGTCAGATTCGGGTGGGTCTGGTTCGCATTGGCGAGATCGCGCGTGAACGCCTTGACGTGGTGGCCGCGTTGCAACGCCTCGAGTGTGGTGAGACGGCCGATATTGCCTGTGGCGCCGATGATTCCGATGAACACGGTTGCTCCTGCGAATAGTAAACGGTGACGACGTAAGAAAACTACACGGTGTGAAGTCATGTGACAGTGTCGATTAATCTCACACTGTTGTAAAGTGCTCGGCGTGAGTATCGTGCAGCCGACCCGGCGGGAACTGCGTCGCATTGAGACGACCGACGAGATCAAGCAGGTTGCCCTGCGGCTCATGGCCGAAGGCGGTCCCGGCGCCATCACCCTGCGCGCCATCGCCCGCGAGATGGGCATGACCGCGAATGCCGTCTACAGCTACTTCGCCACCCGCGACGACCTGATCACCACCCTCATCGCCGAGGTCTACGGCGAACTGGTGGATGCCACCGAAGCCGCCCGCGACGCCTTGCCCGCGACGGACGCCGCGGGCCGAATCCTGGCGTGGGCCTGCGCTTTCCGTGACTGGGTGCTGGCGAACCGGGAAGGCTTCCAGCTGATCTACGGCGATCCCGTGCCCGGCTATCAGCCCCCCGAGGGCGGGCCTGCGCCGGAGGCGCTGCACCGCGCCTGCGCGGGATTGGTCGGCCTGGTCGCCGGCGCGTGGCCGGCGGCGGGACCGCGGTACGCGGACGAGGACTACGACTGGCCGGATTTCGGTCCGGCGCTGGCCGAGATGGTCCGTGCGGAATTCCCGGACCTGCCACCCGTCGCCGTGGCGGTGGCCTTGCGGATCTGGGGCCGCATGCACGGACTCGTCGCCCTGGAATCCCATGGCCAACTGGACGATCAGATCGCCGATCGCGGCAAGCTCTACCGCGGCGAGATGAATCGGCTGATCCGGGAACTCGGGTTGACGCCGCCGGGCCGCTAGTCGCGCGACATGCCGTCGGTTCACGATCGAACCGGGCGGGGCTCGCTTACGTTGTTCCGGGTACGCCGGGTTGCTTCGGAAGCGAGGATGCGCTGAGTATGTCGACTTTCAATGGTTTACCCGCACATGTGCTGTTGGTGCACTTCATCGTTGTGCTGGTGCCACTGACGGCGGTGTTGCTGATCCTGTGTGCGGTGTGGCCGGCGGCGCGGGTGCGATTGATCTGGCCCGCGGCACTGCTCGCGGTGGGCATGCTGATCCTGACGCCGCTGACCACGAATGCGGGGGAGTGGTTCCGGGACCACATCGGCGATACGCCGGCCATTCAACGGCATCAGCATCTGGGTGATCAGATGGTGTATTTCGTTGCGGCACTGGTGATCGCGGCGGCCGTGCTGGTGTTCGTGCACGTGCGCGGGAACCGGGGCAAGCCGGTCGGGCGGGCACTGCTGACGGTGATCGCGGTACTGGTCGTCGTGGCCGGGGGCGCCGCCACCTGGCAGACCTATCGCGTGGGAGATTCGGGGGCGCACGCCGTCTGGGGCGGCACTGTTTCCTGAAATACGACGGCCTGAAATACGACGGCCTGAAATACGACTGCCTGAAAGGACGACTGCTGTGACCCGGCGCCCGGTCTGCGGGGCGGCCGCCGGGTCACGGCAGTGCGCACGGTCAGATCTTGCGGATGACCGTGACAACCTTGCCTAGAATCTGGGCGTCGTTGCCCGGAATCGGCTCGAACAGGGGGTTGTGCGGCATCAGCCACACCTGGGATCCCGTGTGCTTGAACGTCTTCACCGTGGCCTCGCCGTCGATCATGGCGGCCACGATGTCACCGTTCTCGGCCACGTTCTGCTGACGCACGACCACCCAGTCGCCGTCGCAGATGGCGGCGTCGATCATGGACTGACCGACGACCTTCAGCAGGAACAGCGAACCCTCACCGACCAATTCGCGCGGCAGCGGGAACACGTCCTCCACCGCCTGCTCGGCCAGGATCGGGCCACCGGCGGCGATCCGGCCCAGGACCGGAACATAGGTCGGGATCGGGTGCTCGCCCTCGGCCTCGGTATCGGCGCCGATCGCGCGTAGCTGCGAGACGTTCGCCGCGGCGCGCATGCCCGTTTCGTCCAGACCGCGGACATCCACGGCGCGTGGACGATTCGGGTCGCGGCGCAGGTAGCCCTTGCGTTCCAGCGCGCGTAGCTGATGTGCCACCGAGGAGGTGGAGGTCAGGCCGACCGCGTCGCCGATCTCGCGAATGCTGGGGGGATACCCGCGATCGCTGACCGAGGTGCGGATGACGTCCAGCACCTTGCGCTGGCGAACGGTCAGATCCGTACCGGTGCCGGGCGATTCGGGGGCGCCGTCACCGGCAAGACCGACCGGCCCGTTGTCACCGTCCACGCTGCCGTGTTCGCTCACCGCCGCAGTCCTCCGTTCCCGCTTGCGTCTCATCGGAATTCGATCACCGGGGCAGTGTTGCCGGCGCCCCGGGATGCTGTGCCTCGACTGTAGACCGTGTGACGCCTGTGATCAAACATCTGTTCGACGCATGTCGCGGATGTCGGTGACATTGTCGGTGGGGCGTGGTAGTAATTCGAACATCAGTTCTTCGAACACATGAGCGAGTCAGTCGTCCAGCATCATCCGGTCAGTCCACCTTGGAGGTATGTTCGATGCGCACTGTGGTCAACGAAACCGAAACGCTCGGAACCGATCTCGGGTTCGACAGCATCCCTGTCGAGATCCGGAACGGTCGGCTCCCCGCGCCCGTCGCCACCCGCGTACCCCGTCGTCCCGTACTCGAACAGCGCGCCTGCCGGGCGCGGCTGCAGCCGGTCCCTCGCGACCGGGCCCGGGCCGGCCGCGTCCACGTCGTCGAACGACGTGTCGCCACCCGCGCGCACGGCCGGCATCCGCTGACCCGGGTGCAGCGCGCCCAGGTCGGCTTCGCCGCCCTCGCCGTCACCGCCCTCGTCAGCGCGCTCGCCGTGGCCGGCCTCATCGGCCTCGCCCAGCTGCGTGCCGGGAACTTCGATTCCCAGACCGCGCCCGTCGTGCAGATGTCGCCCGCGCGCTGACGCTGCTGCGGGGTTGTCCCGGCGCCCGGTTGTGCCGGTCGGCCAGGGGTTTGGCCGAATATGCAGATTGAAAACTGAAACGCGTTGCTACCGTCCCGAGTGATCCAGGCAACATCTCGGCGGCCTGGGCGAACATCTCGACAGGGGGCGCCATGGCGCACGGTAGCGGCGGATCACAGCGGCGAACGCGGACGGCGGCATTCAGGGGGATCGTCCGCACGGCCGGACTGGGCATCGTCCTCACCCTCGGGCTGATGTCGGTTCCGGCGGCGCACGCCGAATCCGCCTATGCCGCATACCTGGATCTGCCGTCGATCAATGGCGACGGATCCGGTGGCGGCGGTCTGAACCCCGCGCTGCCGCTGGATGCCGGCGAACTCGGCACGGCACTGGACGAGGCACGAGCGGCCGGCGTCGCACCGCGGCGCTACGCCACCCTGCTGCACCAGTACTGGCTGGTCGTCGCCACCCGCAATGCGGATATCGATCTGGCCGCGTGGGATCCGCGCCGCGGCGTGGCCGCGAACTCCGGCACGTTCACCCAGGTCTATGTGAACTATCTGCGGCTGAACAATGCGCACCCGGACTACTACTGGACCGGCCTGGCCGGGCTGGCGGGCGGGTCGTTCGCCTCGGGCTTCTTCGATATGAGCGATGTCGCCTCGATCGTCAGCGTGCCCGGCATTCACCAGCTGGGCGGCACGGTGTCCGATCTGCTGCGCGGCACGCCGCCGGACCTGCTGAATCAGCTGCCCGGCGATATCCGGCTGCTCGGCACCGCGGGCGAGCGGCTCACCGCGGCCGATCTGAGCTGGTACCAGACCCGGCTCATGATCATGCAGAAGCACATCTTCATCGACCAGGTGCCCATGCACGAGGCGTACGCCGCCGCGGGCCTGGCCGGGGTCGAGGAGATGTACCGGGCCGGTGTCCTCGACGACAATGCCATCACCGCCTGGCGCGAGATCGCCGCCGGCACACCCTGGGGGCTGAACGACGCGGCGCTGCGCATGACCGATCGCGAGCAGAACCAGATCATCGCCGACCAGTGGGACGTCACCGCCCGCGGCCGCGGCGATATGGGCCGGGTGATGACCTATGTCAGCACCATCGCCGGCAAGGCCGCGGTACCCGGCGTCCGGGCGCCCGGCGTCTTCGCGCCCACCACGCTCACCGCCGGCACCATGTCATTGCGCCTGCCACTGCCCGACTTCGACTGGGCCGATCGTGATACCCGCTGGAACTACATCACTCACGACCTGCTGCCGCGCTACCTCGAGCTGTGCGGGAATCCGGCCGTCGCGAGACCTGTTCTGGCGGAGCCCTTCTCGGCCAAGCTCGCCGAGGGCCGGCTGCTCGTGCGGCTGCCGGATCTGCTGGCCGACCTCGCCACCGGATGGCAGCTGACGGCCTGATCGGGGGCCGGTAACCCGGGCGGCCGCACCCTTTCTGCGGCCGGACGGGTATCCTCGAGATTGCTCGAGGTTTTTGTGGAGCCCACGCATCGACAAAGGATCCCGGATGCATTGCCCGTACTGTCGCCACCCGGATTCCAGGGTGGTCGACTCGCGTGAAGCAGAGGAAGGCACCGCCATCAGGAGGCGACGTGCCTGCCCGGAGTGTGGGCGCCGCTTCAGTACGGTGGAAACCGCGATCCTATCGGTGGTCAAACGCTCCGGTGTGAGTGAGCCGTTCAGTCGCGAAAAGGTCATTCGCGGCGTCCGCCGCGCCTGCCAGGGCCGCGAGGTCGATGACGACGCGCTCATGCTGCTCGCCCAGCAGGTCGAGGATGCGGTGCGCGCCAAGGGTTCCCCCGAGGTGCCGAGCCACGAGGTGGGCCTGGCCATTCTCGGCCCGCTGCGCGATCTCGACGAGGTGGCCTACCTGCGTTTCGCCTCGGTCTACCGATCCTTCAGTTCCGCCGAGGATTTCGAGCACGAGATCGCCGAATTGCGCAAGCACCGCGCCGAGCACGCGGTCGGCGCGGTCGCCGAATAACCGCACCACCCCGACTTGCCGGTCCGGATAGTTGTTGTACGACAACAGCTATCCGGACCGGCTCTTATCCGGTCAGCGGCGTCGCTGGGGTGGCCGGCGCGCGGTGTCCATGGCCTTCTCGATGCGCTTGGCGGAGATCGGATACGGCGTGCCGAGCTGCTGCGCGAACAGGCTCACCCGCAATTCCTCGATCATCCACCAGATTTCGATGATGTCCCGGCCGCCCTTGCGCGCCTCGGGCAGCGCGTCGACGAGCTTGTCGTAGGCGGCGTGCACGCGGTCGAGTTCGATCATGCCCTGACGATCGCGATTGGCGGCCGCGGGCAATGCCTCCAGTCGCAGGCGCGCGGCCTCCAGATAGCGCGGGAGTTCCCGCAGTCGCACACTGCCCCATTCGGCGATGAAGCCGGGGAACACCAGGTCGTCGAGCTGATGCGTGACATCGTCGGCGGCCTCGCGGTCCCGGCTCTCGGCCAGCGCCGCACGCACCCGATGCGCCTCGGCCAGTACCGGCACCACCGCGCGGACGATATTCGCCACGGCCGTGGTGAACCCGGGCCGGACCTTCTCGACCAGCGTGCGGAACTGTTCCGGACTGCGCACGGGCCCGCCGTTCGCGGCAATGAGCTCGTCGGCGGCGCAGGCGCGGCAGTCCTCGACCAGCGCGTCCAGCGAACCGTACGGATTCTGGCTCAGCGCAAGACGATCCTGCGGCGGCAACCCGGCCGTGACGGCGCGGGTATTGCCCGGCAAGGCGCCGAGCAGCAACGTGCGGGTGCCGGTGCGCATGGCCGTGGCCTGCTGGGCGGGGGAGCTGAGCACCCGCACCGCAACACCTTCCGGCTCCGCGACCAGCGCCGGATAGCCGGTAATGGTCTGCCCGCCGACCTGCCGTTTCACCGAGGATTCCAGGGTGCCCAGCGATTCGGAGGTCCAGACCGTGGCCGCGGGGCGTTCGGCGGCATTGTTGGCGCGGGCCACCGACTTGGAAACCTGCTCCGCCAGCTCGGCTTTCAGCTCGGCCAGGCTCTTGCTGCGCGCTACCAGGGCGCCGGACGGGTCGGTCGCGGCGTAGGTCATGCGCAGATGGTCGGGCAGTCCCGCCGGATCCAGCTGGGCCGCGGTGATGGTCACCGATCCGAGCCGCGACAATTCGCGGGCCAGGCCGGTGCGTAGCGGTTCCGCGCGAGGCGTGAGCTGGGCCAGCGCCGCCTGGGCGAAATCGGGTGCGGGAACGACCAAGCGGCGCAACTGCTTCGGCAGCGTCTTGATGAGGGCCGTCGCGAGTTCCTCGCGCATGCCGGGCACCAGCCAGTCGAAGCCGACGTCCCGCACGTGCGCGAGCTGCGCCACCGGAATGTGCACGGTCACACCGTCATCGGCCTGACCGGGTTCGAATTGGTAGGTGAGCGGGAAGGTCAGCTCGCCCTGCCGCCAGCTGTCCGGGTAGGCGGTCGGATCCAGCAGGGCGGCATCGTCGTTCACCACCGTCGAGGAGGTGAAGTCGAGCAGGTTCGGATCCGCGCGCTGCGTCTTCTTCCACCAGCTGTCGAAGTGCCGGACCGACACCACATCGGCGGGAATGCGCTTGTCGTAGAAGTCGAACAGCACCTGATCGTCGACGAGGATGTCGCGGCGCCGGGCCCGATGCTCCAGATCGGCCACATCCTCCAGCAATTCGCGATTGCGCTCGAAGAACTGGTGCCGCGTCTGCCACTCACCCTGCACCAGTGCGTGCCGGATGAACAGCTCCCGGGCCATCTCCGGATCGATCCGCCCGAAGTCCACCCGCCGCTGCGTGACCAGCGGAATCCCGTACAACGTCACCCGCTCGTAGGCGAGCGCCGCGCCACGCTTCGACGACCAATGCGGTTCGGAATAAGTACGTTTGACCAGATCCCCGGCCAGCCGCTCCGCCCACTCGGGCTCTACCCGAGCCGCCATCCGCCCCCACAGCCGGGACGTCTCCACCAACTCGGCCGCCATCACCCACCGCGGTGGCTTCTTGGCCAGCGACGACCCCGGGAAGATCATGAACTTCGCATTCCGTGCGCCCAGGAACTCCCGGCTCTCGGCCTCGCGCACTCCGATATGCGACAACATTCCCGCGAGCAGCGCCTGATGAATGGACGTAGTGTCCCACGGCAAGGCCCCATCCGCCGCCTCGAGCACCGCCGACACCGCGGAACGATCCGCACGGCCGCTCCTGCTTCCGGCGGAGTCGCTCGCTGCGCCGGAGGAGTTTCCACCTCGCTGGGAGCGGCCGCCGCGGGTGTTGATCTTGGCGCCGATCGATTCCGTTGTGCTGTCGGCGTTTCCGCCACCACGGCTGTCGTCGCCGGCCGCGTCGGTATTCCAGCCCAGGCCGCGGGTGATGGTTCTGAGCTGGCCGTGCAGGTCCTGCCATTCGCGGATGCGGAGGTAGTGCAGGAACTCGTCGCGGCAGAGGCGGCGGAACTGGTTGGAGGACAGCGCGTTGCGCTGTTCCCGGAGGTAGTCCCAGAGCTTCAGGTAGGCCAGGAAGTCGGAGCCGTCGACGGTGAAGCGGGCGTGTTTGGTGTCGGCGGCCTGCTGGTGTTCGACGGGTCGTTCGCGGACATCCTGGATGGACAGCGCCGCGACGATGATCAATACCTCGGGCAGGCAGCCGGTGCGGTTCGCCTCGACCAGCATGCGCGCCATGCGCGGATCCACCGGTAGCTGAGCCATTTCGCGGCCGATGGGCGTGAGGACCAGACCGGCGTCGGGGATGGTGCCGGTCTCGCCCTCGGCGCGGCGGGCCAGCGCGCCCAGCTCCTCGAGCAATGCGATGCCGTCGCGAATGGCCCGGCCGTCGGGGGCCTCCACGAACGGGAAGCTCTCGATATCACCGAGCCCCAGCGCCGTCATCTGCAGGATGACCGCGGCCAGATTGGTGCGCAGGATCTCCGGTTCGGTGAACTGCGGCCGCGATTCGAAGTCGTCCTCGGCGTACAACCGGATGGCGATACCGTCCGCCACACGGCCACAACGCCCCGACCGCTGCCGCGCCGACGCCTGTGAAATCGATTCGATCGGCAGCCGCTGCACCTTGGTGCGCATGGAATACCGCGAAATACGCGCCGTACCAGGGTCGATCACATACCGGATGCCGGGCACGGTGAGCGAGGTCTCCGCGACATTGGTGGCGAGCACCACGCGCCGCCCGGTGTGCGCGCTGAACACCTTGTGCTGCTCCGCCGCCGAGAGTCGCGCGTACAGCGGCAGAATCTCGGTGCGCGCCAGTTTCATATCGCGCAGGGAGTCCGCGGTATCCCGGATCTCGCGTTCACCGGACAGGAACACCAGAATGTCCCCGTCGCCCTCGGCGAACAGTTCGCGCACCGCATCCCCGATGGCATCGGTGGGATCGCGGTCCACCACCCGGGTGTCCTCGTCCTCGGGATCCTCGGCCGCGACCGGGATCTCCAGCGACAGTGGCCGATACCGGATCTCCACCGGATACGACCGCCCCGACACCTCCACAATCGGTGCGGGCGTGCCGTTCTCATCGCTGAAGTGCCGGGCGAACAGCTCCGGATCGATGGTCGCGGAGGTGATGACCAGCTTCAGATCCGGCCGCTTCGGCAGCAGCTGCTTCAGATAGCCGAGCAGGAAGTCGATATTGAGACTGCGTTCGTGCGCCTCGTCGATGATGATCGTGTCGTAGCGGCGCAGCATCCGGTCGCGCTGGATCTCGGCCAGCAGGATGCCGTCGGTCATGAGCTTGACCAGCGTGCGATCCGAGGCCTGATCGGTGAACCGGACCGTATAGCCGACGACATCGCCGAGTTCGGTGTCCAGCTCCTCGGCAATGCGCTCGGCCACCGTGCGCGCGGCCAGTCGCCGCGGCTGGGTGTGGCCGATGGTGCCGCGGATGCCGCGGCCCAGTTCCAGGCAGATCTTGGGTAGCTGCGTGGTCTTGCCGGAGCCGGTCTCACCGGCCACGATCACGACCTGGTGCTCGGCGATGGCCTTGGCGATATCGTCGCGGCGCACGGAGACCGGCAACTGCTCCGGATACCGGATGACGGGTACGGCGGTACGGCGGTTCTCCACCCGTTGCCGGGCGGCGTCGATCTCTGTCTCGAGATCGGTGAGATCGCCGCCGCGGGCCTTGTCGAGCCGGCGACGCAGTCGGTACTCGTCGCGGATCGAGAGATCGGCCAGGCGGGAACGAAGCTCGCGAAAGGTGGCGGCGGTCCTGGTCATTGCACCGTCAAGCCTAGCGAAAGGCTGCTCCGGGCCGGTCGCCGCGGTGCTGCGATACCGATCTCACCGGGCGCCGCCCAGGCATGGCCGCGCTTGCCGGGAGTGTGCTCGATCGGCGTATCGTCCGCATTCCGGCCGTTTTCCGTGCGAATATCGGCCCATGGCCGCACGAGGTGGAACGCCGGGATGGATTCGCGCGCTGCGCATCGGGTTCGGAGTGATGGGGGTCGTGGCGCTGAGCTGGATCCCGCTGAGCAACCTCGGCAATGCGCAGTACTCATACGGCAACTACTTCAGCTACTTCACCATCCAGTCGAACATGCTGGCCGTGGTGGTGCTGCTGGTCGGCGGGTTCCGCGATCCGCAGAGCCGGCGCTGGCAGCTGGTGCGCGGCGCGAGCACGCTCTACCTGGTCATCACCGGCATCATCTACGCGGTGTTGCTCGCGCATATCGATGTCATGCTGACCGATCGGCTCACCAATGACGCGCTGCACCGGATCCAGCCCATCGTGATGGTGGCCGACTGGTTGCTGGTGGCCGCTCCCGGGATCAAGCTCACCGTCGGGGTGGTGCTGGGCTGGCTGATCTATCCACTCGTCTACGGCGCCTACACCTTGCTGCGGGGACCGCTGGTGGACTGGTATCCGTACCCGTTCATCGATCCGCGCAGCCAGGGCTACCCGTCACTGTTCGGCGGACTGGCGTTGATGGCCGTCGTGTTCGCGGTGCTGGCCGCCTTGGTGGCAGGCTTGAACGGCCTGGTCCCCAGAGCCGTTGCGCGAGCCTGATATTCAGAGGGCCAGTGTCATGAACACGCTGTTCGGATCCTCGGTGTAGTCCGCGAACGGGCCGGACCGGGTGAATCCGTGCCGCTCATACAGTCGTACGGCGGGCAGAAAGAACTCCTCGGCGCCGGTCTCCAGGTGCAGTCGCTCGTATCCGCGCTCCCGGGCCGTTTCGATGATGTGCGCCAACAGTAATGCGGCCACGCCGCGGCCTTGCCGGGCGGTGGTGGTCCGCATGGACTTGATCTCGCCGTGCTGTGGGTCCAGTTCCTTCAGGGCCCCGCACCCGGCCAGCTCGTCCTTGTCCCACACCGACCAGAAGGTGATGTCCGGTTTGCGCAGCCGGTCGAGGTCGAAGGCGTGCACGCTCTCCTCCGGCGAGGTGTCGTACATCTCGGCCACATGGGCCTCGAGCAGGGCGATCACATCCGGTCCGGTGAGGTCGTCGAGAACGATGCGCATGCCGCCGAGGCTATCGCCCCCATTGCTCGAGAGGTTGCTGAGGACCGGGTTCGGGCGAGAGTTCCACCGGTACTGTCGATTTCGTCAGTATCTGCAGGGAGAAAAGGGGAAGGGCCCGATGGGACTCTTCGACATGTTCGAGTCACAGCACAACCAGGTCTACGGCGGGCAGGCGCCGGAGAACAACTGGACGCACGAACTCATCGCGGGCGCAGCCGGTTTCGAGGCCATGCGCATGTACGAGCATCACCGCGAGCGCGAGGGCATCCAGGAGCATCACGAACTCGGCAAGGAACTCATCGCCGGCTTCGCGTGCGCCGAGGTCGACAAGCACTTCGAGAACCGCCGCCTGAACCACCTGGAACAGGAACAGGCCCGCCAGCAGGCCGCGCAGCAGGCCCAGTACCTGTACGACCAGCAGTACGGCCAGTACTACCCGCCGCAGCAGGCCCAGTACCTGCGCGAACAGCAGTACTACCCGCAGCAGGGCCAGCCCTACTACCCCCAGGGCTACTGACCCGCCGGCCGAAAATCAGTGGATTGCCGATGACGTGCCTGCCTAGCCTTGACTGATATCAACAGCTAGGAAGGACACGTTTGGAAGCGACTGTCTCGGTGACCCCGGATCAGTTGCCGGAGTTGCTGCTGCATGTCGCGGTCGTGCGTCCGGTATTTCTGTGGGGGGCGCCCGGAATCGGCAAGAGTTCACTCGTGCGCGGGTTCGCCGAGGGACTCGGGCTGGAATGCGTGACCCTGCTGGGCACGCAGCTGGCGCCGGAGGATCTGATCGGGGTACCGCAGATCGTCGAGGATCGGAGCCGGTTCGCGCCGCCCGAGATGATCGCGCGCTCGGAGCCGTACTGCCTCTTCCTCGATGAATTGAACGCGGCGCCCGCCGAGGTGCAGAAGTCGTTCTACTCGCTCATCCTCGATCGGCGGGTCGGAAACTATGAACTGCCCGCCGGATCGGTGGTGATCGGGGCGGGGAACCGGGCCACCGACAACGCCCTGGCCCGGCCGATGGCGTCGGCGCTGGTGAACCGCATGGTGCACATGCATCTGCGCGCCGACGTGGACGACTGGCTGAAGTGGGCCGCGCACAATGACATTCACCGCTGGGTGGTGGAGTACATCGTGCAGCGGCCGGATCACCTGTGGTCGGCGCCGCCCAAGACCGAGCAGCCGTTCTCGACGCCGCGCGGGTGGCACATGCTCTCCGACGCACTGCACTCCTACGGGGAGGGCATCGACGACACGACCCTGTGGGTGGTGGCGTCCGGAACCCTCACCACCGCACACGCTTCCGCGTTCCGCGCCTACGTCAAGACGGTGCGGCACGCCTTCGACCTGGAAGCGGTCATCAAGGGCGACGCGGCCTGGCCGCGCGATCCCGGCGACCGCGATCTGCTGTATTTCCTGTCCGAAACGTTCCGTGCCCGGCTGGTGAAGGAGCTGCCTGCTTCTCGCGAGCATGTTTCGGCCGGGGTGAAACGCTTTGTGCTGCGGGCGAAGACCATGCTGACCGAGCTGGCCGAGATCTCCGTGGAGTGCGCGCAGCTGGTCATCGCCTCCGACGAGGACGGGGCGCCGGTGCTGCCGTCCTGGTTCCTGGTGGAGGTCACCCGCGATCTGCCGCGGCTCGCCGCGCGGAGGTGAGCGATGGCGGGACGGCAGACGCGTAAGCGCCGCACGAAATCCGATCCGTGGGCGGAGAACCGGGACAACGGGTGGGCGATCGTGCGTGATCATCCGATCTTCCGGCGCATGCACAACGGGCACTACCACGGGCTCTTGGCGGCCGATGGCGAGCTGCCGTCCGAAATTCCGGCGGTGATCTCCGCGTACGGCACGATCCACTTCAACCCGAAAACGCGTGCTTCCGCGGAGGACTGGGCGTGGACCTTCGCGCACCTGCTGCTGCACGCGGGATTCGGTCACCTCGACCCGCGTGCAGTGCCGGAGCGTGCGATCGAGCCGAACACCTACACGCCCAGTTGGCTGACCTTCCCTTTTCAACCGCATCCGGCCTATCGGGCGGCCTGTTGCGCCCTCATCGACCAGTACCTGCTGACGCTGAAGATCGGCCGCCCGCCCGAAGCATTACCGGACGCGCCGGGTGGCACGGCGGAACTCGCACTGGCCGAACGCTGGTGGGACAGCGCCATCCCGGACGAATACCGCCGGCACGAGTTCCCCGACTTCGTGATCGGCGATGCCGCCATGGCCAAGCAGGCCGACCACCGCACCAAGTTCGCGACCGGTGTCGGCGAGGCCGCCCGGGACGCGCTCGCCGAGGCGGGCCGTGACGTCACGCGTGGTGCGGCGAAGGTGCCGCGCGTGTGGGATCGCGCGCTCAACTGGTTCGTCTCCTCCTACCCGCTGCTGGGTGCGCTGGCGGCCGGAATGAAGCTCGTCGCCGACGCGGAAGTGGCTCGGGGCTGGGATATTTCCATCGCCGCCGTGAATGCCGAGGCGGCGGAGATCTATATCAACCCGTTCGCGGGTCTCACCGATGAGGAATGGCGTTTCGTGCTCGGCCACGAAATGCTGCACGCCGCATTGCGGCACGGCGAGCGCGCCGGCTGGCGCGACCACTATCTATTCAATGTGGCCTGCGATTACGTGGTCAATGGCTGGCTGGTCGAAATGGGCGTGGGCGAACTCCCCGAGGGATTGCTGTACGACCCGGAGCTGAAAGGCCTGTCCGCCGAACAGATCTACGATCGCATTTCCGGTGACCTGCGCCGCCTGCGCAAACTCGCCACGCTGCGCGGTCGCGGCAAGTCCGACATCTTCGGCGAACCATTGCCGCACACCGGTGCTCCGGGCCGCTATGTCGACCTGGACGACTACTATCGCGGCGCCTTGTCGACGGGCTTGGCGTATCACCTGTCGAGTGGCCGCGGTCTGCTCCCGGCCGGTCTGGAACAGGAGATCCGCGCGCTCGATCAGCCCGCGCTGCCGTGGGATGCCCAACTGGCCCAATGGTTCGACGAGCACGTCCCGGCAGTGGAGAAGCGCCGCACCTACGCTCGTGCCTCACGTCGTCAATCCTCCACGCCGGACATCCCGCGTCCCGCCTGGCATCGCCCCGACGAGTCGGTCCGGCTGCCCACTTTCGGTGTGGTCCTGGATACCTCCGGCTCCATGTCTGCCGAACTGATGGGCAAGGGCCTGGGCGCCATCGCCGCCTATGCGCGGGCTCGTGACGTGCCCAGCGCCCGCGTGATCTTCTG
This sequence comes from Nocardia sp. NPDC020380, assembly GCF_044386975.1. NCBI lineage: Bacteria > Bacillati > Actinomycetota > Actinomycetes > Mycobacteriales > Nocardiaceae > Nocardia > Nocardia sp. NPDC020380. The sequence goes on along the minus strand of NZ_JBIRVQ010000010.1, from coordinate 121,155 downwards.
TGACGCAGCCGCTTACGACGCGGGCTACCTCCCCGTGGACGATATCGCCGCCCGGGTGCGGGTCCGCGGGCGTGGCGGCACCACCCTGCAACCGGGCATTCGCATGCTCGAACGCGCCGAGGATTTTCCGGCCGATGGCCCTATTCTCATCATCACCGACGGCATGTGCGACGTCCTCCGCATCCGCCACGAACACGCCTATCTGACTCCCGCCGGCGCGAGCCTGCCTTTCCGTCCGCGCGGCCCGGTCTTCCGCATGTGCTGAAACGCCGACAGGGCCGTTCCGGGATGAGGAGGTTCCGGAACGGCCCTGTCGGGTTGGAGGATTCAGCGTTCGTGTGTTTCCTCCAGGACTGTGCGGCCCAGCAGGGCATAGCGGTCGGGGGAGCGGCGCTTCAGGTATTCGGCGAAACCGAAGCCGCCGATGGCGATTGCGGCCACCAGCCAGGGGGTGGCCTTGAGGATCAGGGAGCTGGATTCGTCACCGGCCGCGGTACCCATATTGAGGACCAGCAGCAGGACCACACCGATCATGGCCAGGCCACCGAGCAGCGGCGCCAGGAAGGTTCGGAACCAGTGGCGGGTTTCGGGGTGGTTCTTGCGGAAGTAGTTCAGCACCGCGAAGGAACAGGCGGCCTGGACCACCAGGATGGCCATGGTGCCGAGGATGGCGAGCAGGGTGTACGTGCCGGTGTAGGGATCCTTTCCGGCCAGGCCGAAACCGGCCACCAGCAGGACTGCGACGACCGACTGCACCAGCCCGGCGATGTGCGGGGAGCCGTGCCCGGGGTGGGTGCGGCCGACAGTGCGCTTCAGCACCGGGAACACGCCTTCCCGGCCGAGGGCGTACAGGTAGCGGGCGGCGCAGTTGTGGAAGGCCATGCCGCAGGCCAGAGATCCGGTCATCATGAGCCACTGCATGGCGCTCACGGCCCAGTGACCGACGTAGGTCTGGGTGGGGTGGAAGAAGACGTCCATCGGGTTGGCGGAGCCGGCCAGATCCTTCGATTCGCCGATTCCATTGCCGGACATGGCCATCCAGGACACGAACACGTAGAACACGCCCACGCCGATGACGGCGATCATGGTGGCCTTCGGGATGATGCGCTTGGGGTCGCGGGACTCCTCGCCGTACATGGCCGTCGATTCGAAACCGACCCACGACCAGAAGGCGAAGAACAGGCCCAGGCCGGCGGACGGCCCGGTGAAGGCATTGATCGGGTTGAGCGGCGCGAAGGAGAAGCCGTGCGGCCCACCGCCGTGCAGTGCCACCGCGATACCCATGATGGCCAGCACCAGGCATTCCGTGCCCAGCAGCACCACCAGCAGCTTCTCCGCGACGGCTACGCCGAACCAGGTGCCGACCGCATTGATGGACAGCATGATGATCGCGAACACCCACCACGGCACGTGCACACCGAACTGTGCCGCAACGGTATTCGTGCCGAAGCTGGAGAAGATGCCGACCAGCGAACCCTCGAACACCATGTACGCGAAGGTCGCCAGCAGGCCCGACGCCAGACCCGCCGACCGGCCCAGCCCGAACGAGATGAACCCGTAGAAGGCGCCCGTCGCGGTGATGTGCTTGGACATGGTGGTGAAGCCCACCGAGAACACCGCCAGCACCACCATGGCGATGAGGAACGCCGCGGGCGTGCCGGTGCCGGTGCCCGCCGAGATCATGAACGGCACATTGCCGGTCATGGCGGTGATCGGGGCCGCGGTGGCGATGGCCATGAACACCACGCCGACCAGGCCGATCGCATTGGGCTTCAGCCGGTGGACGGTTTCGGCCTCCGCCGCGGCGGGCGGCGAGGCGGTGTCTGGGCGTTCTATCTGCTGGGTCATCTATCCATCCCTCTTGCAGCCCGCCACCAGGGAAAAACCGGGTGGCGGGTTCACTTCCGATGGGGCGGAACGCTATCGGCGGCCTGTAAACACGGACGGCGTGCGACGGTGACCGCCGGCGAGAAACAGCGGAGATGTTCGTCTCGAGCAGGGACAACTCTTCGTTACCGGAGTTTACGTCGGCGAAATACCGGTCCAGCACCCTGTGGCAATCCATGGCGAGAGAAAGGCGTGCGCGGATGACATCGGCCCCGCCGAGCCCACCGATGGTGGTCCGGCGCTCCTCGATACGCGGATTGACCCGGCGGGAACTGCCTTTCGTGCCCGTCTTCGCGCAATCCGTGGCAGCCATCGCGCCCTCCGGGACCGCCGCGGTGACACCGGCCTTCGTGATCGGCGCGGCGGGCGGCGGGGCGAGTGTGGCGGCGTTTCTCGCCGCGGCGCTGCTGGCCTGGGGCGTGGCCCTGGTCATCCGGCCCATGGCGCAGCGGCTCGCGGTGACCGGCGGGCTGTACACCTACGTGGCGCAGGGGCTGGGGCCCGCGGTCGCGGTGCCGGTCGGGTGGTCGGCCATTGTCGGGTACGGCAGTGTGAGCGTGGCCGGGCTGATCGCGGTCGGCACCTACCTCGATCAGATCGCGGTCACCGCGGGGATCGGCGGATTCGGCGGGACGGCCACCATCGTCGGGCTGTTGCTGGTGGCGGCGGTCATCGCGGTGGTGCTGATGGTGCGCGGGATTCGGCTCTCGGCCTCGGCGACACTGCTGGTGGAATGCGTTTCGGTGGTCACGGTGCTGGGACTCATGGGGTATCTGCTGACCCGTGGCGGGCACGACCTCACCGCGGGGCGCGCGTTCGCGTGGCACGGTGGGACCGGCAATCTGGCCATGAGCGCGGTCGTGGCGATCAGTGCGTTCGTCGGATTCGAGAGTGCGACAACACTGTCCGCGGAGGCGCATCGGCCGTTCCGGTCGGTGCCCCGGACGCTGATGTGGACACCGGTGGCCGCGGCCGTCATCTATCTGATCGCCGTGTCCGCGCAGGCCGTGGCCTTGGCGGCCGATCCGGGTGCGGCCAATAGTTCGACGCCCGTCGCCGAGCTGCTGCTGCAGGACAATTCGCGGGTTCTCGGGGCCGTGCTGGATCTGGGCGTGGCGGCCTCGTTCTTCGCGTGCACGGTCGCCTCCCTCAATGCGCTGGTGCGAGTGCTGTTCACCATGGGGCGGGAGGGCATCGCACCGGCGGCGGCCGGGCGGGCGCATCCGCGCTTCCACACGCCCGCGCCCGCCATTGTGGCGGCGGTGGGCGTGGTCACCGGGTGCGCCGTCGTCTACCTGCTGTCGGGAGCCGAACCGCAGGACGGGATCCGGTCGTTTCTCACCTTGAGCGCCCTCGGCTACCTGGGTTCCTATCTACCGGCCTGCCTGGCCGGACCCGCGCTGCTCCGGCGCATAGGCGAATCCAGCAGGAGGATAACGATTCTCGGCACCGTGACGGCGATACTGCTCGGCATTCTGATGATCGCGGCCGCCTGTTCGACCCAGAGCGGTAATGCGGTGCTGGTGACGGTGTACGCGGCCGTACTGCTGGCTTCGGTGCTCTTCACGATCGGCTTGCGGGTCTTCGCGCCGGATCGCTTGCGCGGCATCGGAATATACGACGAGCCGCAGCACGCGGATCTGCTGCAGAGCCCGGTCTTCCGGTAGCCGCGCATGAAGGATTCCCGGCGCACGAACACCGTCACCAACTCGATCGCCATACTCGAAACCGTCGCGGACTCCGGGACCGGGGTCACCGCCAAGGAGATCGCCGAGCGGCTCGGGCTGGCCCCGGCCACCACCTATCGGCTGCTCAATTCCCTGGTGGCCGACGAATATCTGGTGCGGACCGCCGATCTGCGCGGGTTCGCGCTCGGGGCCCGGTTGCGCGGGCTGGCCGCGGCCATCACCGTTCCGGCCGTGCCGACGACGGCGCGCGCATTGCTCGACGACTTCCGGGCCTCGACCCGATTCGCCGTGCACCTCATGAACTTCCGGCCCGCCGCGATCCAGGTGATCAACGAGGATCCCGATCATCCGATCCCGGGGGAGCGGGAGCTGGCGCGGCATCTGCACGCGTCGGCGGCGGGCAAACTGCTGTTGTCCTCGCATACCGAATGGCGGGCCATGGTGGCGGCCCCGGCGCGGATCGCCGCGCGCACCAAGATCGATCACGCGGCGCTGGCTACCGATCTGCAATCCATTCGTGAGGCCGGATACGCCAGGGCCGCGGACGAACTCGTGCCCGGGATCGCGTGTCTCGCACTGCCCGTGTACAAATCGTCCGGCACCCTCGCGGGCGCGCTCTGCCTCAGCGGACCCAGTAATCGGCTGAGCGTACTGGAAACCCACCGCGACACCGCCCGCGACTGCGCGGCCCGGCTCGGGCCACTGCTCTACTGAATTCTTTGCCGCGCTTCCGGGTGCGCCGCCAGTGGCGGTGAGAGGCAGGGAAAAGGCAGTTACCGGCCGTCGCGGCAATGCGAGCATGAGAGCGGTGCGAACATTGATCCTCGAGGAGTTCGGTCACTGTGCGGAGAGGTGGTGGGTCCCGGTGGTATTCGTGCAGGAATACAGCCTGTTGCGATGGTGTGTGGTGGCGGCGTTCGGGGCGGTCGCGGTGATCATGGTGGGCCGGTTGGCGGCCGTGGGACAGGGTCGCGTGGCGATAGCCGGAGACGGCCGCGCGGTGGATGTGGAATCGGATGCGGCACATCTGCTCATGTGCCTGGTGATGTTGGCGATGCTGGTGTTCCCGGCAGCGGCCGATCCGCGCGCCCTGCACGGTGTGCTGACGGCCATGGTGGTGGTGTACGGGGTATTGCTGGCGGGCCGGATGCTGCAGTGGCGCGGTGTATTGCGGTGGCCCGGTGGAGAGGATGCGGCGGCGGCTCCGTCGCCGGGACGGCACCGGGTGGCGGCACTCGCCTACCACCTGGTGGCCGCCGCGGCCATGCTGTACGTCATCGGTGTGCCCGGCGCGCAACAGGATTCGCACGCCATGGCCGGAATGGGCGCGATGCCCGCGATGGGGGAGCACGCCACCTGGCCGGTGCTCGCCCTGGCGGCGTTGTTCGCGGTGGACGCCCTGGCCATGCTGATCCCGAGAGCCCGCCGGATGCTGTGGCATCTGCTCCCGCACCCCGCGGGCCGGGCCGGCTCGACCGCGGTGGCGCCGCACCTGGTCATGGATGTGGGGATGACCTACATGCTGATCGCCATGGTAGCGGGGTAACCGGGGGTCGTTCGCGCTGCTCACCATCGTGATGGTGAGATGTAGGGGGTAGGTAGGCCGTGCCCTCGCCGGGGCGCGCCGGTACAGGGTGCATGGAGGTGGCGGTATGGGTTCGCTGTGGCATGGCTTCGCCGATATGGGTGCGGTCGAGCGCGACGGTGCGTTCGTGGTGGCGCGCGGTGAAGGCGCCTACATCTGGGACGAGGGCGGCACGCAGTACCTGGACGCCACCGGCGGCCTCTGGTTCGCCAATATCGGCCACGGTCGTCGCGAGATCGGTGACGCGGTCGCCGCGCAGCTGAGCCAGGTCGCGCACTACTCCAACTTCGGCGACTTCGTCTCGCCGGTCACCCGCGACCTCGCCGAGCGGCTCTCCGCGCTGGCCCCGGTCCCGGGCAGCAAGATCTTCTTCACCTCCGGCGGCTCGGACGGCGTCGATACCGCCGCCAAGCTGGCCCGCCGCTACTGGCAGGAGATCGGCCGCCCGGAGAAGACCCTCATCGTCGGCCGGCAGCGCGCCTACCACGGCATGCACGTCGCGGGCACCTCGCTGGCGGGCATCCCGGTCAACCGCGAGGGCTACACCGGTGAGTTCATGCCCGACGCCCGCACCATCGAATGGGATCAGGCCAAGGCGCTGACCGCTCTCATCGAAGAGGTCGGCGCCGAGCGCATCGCGGCCTTCTTCGCCGAGCCGATCATCGGCGCGGGCGGCGTGTACCTGCCGCCCGAGGGCTACCTCACCGAGGTCCGGCAGATCTGCCGCGACAACGACATCCTGTTCGTGGCCGACGAGGTCGTCACCGGCTTCGGCCGTATCGGCGGATCCTGGTTCGCCTCCTCGCGTTTCGACCTGCAGCCCGACCTGATGACCACCGCCAAGGGCCTCACCTCCGGATATGTGCCCATGGGCGCGGTCTTCATCGCCCCGCACATCGCCGAGCCGTTCTTCGCCGGCGGCGTCTGGTGGCGGCACGGCTACACCTACGGCGGGCACGCCGGCGCGGCCGCGGCCGCCATGGCCAACCTCGACATCATGGAGCGCGAGAACCTGCTCGAGGCCAGCAAGAACCTGGAATCGCTGCTGCATGAGCACTTCTCGCCGCTGGCCGACCACCCGCGGGTGGCCGAGGTGCGCAGCGGCCTGGGCGCCGTCGCGGCCGTCCAGCTCGCCGACCCGGCCGAGGCCCTCGCCATGGTGAAAACCCTGCGCGCGCACGGCGTCTCGACCCGCGCCGCGGGCCAGGGCGCACTGCAGATCTCGCCGACCTTCGTCATTACCGACGCGCAGGTCAAGGAGCTCTCCGAGCGCTTCGCCGCCGCCCTGGGCTGAGACCGCCGGGACGGCCCGCGCACTCGATCATTCGTCGGTAGATTCGGCTCATGGAGTGGAGTTTCCGGTCGGCCGAAGAGCTGTTGGCTGCCTTGCGTGCCGGTGAAGTGACCTCGGTGGAACTGACCGAGGAGGCGATCGCGCGCATCGAACGCGATGACAAAGCGATCAATGCGATCTGCGTGCCCGACTTCGATCGGGCACGCGACGCCGCGCGTGAGGCGGATCAGGCGCGTGCCCGTGGCGAGGACCGGCCGCTGCTGGGTGTTCCGATCACGGTCAAGGAGTCCTACAACGTCGCGGGGCTGCCCACGACGTGGGGGATGCCGGCGTTCGAGGACTATGTGCCGGCCGAGGACGCGCTGCAGATCGCGCGCGTCAAGGAAGCCGGCGCGGTCGTCCTCGGCAAGACCAATGTGCCGCTGATGCTCGCGGATCTGCAGAGCTTCAACGACATCTACGGCACCACCAACAATCCGTGGGATCACGGTCGTTCGCCGGGCGGCTCCTCCGGCGGCTCAGCCGCGGCCCTGGCCGCCGGATTCGGTGCGCTGTCACTCGGTTCTGATATCGGCGGTTCCTTGCGCAACCCCGCGCACTTCTGCGGCGTCTACTCGCACAAGCCGACGCACGGGCTGGTGGCGCCGCGTGGGCATGTCCCGCCGCCCGCACCGGCGCTGCCCTCCGACCGCGATCTCTCCGTCGTCGGGCCGATGGCACGCACCGCCCGCGATCTCTCGCTGCTGCTGGACGTGATGGCCGGACCCGACCCGCTGTCGCTCGGCGTCGCCTTCGAGCTGAATCTGAAGCCCGCGCGGCACGAACGGCTCGCGGACTTCAGCGCGATCTTCGCGACCGTGCCAGGACCGATCAACGGCACCCCGAGATCGAAGCCGCCGTCGACCAGGGCATCGAGATCGCAATGGTCGTAATGCTCATGGCTCACCACGACCGCGTCGATGCGGCCGAGACTCCGCACGGTCGAGGCGACCGGCTCACCGTGGTAGTAGTGCGCGGTCTGCGTGAACCAGGGATCGGTGAGAACGCGAATATCCCCGATCTCGATCAACTGGCAGGCATGCCCGATCCGGGTTACCTGCAATGAAGTAGTCATGCTGAATCTCCCTGCCTCTCAACGAATATCAGAACTTGCCCAGATCCAGCAGCGCCCCGAGCAGCTCCTCGGGCGTCTCCACCTGGGGCAGATGGCCACTGCGAGGCAGCAGCGTGAAGACAGCGCCCGGAACAGCAGCGGCATAAGCCTTGCCGTACTCGGCATCGACGATCCCGTCGCTCTCACCCCACACCACATGAACCGGCAGATCGAGCCCGCCGAGCCGATCGGCCAGCGTCGGATCGAAGGGCACCGGTCCCGTGTATCCGAGCATCGCCTGCACATCCGGACTTGGCCCGGGCTGACCGGAACTCGCCGGTGCCGGCGCCTTGCTCGGATCATGGAACGAGAACGCCCGAATCTCCGGCAGCGAAAGCCCGCTGATATTCGTCATCGGATGCCCGGCCACCTCGATCCCGGTCCCATTGACGATCACCACCCCACTCACCCGCGGACTCCCGGCCAGCGCAACCTCCGCGGCCACCCACCCGCCGAACGAATTCCCGATCACCGTCACATCACTGAGATCCAACTGCTCCAGCAGCTGCACGTACATCCGCGCCAGCCCGGCCACATCGTCCACACCGGCCGCCTTCGGCGTCCCGCCGAACCCCGGATGAGTAGGCACCAACACCCGCGAATGCGTGCGCTCCGCCAGCAGATCCGCAAACCCGGCCATAGTCGGAACGCCCCCACCGCCGTGCAGCAGCAGATACGGCCGCGTCCGATCCCGATCCTGCACGGTCACCTCGACGGTCCCGGCGGAACCTCCAGGGAGAGTGTGGATTTCGGTACGAGTCGGCCGGAGTGACCCGGCCGCAATCGGAGTGCTCATGATTTCTTCTCCTCGTGCGCTATCCGATGAAAGCTATATCAGGAACCTTATATCAGGTTATTGATATAGGCAAGGGCTGTCCGCCGAAGCCCTCCGAATCGAGGGCATGAGACCACGGTTTCCCCTGCGTAACTTGGTAATCGAGATCCAATAGCACTCGGGATGGGGCCCATGTCGTCTCCCACTGCACCCGCCGCCACCTCGCGACCCGGAGCTCAGCTCGGCCTGCTGCGCGTCCGGCGCGGAGTGGAGTTCGCTGTCGAGCTGATCAGGCTGACACCGGAATTCATCCTCACCGGGCTGCTCATCATTCATCTCTGCGCACCCCACGGCGACCTGCTGCTCGGCGTCGTACTGGGTATCTGGCTGGCGCTCGTGCCGGCAGCCGGGCTGTTCGACCGCGCGCGATACCTGAAGGTCCCCGTGTATGCGGCGCGATTCCCTCAGTCGGTGCCGGAGACCGAGAAAATACTGCTGTTCGTGGCCTGGCACGAGGTTGCCCAGGCCGCCGGAGTGCACGACGGCGCCTTCCCGCTGGCCGTCAAGGAATCCGACGATGTGCAGGGCAGTGCCCCGCGCGCGGGGGCACGATCCTCGTCTCACGGGCAGCGCTACAGCAATTGCCGCCGTCGCAGTTGCACGCTCTGATGGCCCATGAGCTCGGTCATCACCTGATCGTCGGCATGCGCGGTGCGATGACGACGACCATCCTGCTCGTTCTGCCGGTCGTGCTGCTCGAATTGCCGATGATCGCGACCAATTGGGTCGCCGTCCGCCTGAAACGTCGCGCACCGGGCTCGCGAGCCGGCAAGGCGGCGCCCGCTCTCGTGATGTGCGTATCGGACCTCGCGCTGTTTGCCGTGCTGGCATGGCTTTTCGGGACGATGCCGGCGGCCCTGGTGCTGGCGGTGATGCAGCTCGCGCCGCTGTTGCGCGCGATCCACCAGCGGCACGGCGAGTTCGCGGCCGACCGGCTCGCCGTCGACCTCGGGTTCGGCCTCGGCCTGCGCGATCTACTGCGCGACCGTTTCCCGGACTGGCAGCCGGACACGGATCCGTACACCGCCATGTTCATGACCCACCCCACGAATCGTCGCCGCATCCGCCGGATAGAGACCCGGCTGCGCGTCCTCGAAAGGCGTTGTCGCCCATGATCGTTCCCAGACTCGAAGCGGCGACTGCCGAGCAACGCGCCGCGTATCGGCGGCGGATGCGGTGGCGCGGGCTGCCCTGGTCAGTGGGAATGCTACTCGTCTCCTGGCCGATTCCGTTGCTGGTCGGGCTCGTGCTGTACCGGCTGGGGGAGCTGATCGGGCTGTGGGCGGCGTGCACGCTGCTCGTGGTTTGGCTGGGGTTCTCGATGTCGACGCTGGTGCGGCTCTCCATGACGAAAACGATGGACGCGGTGAGCGATCCCCGAATGCCGCGCCGGCCGACTCCCGAGGAATCCGCGATGCTGGATCTGCCGTGGCGGACCACACTGCTGGCGCTCGGAGTGCCGGACTCGACTTATGCGCTGCGGGTTCGAGATTCGCAGGGATCGGCGGGGCAGGCCTGGCCCGGCGGTGTGGTCGCCGTGTCGGCCGAGGCTGTCCGGGAGCTGTCGGCCGTGGAGCTCGAGGGTCTGCTCGGGCATGAGGTCGGGCATTTCGTGGGTGACGGCGGCAGTACCTGGAGACGGCTGTCCTGGTGGCTCTCCGAGCCGATACGGCTTCCTTTCAAGATCGGCGGACGGCTCGCCGGGCGGCCGGCCGTGCTGCTGATCGTTCAACCCTGCGTGTTCATCGGTCTCGTCACGCTGCTGGTCTGGCTGTTCGGGGCCGTCGGGGCTCTGGCATTGCTGGGGGCGGCAGCGGCCCAGTTGCTCGGGCGGAATGCGATTCTGCGGCGCAACCAATCGAATGCGGATCGAGTGGCCGTGGATCTGGGCGCCGGCCGTGGGCTGCGCCTGTACTTCGAACGGCGGCGCTCGAAGGAGATCCGGCGCTGGTACCGCCGCAGTCTGCAGCCGTGGTGGTTGCGGGTCATCTTGGCCGTGTCCGAGGCTTCTTCCCGGGATCCGAATATCGGGCGCCGGGTCGAGGCCATCGGCAATCGAATTCGAGCCCGGGAACGCAAACATCGTGTGCCGCAGGGAGGTCCGCCCCCGCATGCCGTCCGGCGGGCCTATGCCGACCCGCGCCGGGCATGGCTGCGGCGGTTCGGGTCGCCGTCGCCGGGCTTCGTACCCGATCCGCGGGCGGCTCGTCGATTCCAGGCCGGCGCGCTATCCGGGCAGACGTGGAAGCAGCACGGCCCTAGATCAAGACCGGGTGGTCGGGGACCACACGGCCGCCCACCCGGGCCCAGCCGTCGGAATCCCACTCGGTGAAGATCTGGGAGCCCTGGCCCTGGGTGATGTGCAGGCCGCGGGTGAGGAGGGCGGTGAGGGCGATGGCGGCCGCGCCGGTGGCCGGGTCTTCGGGGATTCCGAAGGCGGGGGCGAACATTCGGGCGCGGACGGCGCTGTGGGCTTCGTTGCTCCAGGCCCAGCAGTAGTGCTTGCCCTCGGGGAAGTCGGCGGGGTCGAGGGTGGCGAGTTCCTCGAGGCTGTCGAACTGGTGGAATTCGAACTTGGGCGCCCATTCGGAGCGGGCGCGGACCCAGGTGAGGCCGTCGGTGGTGGTCACGTCGACCGGGCCGGCGGGGACGTCGAGGATATCGACCGGGGTGCCCAGCATGGTCAGCCACCAGGCGGTGCCGACGGTGGGGTGACCGGCGAAGGGGAGTTCGGTGACCGGCGTGTAGATGCGCATGCGGGCGCGGTCGTCCGCGGGATCCTCGACCACGACGGTTTCGCTGTAGCCGAGGCGGGCGGCGAGCGCCTGATGGTCGACATCGATCACGTCACCGGCGCGCGCGATGCCGAGCGGATTGCCGTAGCGGCCCGTGGCGTCGGTGAACACACGCACCACTTCGATCTGAGTGCCATCGCTTTCGGGTGTACCCATGAATTCGGAGCTTACCTACGGTTATCTTCCGGGAACAGGCCCGCAGGCCGCGAGCATGTCGGACAAAGCGGCCTTCTCGGTGGGCTGGACGGTCAGCGACCAGCGGGTTTTCACGCCTATCCAGCGTCGCGCGTAGTCACACCAGTACTCCTGCCGCGGTTTCCACTGGTCCGGAGTTTTGGAGCCCTTGTCCTGATTGGCCTGTTTCTGCACTGCCAGCAGGTTGCCGACATCATTAGCAAACTTTTGGCGTTGGTCGGCGTTCCATTCGGACGCACCCGAACGCCACGCATCGCCGAGCGCCACCACGTGATCGATCTCGATATCGGAGGCCTTGAACCGGTTGTAGGGCAGCTGCGCGCCGGTGTAGGGATCGTGCAGGGTCCCGGACAACGCCAGGCACGAATTGCTTTCTCCCAGACGCACATCCGTGAGATCCCGTTTCATGACATCCTCGCGTGCGGTGCAACCGTCGCTCAACTTCGGTTCACCGCCGCGGCCGGACCAGCCGGGCCCGAAAGCATTGCGCTCGTACGACTCCCAGTTGCGATTCCGGGCCACGGCGAGCCGATCCAGATCGGTGTGGGCCTGTTGCGTGTCGGGGACGGCGGTGCCGGTGGATTCGTCTGTGACCGGCCTGTCGGTATGTGTGCTTTCGTGCCGGTCCAGATACAACGCCACCGCGGTCGCGGCAACGGCCGCGAGCAGCACGGTGCTCGCCAGGAATCTGCGCCGGCGGCGCGGCGCGGGCGTCCGGGAGCGCGGTGCCATGCCGGGAGCTTAAGTGCCAGTCCGGAAGTCCCCGGACAGAGACACGCCCGCCGCACGGAGTGCGACGGGCGTGAAACCCATGCGAGCGGCCCGAAGACCTCAGACGGTGGCGGCAGCCAGCGTCTCCGTCGACTGCACGGCCTGCCCGACACCCGCCACGATGGCGGCCGCGCGCAGCGCTTCGAAGATCACCTCACGCGAGACGCCCGCCTCGCGCAGGGTGTGCTCGTGCGCCTCCAGGCAGTGCTGGCAGCCGTTGATCGAGGAGACCGCGAACGACCACAGCTCGAAATCGGCCTTGTCCACACCCGGATTGCCGATGATCTGCATGCGCAGTCCCGCGCGCAGATCGTCGTAGCGGCCGTCGAGGAACGCCTTGCCCCGGTAGAAGACATTGTTCATGCCCATGATCGAGGCGGCGCCCAGTGCGGCGTCGTACGCCTCCGCCGACAGTGTGTCGGCGGCTTCCTCGGCGATCTCGCGCAGCGTGGTGGCCGAACGGGTGGCGGCCGCCGACGCGAGCAGGGTGCCCCACAGCTGCTGCTCGTTCAGCACGGTGGTGCGCGAAATCGAGGAGAGGTTGAGCTTCAGATCCTTGGCGTACTCGGGTAGCGAGTTCTTCAGGTTCTCGATGGTCACGATGAAAACCCTTCTCAGACCGACGCGGTGAGGAGCTCGCCGGCATTGATGGTCGGGTCGCCCTTCTTCCAGTTGCAGGCGCACAACTCGTCGGACTGCAGGGCGTCGAGCACGCGCAGCACCTCGTCGACATTGCGGCCCACGGAACCCGCGGTGACCGAGACGAACTGGACCTCGTTGTTCGGGTCGACGATGAAGGTGGCGCGGTCGGCGACGCCGTCGGCATTGAGAACGCCGGTGGCGGCGGCCAGTTCGCGCTTGAGGTCCGAAAGCATCGGGAAGGGCAGGGTCTTCAGGTCCTCGTGCTGGGCACGCCACTGGAAGTGCACGAACTCGTTGTCGACGGAGGCGCCGAGCACCTGCGCGTCACGATCGGCGAATTCCTCGTTCAGCTTGCCGAACGCGGCGATCTCGGTGGGGCAGACGAAGGTGAAGTCCTTCGGCCAGAAGAAGATGATGCGCCACTTGCCCGCGTAGTCATCGCTCGAGATCTGGGTGAAGTAGTCGTCGGGCTGCTGAGCATTGACCTTCGACAGATCACCGCCGATGACAGCCTTCAGGTTGTAGGCCGGGAACTGGTCGCCGATGGTCAGCAGTGCCATGCTTGCTCCTCTTCGTAGTCGTTTCGATCGTGTCGTGACTGCTGCGAATGATCTTTCCCGAACCTCGGTAAGAGGTAAAGGTGATCGGTCGCACTATACTGATAGGCGTGACTGATCAAACTTATCAGCCGACCCTGTCACAGCTGCGTGCGTTCGTAGCCATCGCCGAATATCGCCACTTCGGTACCGCCGCAGCCCGGCTGAGTGTGAGCCAGCCAACGTTATCGCAGGCCCTGGCATCATTGGAAAACGGACTCGGACTGCAATTGATCGAACGCAGTACCCGCCGAGTGCTGGTGACACCCGCCGGAAAACGGTTGCTGCCGCAAGCTATTGCGACACTCGAGGCAGCCGACCGATTTGTCGCATCCGCCGCGGGTTCGGGACCGGGCGGCACGCTGCGCATGGGGATCATCCCGACAGTAGCCCCGTATGTACTGCCCACGCTGTTACCTGAATTACGCACCCAGCTACCCGGTTTGGTGCCGCACGTGATCGAAGACCAGACCGCCCGGCTGCTCGACGGACTGCGGTCCGGGGTCCTGGACGTGGCGCTGCTGGCGCTGCCGACCGAGGCCTCCGGGGTGGTCGAGATACCCCTCTATACCGAGGAGTTCGTGCTGGTCGTGCCGCGCGGGCACGGCTACGCCGGACGCCCCGATCTGAAACCCTCTGACCTGGACTCGGTTCCGCTGCTGCTGCTCGACGAGGGGCACTGCCTGCGCGATCAGACGCTCGACCTCTGCCGCGCCAACGACGCCCACCCGGGCACGGTCGGGGATACCCGCGCCGCCTCGCTGGCCACGGTCGTGCAATGCGTGGCAGGCGATCTCGGGGTCACGCTGATCCCGGAAATGGCGGTCGCCGCCGAAACCTCGCGCGGCACGCTCGAAATCGCGCGTTTCGCCGCCCCGGCGCCGGGCCGCACCCTCGGGCTCGCCTACCGCGCGTCCACGGCCCGCACCGATGATTACATCCGGCTCGCGGAAATCATTCGCGCGCACCGGCCGGAATGAGAGTTCCCACTCCGGGGTCTCTCACATCACGTCCCTGAAACCCCCGCACCACGCCCGGGCGATCTGCGAGGTTGCGCCGGTTCGGGGTGTCTGGGAATGTCGGGCCCATGCGGATTCACCACCTGAATTGCGGCACCATGGGAATGGGCATGGTCGACCACTGCCTGCTGATCGAGACGCGCGACTCCCTCGCACTCGTCGACACCGGCTTCGGGGTCGAATGCGTGCGCAATCCCCGCAAGATGGTGGGACTCAGCCGATTCATGCTGCGCCCGAAACTGTCCGAGACCGAGACCGCGCTCTGGCAGATCCGGGCCCTCGGCTACGACCCGCGCGATGTCCGGCACATCATCCTCACGCACCTCGACCTCGATCATTCCGGCGGACTCTCCGACTTCCCGGAAGCCACCGTGCACGTCCACGGTCCGGAGTTCCGGGCCGCCACCGCCACCCCCACCTTCTCCGAACGACTGCGCTACCACGCGGCGCAGTGGGCGCACGGACCCAAGTGGATGGTCAACGAAATCGAGGGCGGCGAAGACTGGTTCGGCTTCACCGCCGTCCGGGATCTGCCCGGCCTGCCGCCGGAGATCCTGGTGGTCCCGCTGCACGGCCACACCCGCGGACACGCCGGAGTGGCCATCGACTCCGGGCGTGGCTGGCTACTGCACGCCGGAGACGCCGCATATCTGGGCAGCTCCATCGCGGCCGAGAATCCGAATACTCCACTGATGTGGCAGATGTATCAGGCCGGGGCCATCGTGCCCGCGGCATACCGGGAGAACCAGCGGCGGCTGCGCGAACTCAACCGCCTGCACGGACCTCAGATCTCCGTGATCACCTCGCACGACCCGGAACTGTTCCGGCGCTTCGCCGGAACGCAGGCGCGTGCATGAACCGCGGCTGGGCCAGGCGGTTACCCGAGCCGGAGCAGCCGCTGTTCGTGTATGGGACGCTGCGGTTTCCCGGAGTGGTCACCGAATTGATCGGGCGGGCACCGGCGTCCGAGCCCGCGCGGCTGCCCGGACACCGGACGGCCGCGTTGCCCGGCCGCGTGTATCCGGGACTGGTGACCGCCGCCGGCGCTGTCGCGCACGGGTTTCTGCTGACCGGGCTGTCCTCCGCGGACTGGCGGGTACTCGACGCGTTCGAGGACGACGAATACTTCCTGAAACCCGTCTCCGTGCACGCGGGGGAGTGCGAGACCTACGCGTGGACCTACGCCTGGACCGCCGAAGTGACGCACGATGATTGGTCGGCCGACGCCTTCGCCGCCGAACAACTCCCGCGGTACCTGCGGAAATGCGCTGCCTGGCGCAACGATCTGATCCTGCTCAACGAGACTGTATGACACAGGCCACAGTTCTGCGGTAGAACGTGATCGCATGGAGACTGCAGCCATCGTCACGGGCGCGCGCCGCCAAGGCCTCGGGGATCTGTTGCGGCGCAGCGCCGCCCGGCAGCCGGACAAGACCGCCCTGGTGTGGCGGGAACGGCGCGAGAGCTTCGCCGAACTCGACGCCGCCGTGAACCGGGTGGCGCACAGTCTCGCCGATCGCGGTGTGGCGCGCGGCGATCGGGTGGCGATCTACTCGCACAACTGCCGCGAGTTCGTGCTGCTGTACTTCGCGCTCGCGCGGCTGGGGGCGATCTCGGTGCCCATCAACTTCATGTTGAAGGCCGATGAGGTGGCTTACATCCTCGCGCATTCCGGCTCGACCGTGTTGATCGCCGAAGATGCTTTGGCCGGTGAGGCCGAGACGGCGGTGAAACAGCTGGGGGACAGCGAGATCGGGCTGTTCGGGTGGATCGGACTCGGTGGGCCGGCTGTCGCGTCCGGCTGGGAATCGGTGTCCGAGTGGGAGAATCACGCCGACAGCTCCGAACTCGATATCGCGGTGGGGGAGGACGACCCCATCCAGCTCATGTACACCTCCGGCACCGAATCCCGCCCCAAGGGCGCGACCCTCTCCAGCCGTGCCCTCATCGCCCAATACGTGAGCGTGGTGATCGAAGGCCGAATGACCGCCGACGACATCGAAGTTCACGCCCTCCCGCTCTATCACTGCGCGCAGCTGCACTGCTTCCTCACACCCGACATCTACCTGGGCGCGTCCCGCCCGGCGTCATCGGCGAAATCGTCCACCGCTCACCGCAAGCGATGCTCGGCTACTGGAACGACCCCGCCAAAACCGCGAAAGCCTTCCGCAACGGCTGGTTCCACAGCGGCGACCTCGGCGTATTCGACTCCGACGGCTACCTGAGCGTCGTCGACCGCAAGAAGGACATGATCAAAACCGGCGGTGAGAACGTAGCCAGCCGCGAGGTCGAAGAAATCCTCTACCAGCACCCCGAAGTCTCCGAAGCCGCCGTCGTCGGCATCCCGCACGCCCATTGGATCGAGGCGGTCACCGCAATCATCGTGGTACGCAGCGGATTCCACCCCACCGCCGACGACCTGATCGCCCACTGCAAGGCGCGCCTGGCCGGCTACAAGGTCCCCAAATTCATCGCCTTCGCCGCAGACCTACCCAAGAACCCCAGCGGCAAGATCCTCAAACGCGAACTCCGCACCACCTACACCCACCTGGCCGATCAACCACTCACATGATCGATGTTCGCCTTGTCGCCGGGATCCTGGCTGGCCACCCCCGCGAACCAGGCATCCAGAATCTCCGTCAACTGCGCCCCCGACGTCAACCGCAAACTCAAGGCCAGCACATTCGCGTCATTCCACTTCCGCGCACCCTCCGCGGTATACGCATCCACACAGAGTGCGGCCCGAATCCCGGGCACCTTGTTCGCGGCGATCGAGGCACCCGTTCCTGTCCAGCAGCAAACCACAGCCTGCTCGGCCCGCCCTTCGGCGACATCCCGAGCCGCGGCCTCACTGGCCCAAGCCCAATCATCCCGCTCCTCGGGCTCCAACGCCCCGTGCGGGATAACCTCATGCCCCCGCCGTCGCAACTCCTCGACCACGCACCCCGCTACGCCGACATTCTCATCCGCCGCCACTGAGATCCTCATACCGGCAGTATCTCTCCTACTCGAACCACATGCGCCGGGCGGTTCGGGGGTCAGGCGGTCCAGGTGAGTGGGTAGTTGGTGTAGGCCGCGGTTTCTGCTGTGAATGTCACGCCTACTGCGCCCAGGTCCTCGCGGGCTTGGATCCGCATCTCCTTCAAGTTGTCCATTTGTGCCGCATGCTCTTCGGAGTCCCAGATGCTCACCTGTGTGAGTGACCCGTCGGGGGAGACTCCCGCGTACCAGTGGAGGAAGCCGGGCAGTCGCTGGATGGCCGGAATCAGGTACTTCGAGGTTTGCTCGTCTGCGGCGACGACCGCGTCGTACAGGCTCGGGTCGAAGGTGACGCGTCCGACACGGACGACTGCTGTGCTCGGCAACGACTCTGGCATGGGAATCCCTTCTGCGATAACGGCAGAACGCTATCCGATCGGAATCGATTGCGCCCGCTCAGCCTTGGCGGGTCGGTCGAATGGTGAGGTCGCCGATTTCGACGTCGTCGGGCTGGTCGATCGCGAAGGCGATCGCGCGAGCCACCGCGGTGGGGTCGAGGCCGAGATCGGCCATGCTCCGGCTCATTTGGTCGCGTACGGCGGGATCGTCGACGGCGTTGTCGATGAGTTCGGTGTTGACGTAGCCGGGGGAGATCGATGTCGTGCGCAGCATTCCGTCGGTGCTCTCCTGTCGCAGGCCCTCCAAAAGGGTGCGTACCGCGTTCTTCGTGCCGGCGTACACCGCTTGAGTGGGGACGATCTTGAGGCCGGAGGTCGAGACGACGGTGACGAGGTGGCCACTGCCCTGACGACGGAAAACCGGTAGGGCCGCGGCGATTCCGTGCAGGATGCCCTTGACGTTGACGTCGATCATCGCCGACCAGCCCTCGACGTCCAGGTCGGCGATGGGGCTGATCTTGCTGATCCCGGCGTTGCCTACCAAGACGTCCAGGCGGCCGAAGTGGTCGACTGCTGTGGTGACGAGCGACCGCAGGTCGTCGGGCTCGGTGACGTCCACGCGGGTGGCGGCCGCCTTGCCGCCGGCGGCTTCGATCTCGGCGACCAGCCGGTCGAGCCGGTCGGTGCGGCGGGCGCCGAGCACGACGGCCGCACCGAGTGCGGCCAGGTGGCGAGCTGTCGCTTCACCGATTCCGCTGCTGGCGCCGGTGATGGCGATGACTTTGCCATGGATGGTCATGACGATCCTCCGTCTATAGTGGACACATGTCCGGTTACATCGACGACCTTAGCGGACACGTGTCCGCTTCTGTCAAGAGCGGCGGAACGCAACGTGCCGACGCACAACGCAACCGCGAACGGATCCTGCAAGCCGCACGCGAACTCGTGCACGAGCCGGGCGAACTGAAGCTCAACGCCGTCGCGAAGGCCTGCGGCATCGGGCAAGGCACGCTCTACCGGCACTTCCCTACCCGCGAGGACCTGCTCGCCGAGGTGTACCGCCACGAGGTGGACGACCTGGTCAGCGCGGTGCCGGACCTACTCGCAACACATCGGCCACTGGATGCGCTGGCGGCATGGTTCGACCGGGTCGCCGCCTACGCGCGGGTCAAACGCGACGTATTCGCCGCCTTCGAGGCCGGAACCTCGCGTGACCTCGCCGCCCACAGCCTCGGCCCGATCGGCGAGGCGATAGAACTACTGCTCGCCGCCGGCCGCTCCGACGGCAGCATCCGCGCCGACGCCGAAGCCCGCGACGTCATCGTCCTCATCGGCTGGCTTTCCCGCCTCGACGATGTAGAACTCGACGCGCGCGGGCCGCGGCTGCTGTCGATCCTCGTCGACGGTCTTCGCGCGAGCCGCTCGTGAGGCTGCCGCGGTCGACGGTGGCCGCACCGACTCGAACGCACAACCCATGATCTGACCAAGAATCCGGCAGGTCGGCGGCCACTCGACGCTTGACACGAACTTAGTTCGTTATATAGAACTTAGATCGTAGATAGAACTTAGTTCGTAACGATTTCTCGGAGGTGCGTGATGCGAGTTTCGGTTATCGGAGCCGGTCTCGGCGGTTTGGCTCTCGCGCAGGGTCTGCGTGGCGCCGGGATCGAGGCGGGCGTGTTCGAACGCGACCCGGGCATCGTCGCGCGGTTCCAGGGCTACCGGCTCGTGTTGAACCCCATCGGTTTTCAAGCGGTGCGCGACTGCCTGCCCGCGCGCTGGCACCGCCTACTCGACGAGATCGTCACGCACGCCTCCGCCGAGCAGCTGATCCTGGACCCGCAACTGAACGAGATCGGCAAGCTCGGCGGGGGCCGCACCGGCATCGTCGTCGACCGGCAGGTGCTGCGGCACCTGCTGCTGACCGGCCTCACCGTGCGTACCGACGCCGCCCTGACCGGCTACGACCTGCTCGCCGACGGCAAGGTCCGAGCCGAGTTCGCCCGCCGCGACCCGGCCACCGCCGACCTGCTCGTCGGCGCGGACGGCATCACCTCCGCGGTCCGCGGCGTGCTGTCACCGCAAACCACCCCGACCGACACCGGCGTCCGTTTCGTCATCGGCCGCACCCCACTGACCGGCGAGTTCGCCGACCTGTCCAAGGCCTACGGCTCGAAGATCGCCGGCGACGGCGTCAGCCTGCTGCTCGGCGCGATGATCTTCCCGACTCCGCCGAAGCAGGCCGCCGAACAACTGGCCCCCGAAGTCACGCTGCCCGATATCGGCGACTACGTGCGCTGGGCCATGATCCTGCCCCCGAACGGCTCACTGGACGACCTGACCGCACAGGACGCCGTGCTCTCCCACATGGAAGGCTGGCACCCCCAGCTACGCGCACTGATCGAGCAGGCCGACCCGGACAACAGCACCCTGCTGTCCATCCGCGTGGTCAAACCCGGTGAGCGCTGGGCATCCGGCCCGGTCACGCTGCTCGGCGACGCGATCCACGCCACCTCCCCGACCGGCGGCAACGGCGCGAACACCGCCCTGCGCGATGCGGACCTATTGCGTCGCTGCCTGATCGAGGCCAACGAAGGACGCCAGGATCTGCTCAGCGCGGTCGCCGACTACGAGCAGCAGATGCTCGAATACGGCGCCGAAGCCGTCCACAGCAGCCTCGAAAAACTGCCCGCCTTCGCCCCCGAAGCGAAACTGTCCTGAGACTGTTCGGCTAGTCGTCGGGCGAGGCGCGACGGTTGCGTTTCGTGATGCCACGCCGCTTCTTCGCGGCAATGCGACGGTCCTTCGAGCCCCGAGAGGGCTTGGTAGCGCGGCGATCCGGCGGCGGCGCGGCAGCAGCGTCCCGCAATAGCGAGGCCATCCGATCACGAGCGGTCGCGCGATTCTGCAACTGCGCACGCTGCTCCGACGCGGCGATCGTCAGCACCCCGCCGACCAATTGGGTGGCCAGCCGCTCGAGCATCCGAGTACGCAGCCACTCCGGCACAGACGGTGAATTGGCGAGATCGAACGACAGCTCCACCCGGCTATCGGTCGTATTGACGTGCTGTCCCCCTGGCCCGGACGACCGCGAAAACCGCTCGCGCAACTCGGATGCCGGTATCACCAGCCCCCGAGTCACGATCAGATCGTCCGCCATGCCTCCATCTTCGCAGCGATCAGTCAGCCGGTTGCGGAGCGACGACCGATACGGTCGTCGGCTGGCTGATGTCCGGCTGAACATCCGGGATCAGCAGGTGACCCGCGAATCCGCCGACCATGAAAGCCCCGATGACGATGGCCGCGATCTTCGAATTGATTCGGCGAGGCTGCTGAACGGCGAACATGCCGAAGTTCTTTACCGAGCCACGTGTCTGGTCGTACATGGTTCCTCCAAAATTTTCGGGCCGCCCCGGCGCGGTGGTTCCACACCGTCGAAATACCCAATGCCTCTCTCCGACTGTGTTTTCGGAGTTCGAGACGTCAACGCGAATTACGCTCCTAGTAGTAGCACGCTGAGACGAGTCGATCCATGGGTGAGCGGCGCCACAATCGGCACCGCTCGATCCCGAATATGACCTGCAGGACAGCCCTTTCGTAGACCCTCGACAAATCGTCACCGACAATCGGTGGAGCGATTCGGAGAATCACACCAAGGAACCGTCGAATTCGCCGGGCGAGACCCCGCTCGCGTGTGCACGCCGTCACCATGAGATCTCCGACACCATCCTGGCGTGACACGGGCTTCCCGCCCCGACCTGTGGGTCCGTGCCGAAAGTTGGGATCGGTAGGTGACCCGCGCGGCATCTACTTTCCCCATGACATTTTCTCAACCTCCCGCCAACCAACCGCAGTCCACCGGCTTGGACAAGAAGACCAGCGCCATCCTGTCCTACGCGCTGGGCTGGCTCACCGGAATCATCTTCCTATTCGTGGGAAAGAACGATCCCGACGTGAAATTCCATGCCTCACAATCGATCGTCTTCTTCGGAGCGGTCTCGGTGGTCAACATCGTGCTGAGCATCGTCGGCTCGCTCCTCGGAGGACTGGGGATCATCTTCAGCATCGTCGGCCTCCTGGTCGCGCTCTTCGCGGTGGTCGTCTGGATCATGGCAATGGTCCAGGCGAACAACACCGGCGGCGTCCGCGCACCCCTTCCCATCGTCGGGAAATTCACTGCCCCCTATGCGGATCAGCTGGCCGGCTCGGTCAAGTAGCGGCAGTCCGAAGACCAACGGCTCGAGGCAATCTCGGGCCGTTGGCATCTGCCCGCCAGGCCTATCGGGTTGCGCCGAGCCGCATTTGGATCTGCTCTTCGACGATCTCGTAGCCCAACCGCTGATAGATCCCGTTGCTCGTCGGATTCGCCTTGTCGGTGAACAGCAGCACCACACGATTTCCCGCGTCCAACGCGGCCTGCGACACATGGTGCGTCACCGCCGCCGCATAACCGTGCCCGCGATGCTCCGGTGGCGTGGCCACGATACCGACCCGCACCATCCCCGCAACGCTGCGCGAGAGCGAGGCAACCGACACCGGCTCCCCGTCGACCTCCCACAACCAGATCCCGTTGTAGGACAGTCGCTCACCGATCTGATCGAACGGCACCGAAGCATCCTCCTGCTCGAACACCTTGGTGAAATCCTCCAGCACCTCCCGATCGGACTCCTGAGCACGCCGAGCCCGCCCCGCCGTCGGCCGAGGCGCCACCAACCCACCCAACCGATACAGAAGCTGGTACCCGACAACCTCGGACCCACGCCGCGCGGCCTCAGCAAAGGCCCGCACAACCTCAACCGGCCCGGCAACAAACTCGACTTCCCGACCGGCGTTGTTCAACGCCGCAACCAACTCGCCCGTATCCCCGGCACCAAGTCCGAACAGACTCAACGGAAACGGCCGCGTCTGCACGATCGCCCCGCAAACCCGACCATCCCGCGTCAACCAGCCGAACAACGGCGGATTCGGATACCCCGGCACATTCCCAGCGGCAACAGTCGCGCTCACAGTCAACGCGACATTGAATTCCGCAGGCCGAGACCGCAAAAACTCCCCAGCCGCCCCCAGATACCGCCCGACATCGTCACTGAACGTCCAGCCCATCCCACCCATGCTGCCGAACCGAGCCCTGCACCGCATCCCAATTGATTGCGAGCCACCCAGCTATCGATTGGTGTGGCTTATCAACAGACCGCTGATTGCCCGTTGATAGGCCAGGTTCGGGGTATCAGACTGGCGGAGCGGCTCGAAAACGGGTGGCCTGCAAAGGTTCTGCGTCGAGTCTTGGAGCGCGGGTGGTTCTCGCCACCGCGGATGCTGTTCATCGAAGGAAGGTTCACCATGACCGAGGCATTGCCGGCGACCGCGGTTGTCCGAGTCGGACTCGCCAGTTTCGACCCGAGCAAGTTCGCCGAGTTCGATGCGCTCGCCAGGAAGCAGGCGGAGTACCTGACGCCGGCCATCGGGCAACTGCCGGGTATTCGGCACTGGTACAGCGCCGTTTCGCCGGAAGGTTCGTATGCGAATGTCAGCATCTGGGACTCCGAAGAGCAGGCGAACCAGATGAACGACCTGAAGGAAATGGCAGTCGTCGCACGCGGCGAGATGGCGGCGATCGGTGGCATCACGTTCCACCCGATCGTCAACCACCCCATCACCTGGACCCTCTGAATCGAGCGGTCGCCCGGTGCACGGGATTCCCTTATTGACCGAGTGATTGATCCCGTGCACGAATTCGATCAGGCGCTGCCGCCGCAGGTCGACGGACAGCCTGATCGAACCACGCCGGGTATCGGGCGTTGGGTTGCCGCCGGATTGGGAGTCGGGCTCGCCACCGGACTCGGCGGCGGTGCGTTTCAAGCCTGGCAGGCGTGGCGCCCCGCACACCCCATCGGAGCGGATCTTTTCGCTGGGATAACCGCCACGACTTGGGACTTCACGACCGTGATTCCGGTCGTTGTAGGCCTGACGGCAGCACTGGCGGTAGGCGCTCCGACACTGACGCTGTTCACCGCCCGGCAGTCAACCCCACTCCGGATGTGGACCATCGCCGCCACGCTCATAACCCTCGCGGCGGTGGTGTTGTGGCCCCTGGCGGCCGCCTGGACGTCGACAGTGTCGCTCGAGACGATCCAACTCCTCTCGGGCGTCGACCCCAACGGCCACTACTGGCCTCAGCTCATCCTTGCGCCGGCAGCGCTGTGGTGGCTCATCGAGTCGATCGCCTTCGCCCTCACGCTGTTCGGATTGCACACGACTATCCGGCGACGCACCAACTCGGACCAGCGCCGAAAACTCACACCCCGTGTCCTACTCGCAACCATTGCCTTGACACTCGTTTTCAGCGGCGTCTTCGCGGCAATCGCGCATCAGACCAACGGACAGCTGATAGTTCACGTGGTCCCGAACTAGGCCACATGTCGACGTCGCGGAGTATCGACCCTGAGCTAGGGGAGTCTGGTGTCGGCGAAGACCACCATCGCGTCGCGGTAATACTCGGCCAGTCCGGGTGCTATCTGCTCGAAATTCGTTGTGTAGGTGGGGTCGGAGAGGTAGGTCTGGGCCAGCTTCTTGAATGCCTGTGCGTCGGGGTTCCAGGTCGGTCGGATGAGTTGGTATGCGGCATCGATCTCGGACTGCACGATGGGGTCATCGACCGGGGTCCCCGACATCATGGATTCGGCCATGCGGATCATCGCTGCCGTTGTCTCCCTTTGCATCTGCTCTGTTTCTTCGGCGCTCAATGAGTCGGTGAACTGTTTCGACCGATCCCACGCCTGCTGTTGATCCGGCCAGTGTTGCGCTATTTCCGATTCGTATCGGCTCGGGTCGAAGCCTTCGAAAAGGTTCTCCGGCCTGTTGATCTCGGCCATGCCCGGTGTTCCTTCCTGCGCCTCGAGTTCCTCGATGGTGCGGGCGACGGTGTGCGCCACTCGAGTAAGGCGGTCACGCTCACCGAGCAATCTCGTGTGGTGCGCGCGCAACGCCTGCAATCGGTCGGTCTGCCTGTCGAGAATCGCGGCGATATCGTCGAGCCCCAGATCCAGTTCACGTAATACGAGAATCTGCTGTAGCCGCAGCAGTTGTTCTTGCTCGTAGTAGCGATAGCCGTTGCTGCGGACCCCCGCCGGCGCGAGCAGCCCTATCTCGTCGTAGTGACGAAGCGCTCGCGCCGTCACTCCGGACATGCGGGCTACCTGCGCAATCGACCAGGACACGCCCTCACCTCCCGCTGGAACTCCGCCGGTCCGCCCGGCACCTTCGACGCTAAACATTGCCCCAGCGTGAACGTCAACACCGCGGCTGTCCTCAGCGTCAAGGGTGTAGATAGACGCCGGGTTGTGCCAGGTGGGTGATCGTTTCGGGGAGATTGCCGTCGGTGCGGCCGAACGCCAGGTCGAAGTAGGTGCGGAGGTAGGTGCGTTGTAGGTCGAGGGATCGGCTGGGGTTGGCGTTGCCGATGATCGACTCGGTGGTGGTGGCGGGGAGTAGGCCGGCGGTGGTCAGTTGGGGGAGGATCAGGCCTACGTCGTTGAAGGACATGTGTTCTGTTCCTGATAGGCGTAGGGGGATTTTTGCTCCGGAGTTGTTGGGCCAGAAGGGGTCCCAGTTCTCGCGGTTGAGCCATCGGGGGTTGTCGTTGCCGAGCATGAGGAGGGGGCGGTTCAGGCCGTCGGCGACGACCGGGCCGAGTAGCGGGCCGTCCAGGTTTGCTCCGGCGCGGATACGCGGGTCGTCGTGCATGGCTTGGGCGGTGGTGGAACCGCCTAGCGAGTGGCCGAACATTCCGACTCGGGT
Organism: Nocardia sp. NPDC020380; assembly: GCF_044386975.1. Classification (NCBI taxonomy): domain Bacteria; kingdom Bacillati; phylum Actinomycetota; class Actinomycetes; order Mycobacteriales; family Nocardiaceae; genus Nocardia; species Nocardia sp. NPDC020380. The sequence continues at coordinate 95,521 of NZ_JBIRVQ010000010.1, read as the reverse complement.
GGGGTCCAGACTGGGTGCCAGGTCTACGGTTTCAGCGGTTGCCGTTCCGGTTGCGATGTCGGTCAATCGGTTCAGGACGAAGCGGGTGTCGGCTACGCGGACCGGGAGTAGTACGTCGCTGAGTACTTCCGGAGGTGAATCCAGGGGGATCACGGTTCGTTCGGTGCGGCCGTCGGGGAATTGGACCGCGAATGCTTCGTGGGTGTGGTTGATCGCGGCCACGATGTAGCCGTGGCTCGCGAGATCCTCTGCTTGGGCGGTGCTCAATCCGGCGGGGTCGTCCATTCCCGGCGAGAACAGCAGGATCGGGAAGGGGCCACCGGCGGTGCGAGCGGGTGCGTCCAGCTGGCTGTGGCCAGGGCCGAATTCCCATCTGTCCGGGTCGATACCGAGATCGGTGAGATCGCTGGTCTGGGCTTGCAACGCGCCGCCTGTTATCCACGGTGTGGTCGGGGCGGACGCGGAATCTGCTGCCGGGTACCAGATCCTGACCATCAGCTCGCGGCGCTGGTCGGCTCTCCACGGATCCGGTCGATCGGAGTCCTCGAACCGAATCTCGGTGACGCCCACCGGGAGATCTCCGGTGGGCGCCGGCAGCGAGATCACCACGGCGGGCGGCGAATCCGCTGTCGCGTGCGCAATGGTGCCGTCGACGGAGAACATCATCGACACAGCAGTGACAGCAAATGCGAGACGGTGCAGGGTGTTCGGGCGGCTGACGGTCATGATCAGTTCACCCGTTCAGTGCGGTCAGGATGTAGGGCCGGGCCTTCCAGAGTTCGGCTTCCCAGTACTTCCAGGAATGGGTGCCTGCGAGGGGGAAGTCGTAGACGGCGGGGATGTTCAGGGCGTTGAGGCGGGCTTGCAGGGCGCGGGTGCCGACCATGGCGAGGGATTCGATCCACATGGCGTCGAAGGTGTCGACTACGCCCATGGCGGAGGTGGGGTGGTCGTATTCGGCGGGGGCGCCGGTGGCGGCCGAGATGTACATGGGGACGCCACGTAGCTGGGGTGCGAAGACGAAGGGGTCCATGCGCAGCCAGGCGGGGCTCCACGGCGGGGCGAGGGAGTCGCGGTTGAATTGGCCGGCGGAGAGCATCATCAGGCGCATGGCCTCGGGCATGCCGGGGGCGGTCAGGTTCAGCGGGCCCGAGAAGGAGGAGGCGTGCTTGAACTGGCCGGGGTAGAAGGCGGCCAGGCGCAGGGCGGCCGGTCCGCTCATCGAGAGGCCCGCCACCGCGTTGTTCGTGCGCGAAACACCGTATCCGGCAAGAAAATCGGGCAGTTCCTTGGTGAGGAACGTTTCCCATTTGTAGGTGAACTTCTGGCCGTTGGTGTTGCTCGGCGACAACCAGTCCGCGTACCAGCTGGATTGGCCGCCGACCGGCATCACCAGGGTCACGTCGTCGTTCTCGAACTGCTGCATGGCATTCGTGTTGATGACCCAGGCGTTCTGGTCGTCGCGGGCGCGCAGGCCGTCGAGCAGGTAGAGGGCGCCGCTGCCGCCGTTCTTGGCCCACTGCACCTGGACCTTCACCGGTCCCATGCTGGACGGAACCATCAACTCTTCGAACCCGCCGGCGGGCGTCCGATGTACCGGACCGAAGGCCGGGGCGGCGAGCGCTACTTCCGGGGCCGATACCGCAGCAGCCAACAGGATCGCCAGTAACGCACCACCTACGGCCAAAAGCCTTTCACCCCAAGAGGATTGGGCTGGCGCCCGCCGAGCCGAAATCGCTCTCGACGGACCGGTGATATCGGGACGCATCAGTATTCCCCTCCGCTTCCGCGACACTCCCTGCCGCAGAGGCAACTTGGTTGCGATATCCCGCATCGACCCCCGACTTGCCGACACAAGTGAAGCGCAGAGTTGTCAAACCTGCGCCCGCTGAAGGGTATTCGACACCCGCAGTTATGACAAGACGAGCATCAAAATGCAACGTTTCCGACGAGTGGGACATGTCAGCGGGTGTGTCAGGTGCGCGTCAGGCCGGTATCAGGCCGACCGGCGACTGTAGTCACATGAACGGCTCAGCGAACACAGTCGCCGAACGGTTCACCGGCCGGGTTCAACGACCCGGCAATCGAATTCACACACCTGAGGAGACAGTCATGACCACCTTCCAGACCCCCGGACCGATCGCCGTCGATATCGATGTGGCCGGCGGCGCCGTCACGGTCATCGCATCCGACCGCACGGACACCACCGTCGAGGTAGTGCCCACCAACCCCTCGAAGAGCCGCGACGTGAAGGCGGCCGAGAAGACCTCGGTCGAGTTCGCCGACGGCGTCGTGCGGATTCACACCGCCGAGCCCCAGAACCGGTACTTCGGCTCGTCGGGGTCGCTGCAGATCACCGTCCAGGTGCCCGCCGGCTCCCGCATCGAGGGCCATACTGCCGCAAGCGAATTGCGCGGTGTCGGCCGCCTGGGCGACATCGTCTTCGATGGCGCGTACCGGCAGATCCAGATCGACGAGGCCGCGAGCATCCGCCTGACCGCGGTCGACGGCGATGTCGAGGTCGGCCGGCTGGGCGGTCCCGCGCAGATCACCACCGCTCGGGGCGCCATCCGAATCGGCCAGGCCGTGCGCGGTGCGGTCGTACTGCACACCCAGCAGGGCGACATCTCGGTCGGCGCCGCGCCCGGCGTCTCCGCTTCCCTGGATGCGGGCACCAGCCATGGTCGAGTCAGCAACGCCCTGAAGAACAATGGCGCGACCGAACTGGATATCCGCGCGACCACCGGCCAGGGCGACATTGCCGCCCGTAGCTTCTGACCGGCGGCGACTCGATCCGCTCGCTCCGGGCTCAGGTCATCTGGATCGAGCGGATCGAGTTGCCCATGACCATGCGGTCGATGGTGCTGGTAGCGCTGCCGGGGTCGCTCGCGGCGCCGACCGTGACGAGCAATGGCACGTAATGGTCGGCCGTCGGGTGCGCGACCTCGGCACCGGGCGCCTTGCGCCGATAGTCGGTGAGGGCATCGACATCGCCGCGCCCGAGCGCGTCGGCGGCCCACTGGTCGAAGGCCTCGGTATGGGCCACCAGGTTCGGGCGGCGGAAGACCGCGAAACTGTGGGTCATGAAACCCGAGCCGATAACCAGAATGCCTTCATCGCGAAGAGGTTTCAGGCGTGCACCGAGCTCGACCAGGGCGGCGGGATCGAGGCTCGGCATCGACAGCTGGACGACCGGAATGTCGGCCGCGGGATACATCGCCATGAGCGGGATGAACGCACCGTGGTCCAGACCCCGGTCGGTGTGCTCGTGCACCGAGGTCCCGAGTACGCCCGCCAGCCGTCGCGCGAGTGTCGTCGCGTCCGGGGTTGCGTAGGGCAGGGTCTTGTAGCGGGGGTGGAAGCCGCTGAAGTCGTAGTAGAGCGGGGTGCCCGCCGCGGCGCCCGTGATCGCCGCCGGTGCGTCCTCCCAATGCGCCGAAATGATCACGATGGCCCGGGGTTTGGGCATGGACTGCGCCCAGGTGAACAGGTCGTCGAGCCATTGCGGGTCATCGAGTGTGAAAGGCGCTCCGTGGCTGACGAACAGGCTCGGCAGCGGCCCGTCGGCGGGGACCCAGAGACGCTGGTCGAGGGCCTGGGGGAGGACCCGGGCGAGGTGATCGTCGTATGCGCCCGCTGGGATGTTGTCGGTCATGGCAGGTGGTTCCTTACCGGAGAGCGGACGCGGCCCGGGCGGCCTGATCGGCAAGCCGCCCGAGATGCGTTCCGCGAGAGTTGATCTCGGCGATGCTCAACCGAAGATCGGCGTTTCGGTGGTGTAGAGGAAACGGGTCTTGGCGCGATCGATGAAATTCTCCTCGTCCGCGGCCACGGTCGTGGTGTAGGTCTCCGAGGTGAACCATCGTGCGGCGTCGGCGATGTCGTCGACCCACACCTCGGCGACGCCGTCGGAGTAGGTGGTGCTGACGCCGGGGATCTCGTCGTCGGTGGGCAGCAGCTGAACGTAGCGCCGCACTGGGACTTCGCCGCCCGGCAGGCTCGCGATCAGGGGCGTGTGCTGCTGGGTCCAGTACTCCACGAACTCCTCGTGGGTGAGGTCGTCCCGCCGGGTCAGGAAGATGCTGAGCTTGATCATCGAGGATTCCTAGCTATCGAGTTTTTACTTGCCTGGGCAACTGAAAACGTACACCCGATTCGCTTGCCTGGGCAATAGAAATTTGTTTCCCAGGCAAGTAAAGTGACCCGTATGGACGAACCGACGCCATGGCTCGACGCCGAGCAGCAGCAACTCTGGCAGGACCTGCTCACCGTCGTGATCGCGCTGCCCGCCGCCCTCGACCGCCAGCTCCAGCGCGACGCCGGCATGTCCAACTTCGAATACAGCGTGCTGGCCCGGCTGTCGATGTCCGACCAGGACACCATGCGGCTCAGCGAACTCGCCCGCGACTGCGACAGCACCCTCCCGCGACTCTCGAAACTCATGGACCGCTTCGAGACCCGCGAATGGATCACCCGCCGAATCGACCCCACCGACGGCCGCTACACCCTCGCCACCCTGACCGACTCAGGCCGGGAAAAGCTCGTGGACAGCGCCCCCGGCCACGTCGCCCAGGTCCGCCACCTCGTCTTCGACCCACTGACCACCGCCCAACGCCGCAACCTCGGCACCGCCCTCTCCCGCATCGCCGAATCCGTCCGGCGCGAAACCGGAGGCGGCTCAACCGGGTGACGAATCCGCTATGTTGTGAGGCGGACAACGCTGGTGCAGGTCGAAGTTCGCTGGTCAGCCGGATTCGATCGGAAGGTCTGCCATGGTCATCGCGGGGCTGGTACTCGCCGGGGTAGCGGCGGTCGTGCACGTGTTCATCTTCTACCTGGAGTCGATCGGCTGGACGGGCGGCTTGGCTCGCAAGACCTTCGGCATGACCCGGGAAGAGGCCGAGGCGCAGCGCGAGCTGGCCTTCAATCAGGGGTTCTACAACCTGTTTCTGGCTGTGGCTGTGGTTGTCGGGATCATCGTCTATGCGGCGGGACAGCACGCGGTGGGGGCGACGCTGGTCTTTGCCGGAGCGGGGTCGATGGTCGCCGCGAGTTCGGTACTGGTGCTGTCGAATCCGAGCCGGGCTGCTGCCGCGGCGAAGCAAGGGCTGATTCCGGCATTAGGTGTGCTCGCGCTGGCGATCGGGCTGATTATCTGACTGCCAGGCGGTCGAGGAGTGCGTCCTTGATCTGTTCTCGGGTGGTGCATACCAGCGCGAATGTCGCTTGCCGCATCAATCGTTCCGGAGTCGAACCGGACAGTGTGGCCCGGCTGCCCGTTGCGACCACGCCGGCTGCCGCGGTATCGAGTGCGGCACGGGCGATGTCGGCTCGCAACGCGTAGGTGGCGTCGGCATTGCCTGCGGCGCCGGGAAACCGGGACCGCAGTTCTTTGAAGAGCGCCTCGTGCGCCGAACTGTCCACGCCGAGCTCCTCGAGCTGGCGGACGCACCGCGCGAGCACGCCGAGCCCGAGCGCGCCATTCACCCAATCCGCGAGACTGCCGCGCGCCGCGAGAAACTCCGCCACCGGCCGGATACCGAGCATCGACGCACTCTCCACCCGCCCCCCGTCGAACGTCACCTGCACGGTCCGGCTGGCGTCGGCGGCGATCAACGGCACCGGCCGCACCGCCGACTCGTCCACATCGCTCACCGGAATCAGCAGCGTCGCAATGGATTCCGTACCGTCGATGAATACTCGGACGGCCGCGATGACCGCATCGATATAGCCCCACCCTGTCACGAACGGCGCCACTCCACGCAATACGAAGCCATAGTCCACCGGGTCCGCGAACAGGCTGGGCGGGTCGACCGCCCCGGCGTAGGACACGCCGCACCGGAACTGCCCGGCCCGCATGGGCTCCAGATACCGATCCCGCAGGGCAGCGTTCTCGGCGAACGCCACGGACCGCAATGCGCCGAGATGCTGCGCCCACACGAACCCCGTTGCCAGACACCCGCTGATCACCGTGGCCGCCGTATCGATCAGGACATCCGGCGTCATTCCCTCGGTCAGCGCGAACCCGTAGAACCCGCGCTCGGCCATCGTGTCGAACGCGGTATCCGGAATCCGCCCCACACGATCGACCTCCGCGGTTCCCGGCTCGAGCACCTCGTCGACCAGCGTCTCCGCCGCCCGAACCCAGTCTGTCGCCACTCGATCGCCCTCCCGAATCCTGGCCGCCCCCAACGACGCCCCCGCGAACCTCGGTCGCCCCGATCGTACGGCCGCGCCGATTGCGTGGCTACCGGCCTGCCGCGCGGGCCAGATCCTCCGGGTAGCGTGCGCCGGCGATGGCATCGGCGGGGGCTGCTGCTTCGATGCGGGCGAGATCCTCGGAAGTGAGGGTGATCTTGGTGGCGGCGGCGTTCTGTTCGAGGTAGGTGCGGCGTTTGGTGCCGGGGATGGGGACCACGTGGTCGCCGCGGGACTGGACCCAGGCGAGGGCGAGTTGGCCTGGGGTGACGTCTTTTTCGTCGGCCAGTTTGCGGAGGGCCGCGACGATGGCGAGGTTGCGGTCGAAGTTGGCGTCGGAGAAGCGGGGAAGGCGGCGGCGCATGTCGTCGGCGGGGAGGTCGGTGGGGGAGGTGAGGGCGCCGGTGAGGAAGCCGCGGCCCAAGGGGGAGAAGGGGACTATGCCGACGCCGAGTTCCGCGCAGGTGGGGGCGATTTCGGCTTCGATGCCGCGGGTCCACAGGGACCATTCGCTCTGCAGGGCGGTCACCGGGTGGACGGCGTGCGCGCGGCGGATGGTGGCGGCGGAGGCTTCGGAGATGCCGAGGTAGCGAACCTTGCCCGCCTGCACCAGTTCTGACAGGGCGCCCCAGGTCTCCTCGACGGGGACGTCCGGGTCCACGCGGTGCTGGTAGTAGAGGTCGATGTGGTCGACGCCCAGGCGCACAAGGGATTCGTCGCAGCACTGCTTCACGTAGGCGGCATCGCCGCGTGCGCCCGCCGGGCCTTGCTCGCCCCAGACGATGCCGAATTTGGTTGCCAGCACGACCTTGTCGCGCCGATCGGCGATGGCGCGGCCCACCAGGCGCTCGTTGGTCTCCGGGCCGTAGACGTTCGCGGTGTCGAGCAGCGTGACGCCGAGGTCCAGCGCCCGGTGGATAGTGGCGATCGATTCGTCATCGTTGTCGCGCACCCCGTAGGCCGAACTCATGCCCATGCAGCCGAGTCCCTGCGCGCCGACGGTCAGTTCGCCCAGCTTCCTGGTTCCGATCAAATCGCTCATGACTTCGACGCTACGACCTGGAGCCCACTCCAAGTCAACCCCGGCGCGCTACGGAAACGTGAACAGGGCGCAACGAAATCCGTTGCGCCCCGCCACGAAATACGAAGTACCACTCAGGCCTGATCGTAGGCGTCCTGCAACTGCTTCATATCGATCTTGGACATGGTGCGCAGCGTGGTGGCCGCGGCCGCCGACTTGGCCGGATTCGCGCCGGACAGCAGATCGGGCAGTTCGGACGGAACGACCTGCCAGGACAGACCGTACCGGTCGGTGAGCCAACCGCACGGGCCGGGCTGACCACCCTCGGTGAGGACATCCCACAACCGATCCACCTCGTCCTGCCCGTCCACCACAACCTGAATGGACGCCGCATCGGTGAAATCGTGCCCGGGCCCGCCATTGAGCAGGCTCAACGCATGCCCGGCCAACTCCAGCGTCACGATGAACGCCGACCCGTCCGGATTGCGGGTGACACCGGTGACGCGAGAATCCTTCACCGCCGACGCATAGAAGTCCGCGGCCTCTTCGGCCTGATCTTCGAACCAGAGAAACGTGGAAACGGTGGTCATGATGGGCTCCTTGTCGAGGTGGTGAGCTGCTGTCACCCTGTGGTCGGAGTCGCGCGCTGCCGTTCGACACATCTTCGTGAGATTTCCGGAGAGATTTTTCCCGAGCCTACTTCCCGATCACGAAAGCCCCGGAAACGGCGAATGCCCGCACGGATCGTCATGATCCGTGCGGGCATTCGCCGCATGCGATTCGGTTAGACCGAGACACCTACGCGGAGGGCGTGGGGCTCGATGGCGCCGCGGACCAGGGCCCGCTCGTCGATGGTGGCTGCCGTGTAGGGCAGGGTCGACAGGGTGGCGGTCATCTTCGCGACCGGATCTTCGATGGCCTTCGGCGTACCGAAGATGAAGGTCCACTCGTGCTCGTCGCTGACGTAAGGAACCACGGTCTCGAAGAGATTGTGGAAACGGGTCCACGAACGCTTCAGGGTTTCGTTGCGCCACATGGTCTGACAGCCGGCCTGGGCCGCCAGCACGCCGCCCTCGGCGAGCAGCGCCTTACAGCGGTTGAGGAAGTCGTCCTCGTACAGGCGGTTGTGCTGGGCATCCTCGACGCGCTCGTCGGGAAGGTCGATGCAGATCATGTCGTAGCGCACGCCCGCGGCCTCGGCCTTGGCGAGGAAGTCCCAGCCGTCGGCGTAATGCATCTTGATCGGGCCCTGCTGCGCGACCGCCTCGGCCAGATCGGCCTGGGTGTAGCCGTAGGGGAGGTGCTCGGCGCACAGCTCCACCTCCAGCTGGTCGATGTCGACGTGGTCGACGAGCGAAGCGCCCGCGGCCACCGACATCTGCGAAGCGACGCCCTCACCGGAACCGATGATCAGCACCTTCTCCAGCTTCTCGGCCAGCGCGTAACCCGGGACCAGCATGGCCTCGTGGTAGGTGAGCTGCGAGAACTCGGTGGACTGGCGATCGTCGTCGGAGAACAGGGAGATGCCCTGCTCGGTCTTGGCGATCACCATGTGCTGGTACGGGGTGTTGGTGTCGACGATGACCTCGGTCATGTTCCAGACCCGGGTCAGGCCTTCGCCCACCGGCTCATGGATCCGGCGCGAGGCGTGCCCGCGCTGGATGACCTCCATGTTGACCGTCTTCGGCGACAGCTCCTCCTCGAGCAGTTCGACGGCCTTGGTGGCGCCGGAACCGATACTGCCGCAAGTGAATACGTCGACGAAGATGTCGCCCGATTCCGGGTAGGTGTGGATCGAGGCATGGGACTCGGACAGCAGCGCCAGCACGGTGACCCCGTGCGGCTCGAACTGTTTACGCACGACATCGCAGATGGTCACCCCCGAGGCGACCAACGATTTTCGAAGTGCGGTTTCGAGTCGTTCGAGGTCGTCGCAGAGATTGGCGTCGACACCACCGAACTCGGCCAGCACATGCCAGCCGGTGAATTCTGCCGTCATGGCTAAACTCACTCTCGCTCAGCGCCAATGACATGCACAGTCAGAGGCGGAAAACCGTTGAAGGACACCGACGAATAGCTCGCCGTATAGGCGCCGGTATCGAGGATCCGAACAGGATCACCGGCTTGCAACGTGGTCGGAAGAAGGACCCGCGTGCGTTGATAGAGTACATCGTCCCCGTCACACGTAGGACCAGCTATCACAGCCTCGTCCTTCGGATCCGAGTCCCGATCCGTACGGAATCGGTAGGCGATGTACTCGTTCTCGGTTTCGGCCATGCCGTTGTAGCGGCCGATATCGAGGTATATCCAGCGCCGCCCGTCCGGAGCTACACGAACATTCACCACTTCGGCATGGATCTCACCGGTGTTGCCCACCAGGGCGCGACCGGGTTCCACCACGAGCGCGGTGTGTTCCGGGAGATAGCGGGCCGCGGCGTCGGCAATGGCCGCGCCCAGCTCCGCGAGTCGAGGCGCCGGGTCGGCGTACGAAATCGGAAGTCCCCCACCGATATTCACCGCCGTCACCGGAATGTCCTTGATTTCCAACGCTTCCGCGATGGCGCCGGCCTGCTCGATCCCGATGCCCCAGGCCTTCGGGTCCAGCTGCTGCGAGCCGACATGGAAGTACGGGCCGACCACCTGCAGGCCCAGATCCCGCGCCCGCACCAGCAGCCGTTTCGCCTCACCGGGCGCGCACCCGAACTTGGTGCCGAACGGCGTCTGAGATTGCGGCGCGGACGACAGAAACCGGCACTCCACCTCGGAACCCGGCGCATGCTCGGCGATCCGCAGCAGGTCGTCCTCGGTGTCAAAGGCGTAGCGCCGCACGCCCGCCGCATAGGCGGTGGCGATCTGCGAGGCCTTCTTGATGGGATTGCCGTAGCACATCACGGCCGGGTCGACACCCTGCGCGAGGCAGAGTTCGATCTCACCGACGCTGGCGACGTCGAACTCCGCGCCCTCGTCGTTCAGCAGCCGGATGATCTCCGGCACGGGACTCGCCTTGACGGCGAAGCGAATTCGCGCCGCGGGGAGTGCGGCATGCAGTGCGCGGTAGTTCGCGCGGACCTTGTCCAGGTCGATGACCAGACAGGGCGACTCGGGCAGGTTTCGATCCAACAATCTAAGGGAACTCTTTTCGGTCGGCCGCAACCGGCGGGACTCAGGCAACCTGCGCGACAATACACGCGATCGGCCGCGGAAAACGAACCGAAGACCGATCGAATACGTCACTCTTACGGCCGAAATGGATAAGACGGCCGAATCGGCTGCCGCGGGCGGGCTCCGGGCTCAGCCCGCGGTGACCGCGACCTCGTCGAAGACGACCTCGCCGGCCGCATCCGATTCGGCCAGGTCGACCGTCGCGTGGATGGCCCAGCCGTGGTCGCCGTTCGGGTCGTCGAGGACCTGCCGCACATCCCAGAAACCGTCCCGCTGCTCCACCTGGAAGAGCTTCGGGCCGCGCGCATTCGGACCCGTGCCGAGGGTTTCGTACTCGGCGAAGTACGGCTCCAGCTCCGATTCCCAATCCAGCTCGTCGCCCAGCTCCTCCAGGGCGTCCCAGCGGTGCAGTGCGGCCAGATCCACGCGGCGGAACATGGCATTGCGGATCAGCACCCGGAACGAGCGCTCGTTCGCCGAGATCGGCCGCACGGTCTCCGCGCCGAACGCCACCTGCTGCTCATCGGATTCCGCGCCCGGATTGGTGAGCTGCTCCCACTCGTCGAGCAGGCTGGAGTCCACCTGCCGGATGAGCTCGCCCAGCCATTCGGTGATGTCGTCGAGCTCCTCGGTGCGGGCCTGCTCCGGCACCGTCCGCCGCAACGCCCGGTAGGCGTCGGCGAGATAGCGCAGCACCACGCCCTCCGAGCGGGCCAGCTCGTAGCCGGACACCAGTTCGGCGAAGGTCATGGACCGTTCCACCATCTCGCGCACCACGGACTTGGGGGAGGGCTCGAACTCCGACACCCAGGGGTGACCGGCCTTGTAGGTCTCGTAGGCCGGTTCGATGAGCTCGGGTCCGAGCGGTTTGGGCCAGGTCACCTCTTCGAGCAGCTCCATGCGCTCCTCGTATTCGATGCCGTCGGCCTTCATCTCCGCGACCGCGATCCCGCGCGCCTTGTGCTGCTGCGCCATCAGCAGCTGCCGCGGATCCTCGAGCGTCGATTCGATGAGCGAGATGACATCGAGGGTGTAGGTCAGCGACTCCTTGTCGAGCAGCTCCAGCGCCGCCAGCGCGAAGGGGGACAACGGCTGGTCCAGGGCGAAATCGCGCTGCAGATCGACCATCAGGCGGGCGTGGCGGCCGTATTTGTCCGGCTCGTCCAACTGCTGTACGACGCCCGCGTCGCGCAGCGCCCGATACAGGCGGATCGCCTTGAGAATGTGCTTGCGCTGCGCCGCGCGCGGCTCGTGATTCTCCTCCAGCAGATGCCGCATGGCGTAGAAGCAATTGCCTTTGCGCGCAATCACATTCAGCAGCATGGAGTTGGTCACATTGAACCGGGACATCATCGCGTCCGGCGTGGCCGCGACCAGCCGGTCGAAGGTTTCCTCCGACCAGGACACGAAACCCTCGGGCGGCTTGCGCTTCTGGACCTTCTTCAGCTTCTTGGGATCGTCGCCGGCCCTGGCGATCAGGCGCGCGTTCTCCACCTCGTGCTCCGGGGCCTGCACCACGACCGTGCCCAGGGTGTCGTAGCCCGCGCGGCCGGCGCGGCCCGAGATCTGGTGGAACTCGCGCGCATTCAGCCGGCGCGTGCGCACCCCGTCGTACTTGGTGAGACCGGTCAGCAGCACGGTGCGAATCGGCACATTGATGCCGACGCCGAGTGTGTCGGTGCCGCACACCACCTTCAGCAATCCGTCCTGCGCCAGCTTCTCCACCAGACGCCGGTACTTGGGCAGCATGCCCGCGTGATGCACGCCGATGCCGTGCCGGATGAACCGCGACAGCGTCTTGCCGAAGCCGGTGGCGAAGCGGAATTCGCCCAGCGCGGCCGCGATGGCTTCCTTCTCCGCCTTGGAGGACATGTTCACACTCATCAGCGCCTGCGCGCGTTCCATCGCGGACGCCTGGGTGAAGTGCACGACATACACCGGCGCGAGGCTGGTGGTCACCAGATCCTCGAGCGTCTCGGTGATCGGGGTGCGAACATACGAAAAGCTCAACGGCACAGGACGTTCCGCGCCCGAGACGATCGCGGTCTCGCGACCGGTGCGACGGGTCAGATCCTTCGCGAAGAAGTCGACTTCACCGAGCGTGGCCGACATGAGCAGGAATTGGGCCTTCGGCAGCTCGATCAACGGCACCTGCCATGCCCAGCCGCGATCCGGATCGGCGTAATAGTGGAACTCGTCCATGATCACCTGGCCGACATTGGCGTCCGCGCCCTCGCGCAGGGCCAGATTGGCCAGGATCTCCGCGGTCGCGCAGATGATGGGCGCTTCCGGGTTGACCGCGGCATCGCCGGTCACCATGCCGACCTTGTCCGCGCCGAACACCTCGCACAGCGCGAAGAACTTCTCGCTCACCAGCGCCTTGATGGGTGCGGTGTAGTAGCTGCGCTCACCCTTGTGCAGGGCCGCGAAGTGCGCGCCCAGCGCCACCAGCGACTTACCGGACCCGGTCGGGGTATTGAGGATGACGTTCGCGCCGGTGACCAGTTCGAGCAGCGCCTCCTCCTGCGCCGGGTACAGGCTCAGCCCCTGCGACTCGGACCATTCGGCGAATTGCTCATACAGCCAATCCGGGTCCACGTCGGGTACGGCACGGTCGGGAACCAATTCGGACAGCTGCACGCCGCCCAACGTTACCGGTCGGCAAGCCGGATCCCGGCAGCGGAAGCCCCCAACTCTCGGGGACCCTCAGAGGCAAGCCCCTGAAACCCCCTCGAACCGCTGCGTGAGCGCCGCCGGGCAATCTCAGCGCAGGGGCGGGTTGTCCGTGCCGTCGGGGTCGCCGAAGCCGGTTTGCTCGGCTAGGAAGCGCTCGAACTCGGCACCCAGTTCGTCGCCGGTGGGGAGGTCGTTTTCGCTGGCCAGGAGGCTGGACTGGCGTTCCTGGGCGGTGACGAAGCTGTCGTACTGGCGTTCCAGGGCCTGGACCACGGTCTCGACCTCGGAGTTGCCGGCGATGTGCTCGTTGACCTGCTCGCGGACCCGCGCGGCGGCATCGGTGAGGGCCGCGAGCGGGAGTTCCAGGTCGGCGTTCTCGGCCACGTTCTCCAACAGGGTCTGCGCGGCCTCGGGGTAGGCGGTCTGGGTCAGGTAGTGCGGCACGTGCACCGAGAAACCGACCGACTCGTGGCCGTGCTGGGCCATGCGGTACTCCAGCAGCGAAGACGCACTGCCCGGCACCTGCAGCTCACCCGGCCAGCGCTGATGATCGCCGATCAAGTCGTTGTCGCTGGCATGCGCGGTCACACCCAGCGGGCGGGTGTGCGGGATCGCCATGGGAATCGCCGAGAGGCCGATCGTGCGGCGCACACCCAGCTGTTCGGACAGCAGGCGCACCGCGGTGACGAACTTCTCCCAGCGCAGATCCGGTTCCAGCCCGGACAACAGCAGGAACGGTGTCCCCGCGGTGTCCTTGAGCGCCCACAGATTCAGCTCGGGCTCGGTGTAATCCGAGAAGTGATCGGTCTTGAAGGTCATGAGCGGACGGCGCTCGCGGTAGTTGAGCAGCTCGTCCATATCGAACGAGGCCACGAGTTCGGACTCGAGGCTCTCGCGCAGATGCGTGGTGGCCAGGCGAACCGCATGCCCGGCATCGGTGAAACCTTCCAGACCGTGCACCAGGACCGGACCCGAGCCATCGTCGGACGACAGCTGCGGAGCCGGGAATTCCAGCTCGTACATTCGCGACTCGTAGTCCATCGCGTGCTCCTTCCTGCGTGGCCCACTTCCGCGACCCATCCACATTGTCCCTCATGGCCATGCACGCCGCGCACGGCCCGCACCAGCGGTGCAACACGGCAGCATGGGACACGCATTCCCCGAGGCCCCGCCACGCGGCGTGGCATTCGGTGTGAACAGCAGATATTCGGCATAGTTGGACGCGTGATGGTGCCGGATTCTCGCAGCTTGTGCCGCTTGACCGTACGCGCTGCGGGAGTCGTCGCGGCCGGGTCGCTGCTCGCCGCGTGCGGCGCCACCGTCTCGGGTCATCCGGTCGCCTCGCGGAATCCGGTCACCGCGGTGCAGACCGACGGCGGGCTGGCCAAACTGCTGCCGGACGCATCCCAATTCCCCTCCAGCTATACGGCTATTGCGTTGCCGCCGGACAGCGCGGGAGAGGCGGCGGCCGATCTCGAGGGCATGCTGCCCGGCGCGACCGTCGATCCCGCCGCTTGCGCGCCCGCCGCCCCGACCGCGGGGCCGGTTGTTTCCGTGGGCACCGATGACAACACGCGATCGACGCTCACCGTCGAGTTGATTCGGACGGATAAGAAGCTGTCTTCGGTGCGAGATCAGTTGCAGCAGTGCGGAACCGTGCGGATCGGGCACGCGGGGACTACCGCCACCGTCACGACCAAGATGGATCCGGCGCCGCCGGCCAATGCCGATGACACACTGGCATTGAATCGCACCGTCGAATCCGCGCGTGGGGGAGCGGGACTCACGCGGTCGATGCAGACGCTGCTCGGTCAGATCGGGGATGTGCGGGTCAGCGTGACGTACATGACTTTCGGTGACGGCAAGCCCGATACCGGTGCGCTGGACGCGCTCTTCACGACCGCGTTGCGCAAGGTGCGTAAGGGGTAGTCAGGGCCGATACCGTTCCGCCAGTTCGGCGCCCAAGCGGGCCAGCTCGATGCGCACCGATTCCGGCTCGACGACTTCGAGGGCCGTGCCCCAGCCGGCCAGCTGCTGGGCGATCATGAGCGGTGTCGGCGCGGTGATCGATACCCGCACCCGGCCATCGGGAATCGTGGTGTCCACCACGCAATGGCGGCCCTGCTGGTGGCGCAGGACGGGCAAGAGGGAGGCCGGGACCAGGACGGTCGCCGACAGGGTCGAGCGGTGTCGTTCCACCTCCTCGACGACCTCCGACCACGCCTCGGAGAGATCGAAATCGTCTGGGCGGGAGAAGGTTTCGTCGGTGAGCTCGGTACCGGTGATGCGGTCCACGCGGAAGGTGCGGCGACCGCGGTCGGTGCCCGCGACCAGGTACCAGATGCCGTCCTTGTCGACCAGGCCCCACGGATCGACCAGGCGCTCACTGTGTTTGCCCGCGCGCTCGTAGCCGAGGCGGATCCTGCGGCGGCGCACCACCGCGGCCTGGAGTTCCGTGACCTGCTGGGGCGGTAGTTCATCGCGTTCGCCCCAGCGGGCCGGGTCGACGACCACCGCATTGGCGGCGGCCTCGGCTTCGGTGCGGAAGGTCTGTGGCAGGGCGCGCAACAGCTTCCGCAGGGCGGATTTGGTGGCGGGAGTGGTGGTGGCGACGGGGCCGAGCAGCAGGAACAAGGCCTGCGCCTCGCCGGCGGTGAGGCCGCTGAGATCGGTGCGGGCGCCGCCGACCAGCGCCCAGCCGCCGCCGCGGCCCTGCTGGGGATAGACCGGAATTCCGGCCGCCGACAGGGCTTCCAGGTCGCGGCGGGCCGTGGCCACCGATACCTCGAGCTCTGCCGCGACCTCGGCGGCGGTGACCCGGCCGCGCGTCTGCATGAACAAAAGGGTGGCTACCAATCGATCCGCTCGCATACCGGAAATTCTCCCCGGAAAAGTGCTCATTCGGTGAGCACTTTGACTCCGATGATGGATACATCGAACAGCTCGACCCGACCGAGGAGACTCAAATGTTGCGAGGCATGGCGACCGTCAACTACTACGCCGACGACCTGGAGGCAGCCAAGGACTGGTACGCCGAATTGCTCGGCGTGGCACCGTACTTCAGCGTTCCCGGCGGCTACTACGAGTTCCGGATCGGCGACTACCAGGCCGAACTCGGCATCATCAACCGCAAGTTCGCACCCACCAGCCCGGACCAGCCGGGCGGGCAACTGGTGAACTGGCACGTGGACGACGTCGCCGCGACCCTCGAGAAGCTGCTCGCCATGGGCGCGCAGATCTACGACCCGATCACCGAGCGCGGGAACGGAACCGGCTTCGTCACCGCCTCGGTCGTCGACCCCTTCGGCAACGTGCTCGCCATCATGACCAACCCCCACTACCTGGAGATTCTCGCCGCCCGGCCCGAATAACATCGGCCACCGACAGATTCACCCCGCCGACCCACCCGCCGCGCCGAGTAGTCCACGACACGCGAACCGCGCCAAGCCATCCACAGGCCCCCGGAAATCGCGGTTCCGTGTCGTAACTCCGTCGGTGCCCCGGCGGACGGTCGGCCCCATGACAACACCAACCGAACCCACCCCTGCCAACGAACCTGACGAAACCTCCGAGCCGGAACCGCGGCTGCGCAAGCCGGGTGATCTCATTGCGGCGGTGCCCGCGCTGCTGGGGTTCATACCCGTGCGGTCGCTGGTGGTGACCGTTTTGCGGCCCGAGCCCGGGGTGCCGTTGCGGGCCGCGGTGGATTTCATGACGCGCATGGATCTCGATGGGAACGGGCGGGCCGCGACGGCGCAGCTCATCGATCGGATCGCGCAGATCTGTGTGGCGCACAATGCGCTTGCGGTGCTGGCGCTCATCATCGATGACCGGGCCACGGCGCCGAAATCCGGACATCGCGGTGTGCGGGGGCGTAAGCATCGCGATCTGCTTGCGGCGATCGAGCATCGGCTCGATGCCGAGACGATCCCGCTGGCGGGGGCGTGGGCGGTGTCGGAGATCGGGCCGGATCTGCCGTGGTGGAGTCTGACCGGTCCGCCGCGGGAAGGGCGGCAACCGGATCCGGCGACCTCCGAGGTCGCTTTGCGGCAGGTGCTCGAAGGGCGGCTGCTGCGGGCCTCGCGGGAGGAGCTGGCCGCGCTTGTGGCGCCTGATCCTGGTTTGCAGAGTGAGATGCGGCTGCTGTTGAAAGCTGTCGGCAGCACGGCCTCCGGACGATTCGCCGAGGCATTGCGGCGTGACGATGCCGAGTCCTACACGCGGACGACGCTGCGCAAGGTGCTGCGGCACGTGGCGAAGCTCGAGTCAGGGATCGAGCCGGAACCGCCGGCACTCGCGGAATTGGCTGTGGCGCTGCGTGATTCGTCGGTCCGCGATGTCATGTTCGCCCTCACCCCGGGCCCGCATGCCGCGGCTGCCGAGGCATTGTGGTCCCGGCTGACCCGCGCCCTGCCGGACCCGGACCGCGCCGAGGCCGCCGCCCTGCTCGCATACTGCGCGTACGTCCGCGGGGACGGCCCCTTCACCGGTGTAGCGCTCGAGGCCGCATTATCCGCGGACCCCGAGCACCGCATGGCGATCCTGCTCGACGCCGGCCTGCAGACGGGCATGCGCCCCGAAAGGCTGGGCCGCCTCGCCGATTCCGGCCGGGAGGCAGCCCTGGACCTGGGCGTCGACCTGGATCGGGAGCTCTCCTGAGCCCCGGGGCCGGTCAGCGGGCGCTGTGCGCGCGGTCGCCCAGCGACCGCAGGAAATCCCAGGCGTCGGAGACGATCTCGTCGAGGTCGGTGTGCTCCGGCCGCCAGCCGAGTTCGGCGACGGCGAGATCGCTGGAGGCGATCAGCACGGCCGGGTCGCCGGCGCGGCGCGGGGCGTCCACCGAGGTGATGGGCAGGCCGGTGACGCGGCGGCAGGCCGAGATGACCTCGCGGACCGAGAAACCGGTGCCGCTGCCGAGATTGAAGATGCGGTGCACGCCGGGCTGCGACCGGCCGAGGGCCAGCAGGTGGGCCTGCGCCAGATCGCGAATGTGGATGTAATCGCGGACCGCGCTGCCGTCCGAGGTCGGGTAGTCGGTGCCGAACACCGCGATCGACTCACGATGGCCCAGCGCCGTCTGCAGAACCAGGGGGATGAGATGAGTTTCCACGTCACGGTTCTCACCGAGCCCGGCGTACGCGCCGGCCACATTGAAGTACCGCAGGCTGGTCGCCGCCAGCCCGTGCGCCGCCGCGTACGAGGTGATGGCGTAGTCGATCGACAGCTTCGAGGCGCCGTACGGATTGGTCGGCTGCTTCGGGGCGTGCTCGACGATCGGCACCTGCTCCGGCTCGCCGTACACCGCCGCGGTGGAGGAGAACACCAGCCGCGGAGTACCGGCCCGGCGCATGGCTTCCAGCAGTGCGAGGGTCTTCACCACATTGCCGTGCCAGTATTTCTCCGGCTGCTGTACCGATTCACCGACCAGCGACTGCGCCGCGAAATGCAGTACGCCGTCGAAGGATTCGGCGGTGATCAGCTCGACGCCCGCGGTGGCGATATCGCCCTCGACGAACTTCGCACCGGTCGGCACGCCCTCGGCGTTGCCGGTGGAAAGATCATCGACGACGACCACCTCGTGGCCCTCTTCGAGCAGAACCTGCGCGCAGACGCTACCCACGTAGCCCGCGCCTCCGGTAACCAGAAGCTTCACGTATCAGACCAATTTCACCTGGACGGCATGCGCCATCTCGTCGGACAGTTCGAATCCCTCATGACCCGGCACGGAAATGGTCACCGCACCCGGCTTGGTCTCCACGGTCACGCGCGCATCCGGTACGACGCCCGCCTCGCGGAGCTGATTGATGACCTCGGGGTCGGTCTGGATGTGCTCGGACAACCGGCGCACCACGACCGCCTGCGACTGCCCGGACGGCAGATCGCTGAGACGTACCAGCTTCTCGTCGGCGCTCGAGCCCGGCTTCACGCCCAGCTCGTCCAGACCCGGAATCGGGTTGCCGTAGGGAGAGGTGGTGGGGTGATTGAGCACCTCCACCAGGCGGCGTTCCACATCCTCGCTCATGACGTGTTCCCAGCGGCACGCCTCGGCGTGCACGTTCTCCCACTCCAGACCGATGATGTCGACCAGCAGCCGCTCGGCCAGTCGATGCTTGCGCATGACCGCGACCGCCATGGAGCGGCCCTTGTCGGTCAGCTCGAGGTGGCGATCACCGGCAACGGTCAGCAGACCGTCGCGCTCCATACGCGCGACCGTCTGGCTCACCGTGGGTCCACTCTGCTCGAGGCGTTCGGCGATCCGCGCGCGCAGCGGCGTCACACCCTCCTCCTCGAGGTCATAGATGGTACGGAGGTACATCTCCGTGGTGTCGACCAGATCCTTCACCTGTTAAACCCCTTCGTCGGCACGAATTCTACCCATGCACGGCGGCTGCACCGGGCGACAGCATATTTCGCGAACACAGCGACAACACCCAGGACGGCCTGCGTGTTCCCCGCTCTTTTCACGGGAGATACCTTGCCACCTCGGTATGACAGCGTTGCGGTGTCGACAGCTTACGAACTCCGGCGACGCATTAGCGTGGCAGGTATGCCAGGCGCACAAGGTACCGACGGAACCGTGGTGTGGAGCGATCGGTTCCTCGACTACACCTGGACACCGGAACACCCGATGCGACCCGTGCGCCTCGAGTTCACGATGGCGCTCGCGCGGGGTCTGGGACTGCTCGACGGGGTGGAGACGATCACGCCGGCCGCGGCGGGGGATGCCGAACTACTGCGGGTGCACACCCACGACTATGTCGAGGCGGTCAAGCACGCGCAGCAACCCGCGGGCCCGGTGCCCGCCGCACCGCCCTACGGTCTCGGCTCCGCCGACAACCCGGTGTTCCCGCACATGCACGAGGCGGCCTCGGTCATCGTCGGCGGCACGCTGGCCGCGGCACAGGCCATCGTGGCCGGGCACACCCGCCGCGCGGTGAGCATCGGCGGTGGCATGCATCACGCCATGCCGGCCTCGGCCGCCGGGTTCTGTGTGTACAACGATGTGGCGGTGACCATTTCGTGGCTGCTGGACAACGGCTTCGACCGCATCGCGTATGTGGACGTGGACGTGCACCACGGAGACGGCGTGCAGCGCATGTTCTACGGCGACCCGCGGGTCCTGACCGTGTCGATCCATCAGCATCCGGCGACCTTGTGGCCCAATACCGGCTGGCCGGAGGAGACCGGCGTGGGTAAGGCCGAGGGCACCGCTATCAACCTGCCCATCATGCCGGGGACCCGGGATTCGTTGTGGCTGCGCGGATTCCACGCGGTGGCGCCGGGCGCGCTGGCCGCGTTCCGGCCGCAGATCGTGATCAGCCAGTGCGGGGTCGACACCCATCGCGAAGATCCGCTCGCCGATCTGGAACTCAGCGTCGACGGTCAGCGCGCGGCCTTCCTCGCCATGCGCGACCTCGCCGACCGCTATGCCGAGGGCCGCTGGCTGGCGGTGGGCGGCGGCGGATACGGGCTGATCCGGGTGGTCCCGCGCGCCTGGACCCACCTGCTGGCCGCCGCGCTGGACCGCGAGATCGATCCCGCCACCGCCATCCCACAGGAGTGGAAGGACCTGGTGGGCCGCTACGCCCCCATGGTCGCCGCGCCCGGCACCATGGGCGACGGCGCGGACATCTCCTTCGCCCGCTGGGACGGACCGGGCGGGGGCCGCGACACCGGAGACGAGCATGTCGACCGGGCCCGCCGCGCCCTGGACACATCCGTATTGGCCACTCGCCGAGCGACTTTCGGCCTGCTCGGCCTGGATCCGGAGGATCCCCGTGACTGAATCCACCGGTCCCGCCCCGCATCCGGGCAACGGCGCGAGTCCCGCGACGGCGGCTGCGCCGCCGTTGCCGCCCGATACGCCCGGGACGCCACTCGAGCCGCCACCGCCGCCGGAGCATTGGTTCGCTGACGTGCTGGCCTCCGATGGGGGCGTGGTGCGGTTGCGGCCCATCACACCCGACGACGCGGAGGCGCTCGAGCGGTTCCATGCGCGACTGTCCGATCGCACGCGGTATCTGCGCTACTTCGGGCCGTATCCGCGGATGACGCCGAAGGATCTGTACCGCACCACCCATGTCGACTATCACGACCGGGTGGGATTGGTCATCGAGCTCGGCGACGAGATCATCGCGGTCGGGCGCTACGAGTATCTGGCCGAGCGCAGCGGGCCGCGGTCGGCCGAGGTGGCGTTCGTGGTGGCCGATGAGCATCAGGGGCGGGGACTCGGGTCGATCCTGCTCGAGCATCTCGCGGGCGCGGCCGCCGAACAGGACATCGACACCTTCGTGGCCGAGGTGCTGGCCGAGAACAATGCCATGGTGCAGGTGTTCCGGGATGCCGGATATCAGGTGCAGCGCAGCCGCGACGGTTCGGTGCTGCACCTGGAATTCGACATCGATCCGTCCGAAGCGCTGCTGTCGGTGCGGGATTCCCGCGAGCGCGCCTCCGAGGCGCGCAGCGTGGGCAATCTGCTCGCGCCGAAGTCGGTGGCGGTCATCGGCGCTACGCCCTCGACGAGCCGGGTCGGTGGTGCGGTGATGGCCAATCTGCTGTCCGGGGCGTATCAGGGTCCGGTGTTCCCGGTGAACCGCAATCGCACCGCGGTGCGCGGTGTGCGCGCGTATCCGACCGTGCGCGATATTCCGGACGAGGTCGATCTGGCGGTGATCGCGGTGCCCGCCACCGAGATCGGCTCGGTGCTCGACGACTGCATGGCCAAGGGTGTGAAGGGGTTGGTCGTATTGACGGCCGGCTTCTCCGAGACCGGTCCGCGCGGATACGAGAAGGAACGCGAACTCGTCGATTCCGCTCGCGCGCACGGTATGCGCGTGGTCGGGCCCAGCGCGCTCGGCATCGCGAACACCGATCCGGCGGTGGCACTGAACGCGACGCTCGCCCCGATCCTGCCCGGGCGTGGTCGCATCGGATTCTTCTGTCAGTCCGGTCCGCTCGGTGCGGCCATTCTCGGTGAGGCCGCCGCGCGGCAGCTCGGACTGTCCACCTTCGTCTCCGCCGGTAATCGTGCGGATGTGTCGGGCAACGACCTCCTGCAGTACTGGGACAACGACCCGGATACCGATGTGGTGCTGCTGTATCTGGAGACCTTCGGCAATCCGCGCAAGTTCTCCCGCATCGCGCGCCGGGTGGCGCACTCCAAACCGATTGTCGCGGTGAACAGCGGCCGCAATGTGGCGCGCATCGACGCCGAACAGGATCTCGATCGCTCGCTGGTGCGGAACCTGTTCGCGCAGGCGGGAATCATCCAGGTCGATTCCATCACCGAGCTTTTCGACTGCGCCATGCTGCTGGCGTATCAGCCGTTGCCGACCGGACCGCGGCTGGCGGTGATCGGCAACAGCGCCGCCCTGAGCTGGCTGGCCGTGGACGCGGCGCGGGGCGAGGGGCTCGAAGTCGGTGCGCCCGTGGACCTCGGGCCGCAAGCCGGTCCGGCCGATTACCTCACCGCCGTGGCCGCGGCCGTCACCTCGGCGACGGTCGACGCGGTCATCGTGATCTATTCGCCGCCGGTCCCGGCCGCTGTCGCCTCCTTCGCGGAGGCGATCCGGTCCGGTGCGCGATCGAATCCGACCACGCCGGTACTCACCACCTTCGTCGCGGATCAGGGCATGCCCAACCTGCTCGCGGCCCGTGGGCCCGGCGGCATTCTGGAGCGCGGATCGATTCCGTCCTATGGGGATCCGGAGCGGGCGGCGCGGGCGCTGGCGCGCGTGTGGCGGTACGCCGACTGGCGCAACCAGCCGATCTCGCCGGTGGCGCGGCCCGGCAGTCTGGATACCGCGCGGGCGCGGGAACTGGTGGCGCAGTGGATGTCCGATGATCCCGGGCACTGGCTGACCGACCTGCAAGCGGCGGAACTGCTGGGCTGCTACGGGATTCGGGTGGTCGAGTTCCGCGAGGTGCGCGACGCCGATGCCGCGGTGGAAGCCGCGGAGGAACTAGGTTTCCCGGTGGCCGCCAAGGCGACGGGAGAGATGTGGCGTAACCGCCCGGATCTCACCGGTGTGCGGCTGGACCTGTGGCGACCGGATGCGGTGCGGCGCGCGTTCAACGATCTCGCCGAGATCTCCGGGAATCCGGTGCACATCCAGCGGATGGCCGCCAAGGGCATCGGCTGTATGTTCCGCGTACAGGACGATCCGTCGTTCGGTTCGGTCATCAGTTTCGGCTTGTCCGGCACCATCATCGATCTGCTCGGCGACCGGGTGTACCGGGCGCTGCCGCTGACCGAAGCCGAATCCGCCGCGCTGATCGACGCGCCGCGGGCGGCCCCGCTGTTGTCCGGCACCGTGGCCGGGCGCGAGTTCGGCAAGCCGGTGGACAAGCCGGCGCTGGCCGAACTGGCGCAGCGGATCTCCGCGCTCTGCGACGATCTGCCGGAAGTGCGAGAGTTGCTGTGTGAGCCGGTGCTGGCCTCCCCGGAGGGCGCGGCCGTGCTCTACGGGCGGGTGCGGATCGGACCGGAACCCAGCCGGTTCGATATCGGGCCGCGGCGTATGGGTTGAGTGAGCTGACAGTGCGGTGAGCTGACGGGCAAGGCGGTGCGCAGGCGCCGGAATGTGTCGGTACGTACGAGAAATCGTCGGTTAGGAGAGGTGAGCCAGTGCGAGAAGACCAGATCGAGAACGCGACCGCGCCACTGCGGGACGACATTCGCTTCCTGGGCGGAATACTCGGCGACACCATTCGCGATCACGAGGGCCCGGACGTCTTCGACCTCATCGAACGAGTCCGGGTCGAGGCGTTCAAGATCCGCCGCTCCGAGGTGGAGCGCAGCGCCGTCGCCGATATGCTGCGCGATGTCGACATCCACACCGCGATCCCGGTGATCCGCGCGTTCAGCCACTTCCTGCTGCTGGCCAACCTGGCCGAGGATCTGCAACGCGACCGCCGCCGCGCGGTGCACGTGGCCGCCGGTGAGCCGCCACAGGATTCGAGTCTCGCCGCCACCTACCGCAAGCTCGACGAAGCCGGGCCGGACGGAGACGTGGTGGCGGATCTGCTCACCGACGCCCTGGTCTCGCCGGTCATCACCGCGCACCCGACCGAGACGCGCCGCCGCACCATCTTCGATGTGCAGGGACACATCACCGAACTGATGCGGACCCGCCAGCGCTACTCGCTGCACGAGCCGGAGTTCGCCGAGATCGAGACCGATATCCGCCGCCAGGTGCTGCAACTGTGGCGGGCCGCGCTGATTCGCTTGGCGCGCTTGCGGATTCAGGACGAGATCGAGGTGGGGCTGCGCTACTACGACCTCACGCTCTTCGATGTGATCCCGCGCATCAACGATCAGGTGCGGGCCGCGCTACGGGCGCGGTGGCCGCAGCATCAGCTGCTGGAGCGTCCGATTCTGCGGCCCGGTTCCTGGATCGGCGGCGATCGGGACGGCAATCCGAACGTCACCGCCGAAGTGGTGCACCGGGCCACCCATCGCGCCGGCACCGTCGCCTTCGAGCGGTATCTGAAATCGCTGCTGGAGCTGGAGAAGACGCTCTCGCAGTCGGCGCGGCTGGTGCCTATCACGCCCGGGCTCGCGGCACTGGCGGACGCGGGTTTCGATGATTCTCCGCAGCGGGCCGACGAACCGTATCGGCGTGCGCTACGCGGGATCCGGGCCCGGTTGAGCGCCTCCGCGCAGCAGGCGCTGGGCGAGATTCCTTCCGATGGCATCGATGTCGGGGCGGAACCCTATGCCGGGCCGGAGGCCCTGCTGGCGGATCTGGCGATCGTCGACGCCTCCATGCGGGCTTCCGGTGACGGCCTGCTCGCCGACGATCAGCTGGCCGCGTTGCGGGCTGCGGTGGAGACCTTCGGTTTTCATTTGCAGGGCTTGGACATGCGCCAGAACTCGGAGATGCACGAGCAGGTGGT
Organism: Nocardia sp. NPDC020380; assembly: GCF_044386975.1. Lineage (NCBI taxonomy): Bacteria > Bacillati > Actinomycetota > Actinomycetes > Mycobacteriales > Nocardiaceae > Nocardia > Nocardia sp. NPDC020380. The sequence continues at coordinate 70,566 of NZ_JBIRVQ010000010.1, read as the reverse complement.
GGCGGAGCTGTTCGCCTGGGCCGGAGTGCATTCCGACTATGCGTCGCTGGACGAGGCGCAGCGGGTCGAATTGCTGGCCGCCGAACTGACCACGCGCCGCCCACTGGTCGGGCCGAACGCCGCCCTGAGCGAGCTGGCCGCCAAGGAGCTCGGCGTGGTCCGCGCGGCCAAGGCGGCGCTCGACGATCTGGGCCCGGATACGGTGCCCAACTACATCATCAGCATGTGCACCTCCGTCAGCGACATGCTGGAGGCCGCACTGCTATTGAAGGAAGCCGGGATCCTCGACCCGGGCGACGCCACCACCCCGCCGTCCAGTGCGGCCGGTGTGGTGCCGCTCTTCGAGACCATCGACGACCTCCGCAGCGGCGCCGAAATCCTTTCCGCCGCACTGGAAGTCCCCGCCTATCGCCGCCTGGTCGAGGCGCGGGGCCGCCAGCAGGAGGTCATGCTCGGCTACTCCGACTCCAACAAGGACGGCGGCTACCTCGCTGCCAACTGGGCGCTGTACCGCGCCGAACTGGACCTGGTCGATGTCGCCCGCAAGACGGGAATCCGCCTGCGGCTGTTCCACGGTCGCGGCGGCACGGTCGGCCGCGGTGGCGGCCGCAGCTACGACGCCATCCTGGCCCAGCCTGCCGGCGCCGTCCGCGGCTCCCTGCGCCTGACCGAGCAGGGCGAGGTCATCTCCACCAAGTACGCCGATCCCGGCGCGGCCTTCCGCAACCTGGAAGCGCTGGTAGCCGGCACCCTCGAATCGACCCTCCTGGATGTCGAGGGCCTGGGTGAGGACGCCGAACCGGCCTACGAAATCCTCGACGAGCTGGCCGAGCTTGCGCGCCAGGCCTATTCGCGCCTGGTCCACGAAACCCCCGGCTTCGTCGAGTACTTCCGCGCCTCTACCCCGATAGCCGAAGTCGCCGACCTCAACCTCGGCAGCCGCCCTGCCTCCCGCAAGCCCACCAACTCGGTCTCCGACCTCCGCGCCATCCCCTGGGTGATGGCCTGGAGTCAATCCCGGGTCATGCTCCCCGGCTGGTACGGCACCGGTGCCGCCTTCGAACAGTGGATCGGCAACGACCCCGCCCGCCTGGCCACCCTCTCCGACCTCTACCGCCGCTGGCCCTTCTTCCAAACGGTCATGTCCAACCTCGCTCAGGTAATGGCCAAGGCCGACATGGACATCGCCGCCAGCTACGCCGAACTCGTCCCCGACGAGTCCCTGCGCGCCACCGTCTTCGGCATGATCTGCGACGAGTTCACTCGCACCGTCCGCATCCACGCCGCCATCACCGGCACCGACGAACTCCTCGCCGACAACGCCGCCCTCGCCGAATCCATCCACAACCGTTTCCCCTACCTGGAACCCCTCAACCAGCTCCAGGTAGAACTCCTCCTCCGCCGCCGAGCCGGCGACGACTCCGAACTGGTCGAACGAGGCATCCTCCTGACCATGAACGGCCTGGCCACCGCCCTCCGCAACTCCGGCTAGCCGGCCCTCCGGGCAGCCCGGCTCGCTGGGCTGCCCTTCGAACGACCAATGCGTAGGAAAAAAGCTACGGTTGACAGGTAGGGGAAATCCTACCTATGGTGACCGCATGCCGTACCGCTTGAAGTCAGGGACTGCTGATCGGGTGTTCGGGGCGTTGGCCAATCCGACTCGGCGCGACATCCTCGAGCTGTTGCTCGAGGGGGAGCAATCGGTGCAGGTGATCGCCGAACGATTCGATATGGCCAGGCCCAGCGTGTCGGAGCACTTGAAGGTGTTGCGGGATGCGGGGCTGGTGGAGGAGGAGAAGCGGGGGCGGCAGCGGTTCTATCGGGTCGAACCGCATCCGCTGCACGAGTTGCAGTCCTGGCTCGATCCGTTCGAGCGGTTCTGGCGCGGGCGGTTGCGTGCCATGGGTGCGGTGCTGGATGCGCTGCCCGACGACGACATTCACGAGAAAGAAGAGAAGTCATGACCGATATCGCGACCTCGATCGAGCTCGACCACTTCTATCCGCATCCGCCGGAGAAGGTGTGGCGGGTGCTCACTACGCCGGAACTCATGGGGCAGTGGATGATGCAGCCCACCGGGTTCGAAGCGGTGGTGGGCAATGTCTTCGAGATGAAGACTCAGCCCATGCCCGGGCAGGCGTTCTCCGGCGAGATTCGCGGCGAGGTGCTGGAAGTCGTTGCGCCGGAACTGCTCCGGGTCACCTGGAACGATGCGCAGTCGGGGAAGCCGACCGGGTGGATCATCAGCTGGGAGCTGCGGCCCGAGGGGCATGGGACTCGGATGCTGTTCAGCCACACCGGCTTCGATCCGGAGGACGAGGTCATGCAGCGGGCTCGCAAGATCATGGGCGGCGGCTGGGGCGGCATGCTGGGGCGGCTGGAGTCGGTGCTCGCCGAGACCAACTGAACGGCGATCGCGGCCCGCACCCTCGGGAGGGTGCGGGCCGCAAGCGTTCGATCAGGAGGGCTGTGCCACAGGCTCTTTCGCCGGTTCCTTCGGTGCGGCCGGCGGGCCCTGCCGCAGCGGCACCTCGACGATGAACAGCGAGGCGACCAAGGCGATCGCGCACAGTATCGACGACCAGGTGAAGATGCTGTCGATGCCCGCCGCGATACCGGCGTGGGCCTGGTGGTTGAACAGCGCGCCGAACAGGGCCACGCCGAACGAGCCACCCAGGGTCCGGAACAGGGTCGAGACTCCGGACGCCGCGCCGATGTCCTTCATTTCCACGCTGTTCTGCGCGATGAGCACCGTCATCTGCATGAGGAACCCGAGGCCCGCGCCGAACACGACCATGTAGATGCCCGCCTCGAGCCGGCTGGTGTCATTGCCCATGGTGGCCAGCGCGATGCTGCCCGCGGTCAGGCACAGTCCACCGAGGATCGGGAACAGCTTGTAGCGTCCGGTCTTGCTCATGATCCGGCCGGCGATCTGCGACACCACGATGATCGGCACCATCATGGGCAGCAGGAGCAGTCCGGAGTTCGAGGCCGAGGCCCCCTGCACCTTCTGCTGGAACAGCGGCAGGAAGCTGACCGCGCCGAACATGGCCGCGCCCACTATGACCGACAGCACCGAGGTCAGCACGAAGTTGCGATTGCGGAACAGGCCGAGCGGAATGATCGGCTCGGGCGCCCGCTGCTGCGACCACAGGAACGCCGGCAGCCCGAGCACCGCGACCGCGATGGTGATGAGCACCTGCGGTGAGCCCCAGGCGTATTGGGTGCCGCCCCAGGTGGTGACGAGCACGATCGCGGAGATGGTGACGGTCAGCAATGCCGCGCCCAGGTAGTCGATCTTGGCATTGGGCCGCCGCGCGTTCAGGTGCAGCATGACCTGGCACCACGCCAGCGCGATCAGGCCCAGCGGCAGGTTGAGGTAGAACGCCCAGCGCCAGCCGAAGTGATCGGTGACGAAGCCGCCGACCAGCGGTCCGCCGATGGTGGCCAGCGCCATCACCGAGGCGGTCATGCCCATGTACTTGGCGCGTTCCCGCGGCGGGATGAGCTCGCCGATGATGGCGAACGCGCCCGCGGCCAGCCCGCCCGCGCCGATGCCCTGCAGCACGCGGAAGCCGATGAGCTGATCCATGGATTGCGCGGCGCCGGAGAGTCCGGAGCCGATCAGGAAGATGACGATCGAGGTCAGGAAGTTGGGTTTGCGGCCGAAGAGGTCGCCGAGTTTGGCCCAGATAGGGGTGGAGGCGGCGGTGGCGAGTGTGTAGGCGGAGACCACCCAGGACAGGTGGTTCAGGCCGCCCAGCTGGCCGACGATCGTGGGCATCGCGGTGCCGACGATCATGTTGTCGAGCATGCCGAGCAGCATCGCGAGCATGACGCCGAGCAGGATCCAGCGCACATTGCGCGGGGCGTGAGCTGCGGGGATTGCGGTAGTCATGGCGGTCCCTCCCTTCTTTCATCGAGGTTCTGTGTGGGCGCCCGGTGGCGCCGTGACTCCAGAAAACCATAACGACTTAAGAAATTCAACCGCTTAGAAATTTGTATGACTTAGGAAACATGGCTAGGGTGGAATCATGACCGGACTTCGTGAGCGCAAGAAGGCCCAGACCCGCAAGGCCCTGGCCGACGCGGCCCTGCGGATGTTCCTGGAACGCGGCTACGACGCGGTCAGCGTGAAGGAGATCGCCGAGGCCGCCGACGTCTCGGTGCCCACCCTGTTCGCGCACTTCCCGGACGGGAAGGAATCCCTCGTCTTCGACATGGACGCCGACCGGGAGCAGCAACTCATCTCCGCCGTGCGCGACCGCGCGGCCGGCAAGACCCTGCTGGAGGGTTTGCGCGAGGCCTTCGGCGCCCTGCCGCGGCCCGGCACCGAAGGCCAGATGCACGACTTCCGGCAGCTCATCCAGGACACTCCGGCGCTGTCGAGCTACTTCCGCAATATGTGGCAGCGGCACGAGGACGCGCTGGCCGGCGTCATCGCCGAGGATCTCGGCCTCGATCCCGGCGATGTCGCCGTCACGGCCTTGGCGCACTTCATCTTCGGCGGCCTCGACGTCGCCCGCCGCAGCGACGATCCGGTGGCCGCCCTCACCCGTATCTTCGGACTCCTCGAAACCGGCTGGGGCGCAATGCTCGAGCAGCCGCGGCGGGCGTGATCGGAGGTCGCGTCAGCCCCGGAAGGCTGCCGCGTGATCACGCGCCCAGTCGGCGTAGGTCCGCGGCGCCCGGCCGAGGACTCGCTCGACATCCGTTGTGACCGTGGTGTTCCCGCCATTGCGAATGAACGCCTGACCGGCCGTCGCACGATCCGCGAACGCCTCGGACCGGCCCGCCGCCAGCAGGGCTTCCCGGACCTGTTCGAGCGGAATATCGTCCACTTCGAGTTCACGACCGAGCGCGGCGCCCAGCATCGCAGCCTGCTGGTGGACGGACAGGGGTTCCGGTCCGGTGAGCGTGTAGACGCGGCCCGCATGCGCGTCGGAGGTCAGCGCTGCCACCGCGACTGCCGCGATATCGCGCGGATCGATCACGCCCTGCGCGCCCGTGCCGGTCATATTGGGTACCGGCTTCCCCTCCTTGATCGGAGCCGCCCAGCTGAGCGTGTTCGAGGCGAAAGAGCTGGGCCGCAGGATCGTCCACACCCGCCCGCTCTCGCTGATGGCCTTTTCACCCGGCATATGCCAGGTCGCGAACGGTCCGAGAATGGTGTCACCCGTGCCGATAGCGGACAGCTTCACCAATCGCGCCACACCCGCATCGCGCGCGGCGGCGATGAGCTTCGCGTCCACGTCGCTGTTGTCCGGCGTCACCTGACCGACCAGGAAGGCCGCCTCCGCACCGGCGAAGGCCGCCGCGAGCGACGCCGGATCCGCGTAATCCCCGCGCACCACCTCGACCCCCTCCGGTACCCGCGCCTGCTCCGGATCCCGCGTCACCGCACGCACTTTCTCCCCGCGCTCGGCGAGCTGCCGGACCACTTCACTTCCGATGGTGCCCGTGGCACCCGTAATCACGATCATGTCCTCGAGCCTGCGCCGCGGACCCCCGCCGCCTCTAGGAAAAACCGGCACAGCCTGCGGCTCCGGAACTGCCTACAGTGGATCGGGTGACCACCGCTCAACTGCCGGCGACCGTCGTGACCGGAGACGACCTCGAATACCGGATGCCCGCTCCGGAGGCGCTGCGGCCCTGGATCACCGAGATCGGTCACATCCCCACGGTGTCGATCTGGTCCGAGCCGTTCACCCATGTGCCGCAGGCCGTCACCGCGATCGTGCTCCGCGTGGAAGCCTCCGGACAGCGTGATGCGCTGGTCGTCGGCCCACGCACCCGCGCCACCTATGCGCGCGCCAAGGTCTCGGCCGGCTGCCTCCGCCTCCGGCTCGCCCCCGGCGCGACCCAGCCGTTGCTCGGCATCCCCGCCGCGGACCTCACCGACCGCGTCTTCCGGCTGCAGGATGTCCCCGGCCCCGCCGCCGACCTGGCGGGCGCGCTCAGCGAACTGGACCTCGGCGAGGTCGTCCCCTACCTGGAAGAGGCACTCCCGCAACATCTCTCCGAAGACTCCACCCGCCGCGCCCACCGCCACCTCCTCGGCTCCGCGGTCGCCGCCCTGGGCGCTGCCCCCTCGGTCCGCGACCTGGCCGCCGACCTCGCGGTGAGCGAACGCCAACTCCGCAACCTCTTCACCGCCGGAATCGGCGTATCCCCCAAGCATTACGCCCGCATCGACCGCGTCCGCCAGGTCATCGCCGCCGCCGGCAACACCCCCTGGTCCGTGATCGCCTCCGCCACCGGCTATTACGACCAATCCCACATGACCGCCGACTTCCGCGCCATCATGGGCGTCCCACCCACCGCCTTCTTCCGCGGCGACGTCCCCGCCCCGACCCCCTGCCAGGCACTGGCGAAAATCTGACCGCCCGCGAGGGTGCGCGTCGGAGGGAGCTATCGGATCTGATCGATGTCAGCTCGCCTGGGGTCGTGCCGGACGGTGTGGACCCAAGCGAGCCAGGTGGGATACGTCCGCGGTGAGTTGTTTTGGGGAGCGGGTGAATTCGGTGTCGATCCACCAGACCAGGAGACCGGTGGTCGCGGCGGCGTAGTAGTGCGCCACCACCTCGGTGGGTGGGCCGTCACCGGAGCGCTGCTGTGGCAGGTGCCGTAGCAGTTGGTCGACGATTAGTTCGTGTAGGTGGCGTTGTACGACTGTGCCGCCCTGTCGGCCGCACAGGGCGCGGTATACCCGCTGGTTGCGGTAGGCGTGGTCGAAGATGAGTGCTGCGGGGCGGTCGACCTCGATGGGCCTTCCCGCGGAGGCCATTTCGTCGAAGTCGTGCTCGAGTTGTTCGCGGACGTCGTCGAAGGAGGCGGTCAGTAAAGCCTCCTTGTCGCGGAAGTGGACGTAGAAGGTGGAGCGGCCGACGTCGGCGCGGTCCAGGATGTCCTGGACGGTCGTCTGCTCGTAGCCCTGTTCGAGCACCAGGGCGATGAATGCCTCGTGCAGCATCTTGCGGGTTCGCCTGACCCGGCGGTCCTGTTCTGCCACGGTGCCGCCTCTCCTCGTCCGGGACAATTCCCGGTTGCTGTTCAGTGCTGAACGGAAACCCGGAATTGGTTGTTGCCCAGCCCCTTACCGTCGCCAGCATAATCGAACACGGTGTTCATAAAAAGACATCGTATTCACGAAGGAGCTTGCTGTGACCCAACTTCCCTGGCCGGTTTGGCTGATCGTCGTTCTCGGTGTGATCGGACTTCCCGGCCTGACATTCGCCGGTCTCTGGCGTGGCAGCGCCACCGGCCCGGCACGCACCACCGCGCGATATGTCGCGCTCGCGGGCGTCCTGGTCTGGACGCTGTGGGGAGTGACGAGCCTCCTGCTCGCCCACGCCCACGTGTATCGCCTGCGCGCCGACATGCCCAACCCCCTGATCGGCGTCGCGGCCCTGGCCGCCTTCGGAGTCGCGCTGGCGTGCACCCGGATACCGGCGGTGTCCCGGCTCCTCGCCGCACCGGACATCCTGTGGCGCTTGACCTTCCCGCAGATCCTCCGGGTAGGCGGCGTCGCTTTTGTGACCGCTTACGCCCTCGGTCACCTGCCGCCGGTCTTCGCCATCCCCGCCGGTTTCGGCGATATCGCCGTCGGCATCGAGGCGATCTTCATGACCCGCAACCTCCGCCGCGGCACCCCCGGCCGTGGCGCCGTCTGGTTCAACCTGCTCGGCATCTTCGACCTCATCGTGGCCTTCACCATCGCCTTCACTGCCGCCCCCGGCCGCCCGCAGATACTCCCCGCCACCCCCACCACCGAGATCCTCGGCAATCTCCCGTTGGTCCTCATCCCCACCGTGATGGTCCCCATGGCGCTGGCCCTTCACACGGCGTCCCTGATCAAGATTCGCGCCGCCGCCCGAGCCGCCCGGCTCGCCGCGCAGCCTGCCGTCCTCACGGGCACGCCCGCGATGGGCGTCTGATCGGCACACGAAAACGCCGGTCGGCGTGCGCTTCCCGGAGGGGGACGTTCGGGAAGCGGTGCCGACCGGCGCGACCGGGTCGGCGCCTCGAATGACGACCCGATGTATTCGGTGGTTTCGGTGTTGGTGAGTTGTGCTGGGGGAGTGGGGGATCGGCGGCGCCGGTCCGGTGGCTCACCCGGTATGGTCAGCTCGCGTAGGCGCGCAGGCGGTCGGCGCGCTCGCCCTTGCGGAGCTTGGACATGACCTCGCGCTCGATCTGGCGGACCCGCTCGCGGGAGAGGCCGAAGAGCTTGCCGATCTGGTCGAGGGTGCGGGGCTGGCCGTCGTCGAGGCCGTAGCGCAGGCGGATGACCTGCTGTTCCCGCTCGTCCAGGGTGGCGAGCACGGTGCGGACGTCGCGGTGCAGGAGGCCGGCGATGACGGCGCTCTCGGCCGAGGTGGCCTCGGAGTCCTCGATGAAGTCGCCCAGCGGGGCCTCTTCGTCGTTGCCGACCGGCATGTCCAGGGATACCGGGTCGCGGCTGTGGTCGAGCAGATCGGCGATCTTGTCGACCGGGATGCCGGACTCGTTGGCCAGTTCCGCGTCGGTGGCCTCGCGGCCCAGCTGCTGATGCAGTTCACGCTTGATCCGGGCCAGCTTGTTCACCTGTTCGACGAGGTGGACGGGCAGGCGGATGGTGCGGGACTGATCGGCCATGCCGCGCGTGATGGCCTGGCGAATCCACCAGGTGGCGTAGGTCGAGAACTTGAAGCCCTTGGTGTAGTCGAACTTCTCCATGGCGCGGATCAGGCCCAGGTTGCCCTCCTGGATGAGGTCCAGGAGCGGCATGCCGCGGCCGGTATAACGCTTGGCAAGGGACACCACGAGGCGCAGGTTGGCTTCGAGCAGGTGCTGCCGGGCGGCTTGGCCCTCGCGGACGAGTACCGCGAGATCCTTCTTCTTGACCGCGGACAGGCGCTTGTTCGTCTCCAGCAGGTGCTGCGCGTAGAGGCCCGCCTCGATGCGCTTCGCGAGCTCGACCTCGTCGGCCGCGGTGAGCAGTGCCGTCTTACCGATCCCGTTCAGGTACACACGTACCAGGTCGGCGGCGGGGCTCGCGGCGTCGAGGTCCTGTTCGCTGATGCGCACGTCAGTGGTGGCGGGGCTTGTCATGACTTGCCTCCTGTCGGTGGTGTCTCGCTCCGTTCAACGGACCCGACATCAGGAAAGTTCCCCGCCATGCTCCGCATAAACCGCGCCTGAGCTGCGGGTTTTACGGTGCACGGCTGAGAAGTTCCTGAGAAGCAGGCGATCCGGGGAACGCATGCGACCGGTCGGTGGCGATCGGTGTCCGGGCGGTTGCCACCTCGATCTCGAACTTCGCTATGCGGCAATCGAATAGCTGTCGACGACCCTTGTCCGCTGTGTGATTGTTTGGACAGCTAATAAAACGGCGGGAATGCAGTCCGCATTCCCGCCGTAATAGTCCATGGGACCAAATTGTGACTCAGCTCACCGCCATAATCGCGGGCTCACGACACCGCCGCAGTGCATCGCCTCACTGCACCGGCCGGATCAGGCCGTGCCGGACCAGACCGGTTACGACGCCCAGCGCGGCCGCCTCGAATTCCGGTGTGGCCGCCTCGCCGGTCTCGCCGAACGCCAGCAACTCCAGCAGTTCCCGCAACGGCAGCCCGTCCGGGCGCATCCCCGCCAGCAGGGCGGCGGTGCTGTCATCCACCTCGTGCCGCCACTGCGGGCCGTCGCCGCGGTGCACACGGGCCACCCGCTGTTCCCAGCCCTCCACACCCGGCAAGTAGACGCGTTCCAGTGCGGTCGCCGCGTCGACCTCGTAGCGCGCGGAGAGGACGAGCCCCGGATCCGCGGCGACCGCGCGCAGCCAGGCCGACCGCTCGAAGTACTTCATGGCCTCGGGGCCCAGCGGATCGTCGAAGGCGTACGTGAGGTCCTCGGCCAGGAGTTCGGTGGGGCCGTCGATCGCACGCAGATAGACGAACCCGAAACCGATGCCGTCGACATTGGACTCGGCGAACGCGTCGAGCCAGCGTTCGGCACCCGCCTGGGCCGCGCCCTCCCGCGGATCCAATCCCGCGTCCCGCAGCCAGGTTCCGACATACAGCGCCGGATCGGCGATGTCGCGCTGCACGATCCACGCCTCCACGCCGTGGTCGGGCAGCCAGGAGGAGACGCGGGCGCGCCAGTCCACGCCCTCCATATGTACCCAGGAGGCCAGCAGCGCCGCGGTGCCGCCGGGATTCAGCAGTTCCGGAATCCCGGAGATGACGAGTTCGCTCGCGCCGTCCAGGGCCAGGCCGGAGTCGCGGTAGGTGTGTTCGACGCGGGCCGGGCCTACCACGAACGGGGGATTGGCCACGATCCGATCGAAGCGCCGGCCGGCGACGGGTTCGAACCAGGAGCCTTCCAGCAGTTCGATATCCAGCTCGTTGAGAGCGGCGGTCGCTCCGGCGAGCCACAGCGCGCGCGGGTTGACGTCGGTGCCGGTGACGGTGCGCCCGTAGGAGGCGGCGTGTACGGCCTGCACGCCGCAGCCGGTGCCGAGATCCAGGACGGTGCCGGTCTTTTCGGTCGGGGTGGCGCGCAGCAGTGACAGCGACGCCTGTCCGACGCCGAGCACGTGGTCGGTGTCGAGGCTGCGCCGGCGCATGGAGTCGTCGAGGTCGGAGAGCACCCAGCGGGTGCCCGCGCCGAGGTCCAGCGGGCGCAGGTCGAGGGCGGGGCGGATCTGATCGCCGTCGCGTTCGAGCAGGCCGGCGGCGACGGCGCGGTCGATGCGCAGGGGTGAGAAGGCCGCGGCCGCTTCGTGTTCCGGGACCGGGTCGCCGAGCAGCAGCAGGCGTACCAGGGTGCCGAGCTCGCCGAGGTCGCGGGTGGCGCGCCGGACGGGGACGGGTTCGCCGCGGCCGAGGGCGGCGTGGGTGGCGGGGCCGAGGGCGTCGAGCAGGGTGCCCGCGTCGTAGCCGACGCGGAGGAGCGCGGCGCGTAGCTCGGGGGCGAGCTCGGCGAGCGGGGACGAGGTGGTCGTCGAGCGCTGGTCGAGGGAGCGGTTCGTCGGCATGAACAGGAACTCTGCCACCGCAACCTTCGGGCATCGGGCACCGGCCCCGGGTCGGGCGGTAGGGAAAGGTTTCGGCTGTTTCCCGTAAAGGTAAAGGAATTCTAAAGTCCGATTTGTCTGAATTGTTATTATGAACGCATATCAGCTGTCCATCCCGCTAACGTTCGCCCCGAACTGTCTGGGCTGGATGCCCCCGCTGACGGGCAGTCGTGTGCGCGACGCCGAAGTGCGCCGTACCGGATTCCGGAAATGATCGCTGAAAGGTGGCTGTGGGCTCATAATGGAATCCAAGATCAACAATTTGAAGATCAAAAATACTGGCCCCCAACAGGGTTGGTCTGTGTATGCTACTGATCATGCACAGCCCCACTACAAGGTGGGATGACGGCAAGGCGGTGTCGTAAGTGGACGTCAACAAGCTCCGGATGCGCCGGGCGACGGCTATTGCAATTGCCATCGGCGTATTGGCACTGATGGCCACGGGGGCTCTGGATAGATGGTTGCTTGGGGTTTTCATGAGCGCGGGTTTGGCGCTCGGATGGCTCAATGCACGGCTCACGTGGATGTCGATTGTGCGTATCACTGATGCGGAAACTCCCAGCAAACAAAAGCTGGCACTTTCCTCGGCTTCGCGCTTGATCATCCTGACCGCGCTGTCGATAGTCATCGCGTACTTCACCAGACCGTACGGAGTCGGAATCTTCTTCGGGCTGGCCGTATTTCAGCTGATATTGATCCTCCACACCGTGGTGCCCGAGGTGAAAGGGCTTCGACAGCAATCATGAGCATTCCTGTCGCTTCGATCGCGCGGATGTCCGCCCAGGTGCAGTTACAGGCCGACGGGGCATCCAAAATCAAAGTCGGCGACCACGCCACGGCGCAGCTGTGGGGTCTGACCTTCAATATCGACACCATCGTGTCGACGAGCGTCGCCGCCGTCATCGTGCTCGCGCTGGCGTTCTACCTGCGCATCAGGCTGACTTCCGGTGTCCCCAACGGGGTTCAGCTGTACTTCGAGACCATCACGGTCCAGATGCGCAATCAGGTCGAGGGCGCCATCGGCATGAAGGTCGCGCCGTTCGTACTGCCGCTCGCGGTCACGCTGTTCACGTTCATCCTGCTGTCCAACTGGCTTTCGGTGCTGCCGGTCCAGTACGGCTCGGGTGAATTGATCGCGCCGCCGGCCTCGGACTTCAACTTCACCCTCGCGCTCGCCCTGTTCGTGTTCCTGCTGTATCACGCCGCCGGCATATGGCGCCGGGGCGCGGGCAAATACGCGAAGGGTCTGCTCAAGGGGCATGCCGGCTACGGCATGGTTTTCATCAATGTGATCGAGGAAATCGCCAAACCGCTGTCGCTCTCGTTGCGGTTGTTCGGCAACATGTTCGCGGGCGGCGTCATGGTTTCGGTGATCGCGTTGTTCCCGTTCTGGATCAGCTGGGGTCCGAACGCAATCTGGAAGTTGTTCGACCTCTTCGTCGGCGCGATCCAGGCGTTCATCTTCGCTCTGCTGACCGTCCTCTACTTCAGCCAGTCGATGTCGCTGGAGAGTGAAAACCACTGAGCGGTCCACTCCGTTCAGGGATAATCCGCACAAGGGAAGTGAAAAATGGCAGATCCAGCAACCGCGAGTATCGTCCAGGGCGCTCTTATCGGCGGCGGCATCATTCTGGCGGGCGGTGCCATCGGTGCGGGCATCGGCGATGGCCTCGCCGGCGCCGCATTGATCAACGGTGTCACCCGGCAGCCGGAGGCGGAAGGCCGGTTGCGCAACAACTTCTTCCTGACCGTCGGTCTGGTGGAAGCGGCCTACTTCATCAACCTAGCCTTCATGGCGTTGTTCGTATTCGCGACTCCAGGTAAGTAGACGTAATCATGTCTCCCAGAACGGATGTGGAGGCCGAGGGGAACTTCCTGATCCCCAACGGAACCTTCTTCGTCGAGCTTTTGATCTTCCTGATAGTGCTCGGTGTCATCTGGTTCTTCGTTGTTCCGCCGGTGCGAAAAGTGCTGGCGGAACGGGAGGCACGGGTCAACGAGACGACGGCGACCGCCAAGGAAGCAGCCGAGATATTCGGTGAAGCCGAAGCCCGCTACGAGTCGGCACTCGCCAAGGCCCGTGCCGAAGCGGCAGAAATTCGCAACGAAGCCAGGACCGAGGGCCGCGCCATCCTCGACGAGATGCGCGGCCAGGCCCAGCAAGAAGTCGACGGCATCGTGGCCGAGTCCACGGCACAGCTGCGTGCCGAATCCGACCAGGTTGCCGCCGAACTCCGCGAATCCGTCGAACCACTGGCCCAGGGTCTCGCAGACAAGATCCTCGGTGTGGACGATCGTGCCCGGACCAGCGCGGGCCAGCAGAGAGGACGGGGGTCTGAATGATCCTCACCAACGGCCTTCTCGCCGACGGCGGTTACAATATCGTCTTCGATTGGAAAGTCTTCTTCAGCCAGCTCTTCGGTTTCGCCGTCATCGTCTGGTTCATTGTGAGATACATTGTGCCGCCGTTCAAAAAGATGGTGAACAACGCCCAGAACAACATCCGCAAGCAGCTCGAAGAGAGTGAGCAGGCGGCGCAGCGCCTGACCGACGCCAAGACGGCCTACGACTCGGCGGTCGCCGAAGCGAAGGCCGAACTCGACCGGATGCGCGTGGAGGCCCGCGAGGACGCCGACCGCATCATCGCGCAGATGCGTGAAGCAGCCGCCGAAGAGGTCGAACGGGTCCGCAAGCAGGGCCGCGATCAGATCCTGCAGTTCCGCAGGCAGATGATCCGCGACTTGGAGGCCGACCTCGCGGCCGCCATGCTGGCCCTCACCGAGGAGAAGGTGCGCGAGCAGATCAGCACACCGCAGGCCCGCGCCGACAGCATCGAGAAGTTCCTCGAAGATCTGGAAGCCCTGGCCAATTCGGGCGAGGCGACGGTGAAATCGGGCGAGGCGACCAGAGGCCGCCAGCCCGAGAGAGAACGCAACTAGTCGAATTTCAGGCAGGTTCCCGTCCGGTCAGGCAGTACTGCTGACCGGACGGGTCTGTCATGACGATCCAATGCTTGCCCTGCTGCCCGCGCTGCGCGCCGAGCCGCTCGTGCCAGGCCGCGGTGGCCTCGATATCCGTGCAGGCCAGATCCACATGCCCGGCGGTGGGACGATCCTCGCCCAGCCGCTGCAGCAGCAGGTCGATCGGGATCCCGGGCCGCGCCGAGAGGCGGGAGAACTCCGGCAGACTGCCGGGGCGCCAGGCCCAGCCGGTCAGCTCGGTCCAGAAGCGGGCCTCGGTCTCGTAATCGTTGGCGCCGATGTCCAGGCACACCTGATCGAGTCGGCTGCGAGCGCCCTCCGGTCCCTCGACCGCCGGTGACAGGCCCTCGACGGCATCGCGAAAAGGCGTGAAGCAGAACGTCATTCCGTGCGGTGAACGCAGCACCGCATAGCCGATGTGCTCGGTGAGAATGTAGTCCGCCACCAGCGTCGCGCCCAGCGCCACCGCGCGATCGGTGGCCGCCTGCACATCGTCCACGTCGAAATCCAGGTGGATGCGCGGATCACCGCCGATGGCCTGCATCTTCACCGTCGGCGAGCCGGAATCCGGTAGCAGCGTGACGAATTCGCCGTGCTCACCACGCGGCGCCGACAGGCTCGTACCGGTGACCGCGGTCCAGAACTCGGCGCAGTCGTCGAATTGCGCGGCCGGCCGGTCGAGGAACGCCCAGACCCAGCGGATCGTCGTCATGCTGTCTCCTCATGCTCGCGAAAGGTCTTGCTTGCGAAACGTCTTGCGATAGGTCAACGGTGGCACACCGAGTTCCAGGCGCATGTGGTGGCGTAGCGAGGCGCTGGTGCCCATGCCCGCGGCGCGCGCGACCTCGTCGATGGGGAGGTCCGTGGACTCCAGTAGATGGCGTGCGTGGCGCAGCCGCTGCTGCAGGATCCACGCGCCGGGTGCGAGACCGGTCTCGGCTTTGAACCGGCGGGTGAAGGTGCGGACACTCATCCGGGCATGCGAGGCAAGGCAGTTCAGGGCCAGGTCACGGTCCAGGTGCCGCAGCGCCCACATTCGGGTGGGTGCGGTGCCGTCGATGCCGGGCTCGGGGATGTGGCGTTCGATGAACTGGGACTGACCGCCGTCCCGGAACGGGGGCACCACGCAGTAGCGGGCTGCGCGGTTCGCGGGGCCGCTGCCGTGATCGGTGCGGATCAGATGCAGGCACAGGTCGACGCCGGCCGCGAGACCGGCTGCGGTCCAAACATTTCCGTCGTCCACGAACAGCAGGTTCTCATCGATGAGGACGTCGGGGTAGAGGGCGCGGAAGTCGTCGGCGTACTGCCAGTGTGTCGTGGCGCGGCGTCCGTTCAGCAGGCCTGCCGCGCCGAGCACGAAGGCGCCCGTGCAGATGGACACGACGCGGGCATCCGGCCGGATGGTGGCCAGCGCCGCGGCCAATTCCGGGGGCAGGTGACCCAGTACGCGCGGTTCCCGCATCTGGGTGCCGGGGACGATCACGGTGTCGGCGTGGGCGAGCAGTTCCGGCCCGAATTCCGGGATGATCGCGTACCCGTTGGTGGCGCGGACCGGGGCCGTGCTCAGCCCGCAGACGTGCACCTCGTACAGCGGGTTGCCCGATTCGTCGACGGCCGCGCCGAGCACGGTCGGCGGAATGGTCATATCGAACCCGATGGTGGGTTCCAGGGCGAGCACGGCGACCAGATGCGGTGTGGGCACGGGCTCCTCCATCCTTCGTGGCTAGATATTGACGCATTGTGGCATTCCGGCCACTCGATCGGGAAGCGAATATCGGCGACGCTCGACGGGTGAGTGAACTTCGCATCGATCAGGCCCCGGAAAAGCCGCACGGCACAGGGGAATTGCCGCGCAGGCCCCGCCTGCATCCCGCCTGGATCGTGGCGGTCGTCGGATTCGTCGCACTCTTGGGCGCCGCCGGATTCCGGTCGGTGCCCGGGGTGCTCATGGATCCGCTGCACGACGAATTCGGGTGGTCACACGCCACCATCGGGGCGGCGGTCTCGCTGAACATGGTGTTGTACGGCGCGATCTCGCCGTTCGCGGCCGCGCTCATGGAACGGTTCGGCATCCGGCTGGTGGTGTCGTGCGCGCTGGTGCTGGTCGCGGCGGGGTCCGGGCTGACGGTGTTCATGACGCAGTCGTGGCAGCTCATGGCGACCTGGGGGCTGATGGTCGGGGTGGGTGTGGGGTCGATGTCCATGCCGTTCGTCGCCACCATCACCGGGCGGTGGTTCGTGAAGCAGCGCGGATTGGTCACCGGTGTGCTGACCGCGGCCGGGTCCACCGGGCAGCTGGTGTTCCTGCCGCTGATCGCATGGCTCGCGAACCATCACGGGTGGCGGACTCCCGCGCTGCTGGTGTCGGCGGCGGCGCTCGCGGTGGTGCCGCTGGTGCTGGTGTTCATCCGGGACTATCCCAGCGATATCGGGCATACGGCGTATGGCGCCGGGCCCGGCGATGAGAGCGGGCTGCGGACCTCGCATCCCGGTGGCATGACGCGTGCGCTCGTGGTGCTCGGGCGGATTGTGCGTAAGCCGGTGTTCTGGCTGCTGGCAGGCACTTTCGCCATCTGCGGCGCGACCACCAACGGGCTGGTTCAGACCCACTTCGTGAGTGCCGCGCACGATCACGGGATGCCCGCCACCACCGCGGCCGGTCTGCTTTCCGTGGTCGGCATCTTCGATATCGCCGGGACCATTGCCTCCGGCTGGTTCACCGACCGCATGGACTCGCGCTATCTGCTGATCACGTATTACGCGCTGCGCGGGCTCTCGCTGTTCGTGCTGCCGATTCTGCTGAAACCCGAAGTGCAGCCGCCTATATGGGCGTTCATCATCTTCTACGGCCTGGACTGGATCGCTACAGTGCCGCCGACGGTCGCGCTCTGCCGCGAGCATTTCGGAGCAGACGGACCGGTCGCCTTCGGTTGGGTCTTCGCCTCCCACCAGGTGGGTGCCGCGCTGGCTGCATTCGGCGCGGGCCTGATCCGCGACACGCAGGGCAGCTACAACCTGGCCTGGTTCATCGCGGGCGGACTGTGCGCGATCGCGGCCGTGCTGTCGGCCGGCATCCGGCGTCATCGTGCCGACGTCGCCATCGCATAGCCACTACGAAGCGGGCGTATTACCCGTCGATGGCCTTGTGTGGCCGTGACTCCAACGCGGCTTGATCGCGGCGGCCGTCCCAGCGGCTGGGCTCGTCCTTGGTGCGCGGGGGACGGTCGTTGGCGATCAGGACAGCGATCCACGGTAGCGGGATGGAAACGCCGATGATCAGCAAGGACAGCCACCAACTGTGCCAGAGACCGTAGGCGATGGCCGCGCCGACCAGGCAGGGGATACGCATCGCCATGATCAAGGTGTACCGCCGCACCCGGTCGCGGTGCTGCTGTTCCAGCGAGGTCGACGCCTCGGTGATCAGCGCCGGATTGGTCTTCTGCTCGCCAGGGAAGTACCCCTGCTGCGCACGCGGCGGCTTGGGAATCGAACCAGCGGGATGGAACTCGGCTTCGGGGCGCTCGCCGTCGCCGCTGGATTCGGCCTGGGGATCGCCGTCACGCTGCATACCTCGAGTCTTGCACTACCGCCCGTCGAATGCACACGCCCCCACTTCTCCCATACTTCCGGCAGCCTTCCGACCCCCGGCTGGCATTATTGATGTCGTGAGCGCAGACACCCTGGTACGTCCCGACGAGACCACCGACGAATCGACGGACAACGACACCCCCAAAGTCTTCCACTACGTGAAGAAGGACCGGATCGCCGAGAGCGCCGTCATGGGCACCCACGTCGTGGCCCTCTGCGGCGAGGTCTTCCCGGTCACCCGTTCCCCCAAGCCCGGCTCCCCGGTCTGCCCGGACTGCAAGCGCATCTACGAGATGATGAAGAAGGACTGACCGGTCCGTCTGATCGATTCCGTGGAGGACTGGGCCCGATGACCGCGGCACGTCAGATTCCCGATCCGTGGTCGGACAGCCGCGGCACCACGCACTGGATCCCGGCTCGCGGCCTGAGCAACGGCCTCCAGGCGCGAGCCTTCGGCGTCCTCGCGGACCTCGACGAGTCCCAGGTCTACCGAGTCCTCTTCGCACTCTCCGACGCCGGAATCGCCGGCTACGTCCTCCCGGTCCGCGTGACGGTGATGGAAGCCGGCGACCCGGAGATCCTCTGGCGACTCCGCGTGGACATCCCCCGCTACCGAGCCGCCGAGGACCTCCTCATGGAACTCCTCCGCTACGGCCGCCCCCGGCGCCCCCGCAAACCCCCACCCCAAGGCCGACGCCGCCGCATGAGCGTGGCGCTCGTTCGTAAAACGCCTCGAGCGTCTGCTCCGCACAGCCCGGCCGATCGGCAGCCGTGAACGGCTGAGCGGGATGATCGCGGGAGTCGCGGTATCCGGGATCGACTGACGGGGAAGGGGATTCGGCGGATAATCGAGGGGTTCCGGGGTGGCTGGGACGGGCGGGAGGAGGCCATCGTGGTGGGCTCGGGTGATCGGAAGTCGTTTGCGGTGGGGACCATGGCGGGGATCAATCCGCCGGTGGGGGCGGCGCGGTTCGTGGTGCGGATGGCGCGGGTGGGGCGGTTGGATTCGGTGCTGGCTACCGATCATTTGATCGGGGTGTTTCCGCGGGCGGCGTGGGATGGGGAGTTCACGCCGATGGCGAAGGGGGGAAGTCCGGACGAGCAGTTCGACTTCGCGCCGCTGCTGGCGCATTTGGCGGCGGGGGCCGGACGGGTGCAGTTGGGGGTGGGGACCACGGATCCGCATCGGCGGCATCCGGTGTTGCTGGCGCAGACGTTTCTGACATTGGCGCATCTCACGAAGGTGCCGCCGATTCTGGGGATCGGGGCGGGGGAGCGGGAGAATCTGGAGCCGTACGGGTTTGCGTGGAATCGGCCGGTGGATCGGCTCGAGGAAGCCCTGCAGGTGTTGCGTGCGGCCCTGAGTTCGACGGAGCCGATCGATTTCGCGGGGCGCTACTACCGGATGGACCGGGCGCCAATGGATTTGACGGTGCCGCCCGAGCGGATGCCGCAGATCTGGCTGGGTGCGCATGGGCCGCGCATGCTGGAGCTGACCGGTCGGTACGCCGATGGGTGGTATCCGTGGGAGACCATGTCGCCGGGCGAATACGAGCGCCGGTTGGCGGTCGTCCATACTGCCGCCCGCACGGCGGGGCGTGATCCCGACGCGATCGTTCCCGCGCAGATGGTCACGATCCTGCCCGCTCGTACCGAAGAGGGTGTGCGCCGGCTGCTACGCGCGCCGTCCGTCCGCTATGTCGGGCTGTTCGCGCCGGCCGCGGTGTGGGCGCGCTGCGGCGCGAAACATCCCTTCGGCGAAGACTTTCGCGGCCTGATCGATCTGATGCCGCACCGTCTGACGAAATCCGAGGTGCGGGAAGCGTCGGCCGAGGTCACCGAGGAAGTCCTGCGCGAATGGCTCTTCGCCGGTACGCCACGCCAGATCCTCGCCCGCCTGCGGGATCTGGCGGACGCGGGTCTGCGGCATGCGATCATCTTCCCGACCTCGGCCCTGGTATCCAATGCGGACGCGGCCTTCGGCTACGGCACCGTCCTCTGGCTGGCGGACCGACTACGCCGCCAGCCGAGACCGGAAAGCTGACAGGCGGTCAGCGCATCCGGGTGAAAGTGGCGTAGTGATCGCCGGTGTACCAGGCCGAACCGTCATCGCCGGTGACGATGCGCTCGGCATCGCGGGAGCGGCCCGGGATCTTGCAGTTGACGTCCCATTCCAGGTAGTTGACGCCGCTCGGCAGTTGGCCGCTGCGGTTCTGCCAGACCGTGCCGCCCTTGGTGCCGGGGCAGTCGCTCGGCGGCCATTGGCCCTGATCGATGAGACCCAGGGTGGTCCACGCCTGTTGCGGAACGGTGGCGGAGACCAGCTGGATATTCGCGGGGGCGGGCGCCGGATCGGCGGTCGTCCGTACGGTGTTGGCGCCTGGGAGCAGCAATGTCACTGCCGCGAGCAGGGCCAGTAGGACGGTAATCGCCCGGCGCGAGCGAACTTCCGATCGGAAAGTATTCCTCGTCATGAGGCCACACCGTCACCCCTGCGCATGAACCCCACGTCACGTCATGCTTTCCCGGGTGTGAACAACTGCGGTCCGGAGCAACCGGCACAGTATGTTCATGGAGGTCGTGAAACCGGCTGAGCGGGAACGTTTTCCGGATTTCCCGGATGCCGGGGTCGCGCGGCGTATGTTGGTAGTGATCATGTTCGGCCACGGGTGTGAGGGTGATGGTGGATGTTGGATTACGGTCTGGATCTGTCCGAAGTGAAGCGCGATATCGCCCTGCCCGACCTGGTGGCCGAGGGCGATGAACTGGACACGCTGGTCTCGGCGCAGGACGACTGGACCGTGCCGACACCGGCGGCAGGGTGGACGACTGCCCACCAGATCGCTCACCTCGCCGTAGCGGATGCGAACGTCGTCATCGCCATCCGGACGCCGGAGGCGTTCGACGATGTGCTGAAGCACGCGGAGGCCGCGGGCAGCCGATCCGCCGATCTCGATGCCGACGCGGGCGCCGCGAAACCGCGCGCGGTACTGCTGGACGAATGGCGTGCCGGGCGCGCCGAGGTCGCGGCCGCGCTACGCGATGTGCCACTGGACCAGAGCTTTCCGTGGTTCGGCTCGGAATTGACCGCGACCCTGATGGTGCCGCTACGGCTGATGGAGACCTGGGCGCACGGGCAGGACGTTTTCGACGCGCTGGGTGTTCCGCACCCACCGACCGGCCGGCTCCGCCATGTGGCCGCGCTCGGCGTCGTCGGCCGCGAACTGTCGTTCTACGCCGCCCAATTGCCCACTCCGGCAGAGCCTTTCCGCGTCGAGCTGAAGGGCCCCGACGGCGACACCTGGGCGTGGGGCCCGGAAGATGCCGTGCAACGAGTCCAGGGCAGCGCCTTCGACTTCTGCCTACGAGTCACCCACCGCCGCCCCCTGGCCGAGACCGACCTCACGGCGATCGGCGCGGACGCCCGGAAGTGGCTGGAGATCGCCCGCGTCTTCCTCTGACGCGACTGTGCATGCGAAACGCCGGTGTGTCCGCGAATGATCGATTGTGCCCGCGGCATGCCGGACACTGGTTTCTCGATATCTGGTGGAGGCGCTCATGGCGGGCTGGCGGACGATACTCGGGGTCGTGGGGGCGATGTTCCTCTGCCTGGCTTCCGCGCCGACCGCGCCGCGCGCCGCAGCGGCCGACCCGGACCGCGAACAATTCACCAATCCCGTCCTGGCCGCCGGGGCCGACCCCAGCATCACCTTCTACCAGGGCCGATTCCACCTGGTACAGGGCGACTTCTACAACGACGACAATATCGTCATCCGCAATTCCGACACGCTCGGCGGATTGCAGAACGCCGAACCACACGTGGTCTGGCAACATCCGGCGTGCCCGGCGCCGGCCTGCACCAAGATCTGGGCGCCCGAACTGCAGCGCATCGGCGACCGCTGGTGGATCTACTTCGCGGGCCAGCAGAACGACGACCCCACGACGCATCGGATCTACGCGCTGCAATCGGTGGGTGACGACCCCGCCGGACCCTACGACTTCCTGGGCGAAGTCAACCTGCCCCGCACCGTGGCCATCGACGGCGTCTACCTGACGTACCGGAATCAGGGCTACTTCCTGTGGTCCTGCCTGAAGCCGGAAGACGGCCGCGTACAACAGATCTGCGCGGTCCACATGTCGGACCCGATGACGGCCGTCGGTGACACCGTCGCGATCTCGACCCCGACCGCCGCCTGGGAAACCGTCCCCAACAATGCGGGCCTGCTCATCAACGAAGCGCCCCAGCCGATCTACGCCCCCGACGGCACCCTGTACGTAACCTTCTCCGCCAACGCCAGTTTCGACGACAGCTACCGCCTCGGCCTGCTACGCCTGACCCCCGGCGGCGATCCCATGGACCCGGCGGCCTGGACCAAATCCGGCGGCCCCATCCTCCCTGGCGGCCCGCACTCGATAGCCCCGGGCCACAACGGCTTCTTCACCATCGACGGCCAGCCGTGGATCACCTACCACGCCCGCCTGGACCCCGGCACCGGCTGGGCCGGCCGCAGTATCCGCGTGCAGCCCATGTCCTTCGGCCCCGACAACCGTCCTCAACTCGGCGCGGCCCTCGACCCCGACGTCACAGTCATCGTCGGCGACAATCGGCCACCGACTACTCCGGCCCCCGGCCGCCAACCGGCAGCCGCGGTTCCGGCACGCTGATCGCGTCGATCGGCTGCTCGCAGCATAGGAAGCGGGGTATCACTGCGGGTGTGTCCTCGATGAGCGGTAGTGCGAGTGCTTTCGGGCAGTGGACCGAGATCGACGGGCTCCCGGCCTTCCGATCCGTCCCGGTCGGCGACACCTGGGATCCGATCACCGATCCACCGACGACGCGGCGCTGGATCCACGTCGGCAATCGGCGCATCACCCTGGTGGCCGACACCGAAGGACGGTCGGGGCTGTGGGACGAATTCACCGGCTGCGATTGGCTTGTCGAACCTCGGCCTCGCGGTACCGGGGTCGCGACCGTCACTTGCGGCGACGGCGTGGTGACCAGTGATGGCGCCGCGCCGCTCTTCGGGCCGACCTTCGCTCGCACGTGCGCTGATGGGGCCGGGGCTCGGCTGGAACGCACGGTGCTGTGCCCGGAGGGTGAACAGCCGTGGGTGCTGATCCGGGTGGATGTCACCAACACCGCCGCGAACCCGCGGGCCTACACCGTGGCCGAGGACTGGGAAGTGCGTTCCCACCGTGTGAATCTCGAACTCGGGCCACCGCCGGAACACGTGCCGGGTGGGCATCGGACGATACTGCTCGAAGCCCTCGGCGGCGATCGTGTCCAAGGCAGTGAGGGGCTGCTGACAGTCAGCAGAGAACTGGACGTGCCCGCGGGGGAGACCCGGACCGTCTGGTTTCGCTGTGGACTGGATGACGGTGTGCCCGTGCCGGACCCGGCCGGACTCTACCGCGACAGCCTCGCCGGTCTGCGTGAGCGGCTGCCATCGGCCACCGCCGAACAGGCTCCGGAGGCCGGTGAAATCGCCTGGCATGCGGCCCTGTTGAGTGGCGGCGCGTGCGCTGACGGCGTGTACGGCGGGCACACGCTCAATCAGGGCTCGGTGTATGCATTTCGCCTCGGATCCAACTGCGCTGCGCGTGATCCGCTGCAGCACGCGCTTCCGCTCGTCTACACCGAACCCGACCTTGCGCTGTCGGTACTGCGGAACGTCTGCGCCTGGGCTACACCCGACGGCGATCTGCCGTACGGGCTGGACGGGGACAAGAAGCCGTGGACTTCGGTGTTCCGGCCCTCCGATCAGAATCTGTGGGCCCTGTGGCTCGCCGCCGAATACGCGGCCGCCACCGGAGATCTGGGGGCTTTCGCGGAGCCGCTCGGCCAAGGCACGCTGGCGGAGAACCTGCGCCGGCAGTTCCGGTTCTTCGTCGACGTGGTCGGCGTCGGTGAGAACGGGCATGTGCGCATTCTCAATGCCGACTGGAACGATCTGGTGCTCAGCGAGATCGGCGTCGAATGGTCGGTGATGGTGGAACACGGTGAATCCGTGCTGAATTCGGCCATGGCGGCCTGGGTGCTGCCGGTCTACGCCGGACTGTGCGAGCGGCTCGGCGACGAGGAAACCGCCGGAGAGGTACGAGAACTCGGTGAGACGCTGCGCCGCCGGGTCGCCTCGGAGTGGAACGGCCACTGGTTCCGGCGGGCCTACGGACCTGGGCGGGTATGTGTCGGCGACGAGGATCTGTGGCTGGAAGTGCAGCCCTGGGCCATCCTGTGCGGCGCCGCGACCGCGGCACAGTCGCGTGCGCTGCTGTCGACCATCGATCGCCTGTGCCGCAAGGGATCTCCGCTCGGCGCCCGGGTTCGCGGCGCGGAGGGCACACTCGACATCGGGATGGGCGACGCGATCTGGTATTCGATCAATATGACGCTGATCTGGGCCGCGGCCCGGCTCGACCCCGAACTCGCCTGGGACGAATGGCGGCGGATGACACTCGCCGCCCATCAGCGCGCCTACCCGGAGATCTGGGGTGGCACCCTGTCGGGGCCCGACGCGTATCTCAGCCCGGAATCCGAACGTCCCGGCGAGACCTGGGCCCTGGCCGGCCTCGGACTGGCCATGCAGGCCTATCCGGTCGCCAACCTGCACAGCCACTCTCAGCCATTACTGGCGTACCTGCGGTTGCTGGGCGTGGCGCCCACCGCCGGCGGGACGCTCACCATCGGCGCGCCGTCCGGGCGCGGCGCGAGCTTCGACAGTCGGGTGCTGCGCGTGCGGCCCGACGGAACGGGAGAAACACTGTGAGGCAAGCGATGTGGACCGCCGCGGCAGTGGTCGCCGGGGTGCTCTGCGCGCCCGGGGCCGCGCAGGCGCAGCCCACCGGGAATCCGGTGCTGATCGTGCACGGCTGGACCGCCGGGGGAGCATTTCCGCTCGCCCCGAACTGGGCCGACGCGTTGCGCACCGCGCTCGAGAACGACGGGCATCCGGTCTATGTCGTCGATCTGCCCGGCGAGCTGAACATCCCCAACGCACAAGCGATCTCGCAGACCGCACAGCGCGCCGCGGCGGAACACGACGGGGCGAAGGTCGACGTGATCGGGCATAGCATGGGCGGGCTGTCGTCGCGCTGGTTCCTGAAGTTCCTCGGCGGTACCGAGACGACAGCGCACTACGTGTCCATCGGGACCGGCCAGTACGGCTGGGCGCCCACCTGCATCCTGCCCGCCACGCTGGGCGGCGAGATGTGCCCGGCGAGCCCGTTTCTCACGGCCCTCGACCACGGCGACGACACGCCCGGCGACGTCTCGTACACGACGCTGCGTACCCTCGCGGACGATTCCAGCGGATCGCACACCGCGACGGATGATCGTCCGCTGCAAGGGCATTCCTGCATCGACACCGGGATCGACGGTGGCCCGCACGCGGATGAACCGTCGAATCCCGTCGTCATTGCCGCGGTGCTCGAGGCGCTGCACGACCACTGCCCGGGACAGGTGGTGGACGAGCCGATCACCCGATGACCGGAGACTCCCGGTCAGCGGCCGCCGCTCGGGTGGTGAAGGAAGGTGGCGCGGTACTCCTTGGGCGTCACTCCGACTATCCGGCGGAAGTGATGCCGTAGCAGCGGACCGGTGCCCATACCTGTTGCGCGAGCAATCTGTTCGACGTCCAGGCTGGAGTCTTCGAGCAGGTGCTGGGCGTGGCGGATGCGCTGAAGAGTGAGCCAGCGGTGCGGAGTGGTACCGGTCTCGGCGGTGAAGCGGCGCAGCAGGGTACGGGTCGACATGCTGGCGCGGCGGGCCAATTCGGCCGAAGTGTGTTCCACCGTCAGGTCATCGAGGATCTCGGCGAGGACCGGTTGCAGGCTCGCGTCGGCGGTTTCGGGGACCGGGCGATCGATGAACTGGCGTTGACCGCCCTCCCGGTGCGGGGCCACGACCATGCGGCGGGCGATCAGATTTGCTGCGGCCGAGCCTATTTCGCGGCGGACCAAGTGCAGGCAGGCATCGATGCCCGCGGCGGTGCCCGCACTGGTGATGATCGATCCATCGTCGACGAACAGAACGTCCGGATCGAGGTCTGCGCGCGGGAACGTGCGGCGGAAGTCGTCGGCATAGCGCCAGTGGGTGGTGCACTTCCGGTCGTCGAGCAGACCAGCGGCGCCCAGCAGGTAGGCGCCGCTGCAGACTGACAGCAGGGTCGTGCCCCGCTCCGATGCGGCACGCAGCGCATCGAGTACGGCTGGTGAATAGTCGCCGCGGACCGCGGCCGCCGGGACGACCACCAGGTCGGCGTCGGCGAGACCCGTCAATCCCACGGCCGGGACGACGGCGAAACCTTGTGCGCAGTACAGGGGTTCGCCGGGATGTTCGCCGCAGACCCGGAAGTCGAAGGCGGGACCGCCTTCCCCGGTGCGGTCCACGCCGAACACCTCGCAGACCACGCCCAGTTCGAACGGCGTGAAGTCCTCGACCACGATGGCGGCGATCGTGTGCAGCATGGCACCACGCTATGCGCGGGGCCCGCGAACAGGGGTTTCCGCCACGCTATTGCGCCACGACGGCGGTGCCCTCGCGGTGGTAGAGCTTGGCCACGATCATCCAGAGGCCGTCGATCAGCAGCAGGTTCAGGTAGTCGACCATGATGTTGTCGTTGAGCCGCAGTCGCACCTTGGCGACCGCCATCTCCGGTGAGAGCGCGTCGATCCGGAGCACGGTGTCCTCGCGGGGCGATCCGTTCTGTTCGGGTGAACGCCGGGCCCGCATGAGTTCCCGGTACTCCTCGCGCGGTCGCACCACGATGAGCCCGTCCTGCGCGGAGTAGAGCACCGCCGAGGGGTGGAACACGCGGTCGAACAGGCTCATGTCCTGGGTGTAGAGCAGGTCGAAGTAGTCCTGCAGCAGTTCGTCGATCCCGGCAGTGGTGGCTTTCGCGCTGATGCTGGTCATTGCTGATCTCCTCGCTGGTCGTCGATGCTCCAGCGATTCTTCAGCAACCACAAGGGCCCGCACCAGCAGTGAAAACGCCGTTCACTGACAAGAAAACGCCAGGGTGATGGCGGGAAGCAGGCCGCGTAACCGGCGGCGAAGAGCCCAGGGCGGGAACCGGAATGGCCGAACCGGTCGTGCGACTGTCCATGCGTCTCGGGACTAAGGCTTCGGGTTCCGGTGGCGGGCTGCGGGCTTGCGGGACGCCCACCAGGCCTTGATCTGCGCCCAGCGGGTGGCGCGGGCCGGCCAGAACTCCTGCACGCTCGCATTGAACTCGGCGCCGAGAATGATGGCGAAGCCCAGGAAGAACGTGAACAACAGGAAGGCGATCGGCGTGGCCAGCGCGCCGTAGCTGATCCCGGTCTGCGTGACCCAGGCCAGGTAGCGGCGCAGGCCCGTACTCGCGGCCATGAAGAACACGCCCGCCACCAGTGCGCCGCCGAACAGGCGATGCCAGGGCAGGGTGCGATGCAGGGCCAGCTTGTAGAGGAAGGTCAGGCCGACGATGAGGATCAGGCCGGTGGCCGGGTAGTAGAAGGCGTCGATGAGCCGCAGTCCGGGTTCGCGCCAGCCGTGTGGCAGGACGCGGCCGACGATCGTCGGGCCCAGCGCGATCAGCGGCAGCAGCAGCACCGCCACGATCAGGAACCCCACATAGAGCAGCAGCGCGAAGGTGCGCTGCCACACCGGATGCCGGGCGGCGGCCTGCCCGTGCGCGGCGGTGATGGCGTCCACGAAGGTGGCCATGGCCGAGGAGCCGGCCCACAGCGACAGCACGAACCCGACCGAGACCACGCCGCCGTGGCCGCGCTTGAGCACGTCGTTGACGGTCGGGGCGACCAGATCATCGACGACGCTGGAGCTGAAGGCCCGGCGCGCGAAGTTGATGATCTTGGATTGCACGATATTGATGGTGTTCGGCCCGAACCAGTGCCCGACATAGCCGAGGCTGCCGAGCAGTCCCAGCAGCAGCGGGGCCAGCGACAGGGTCTGCCAGAAGGCGGCGGCCGCGGACTTGGTGAAAATCGAATCGTCCCAAGCCTTTGCGGCCACGTGCACCACGAGCTGCCAGATCCGGCGCAGCCGGGTGGCGGCGAGCACGGTGGCCGGCGGAGTGTCAGGCGGCGTCTCGGGTACCGGTTCGAACTGGATGGTCGGTTCTTCGTCGGCCGGAGTGTCCGGCATTGGTGCGAACCGGATGGTCGGTCGGTCGTCGGGCCAGTCGTCCGGAAGATCGGTGAATGGGGAATGCGGAACCCCGGAAGGCCGGGCATCGGTCGCCCCGGCGGGTCGGGCCTTCGGCACTGCGGTCCCGTCCGACACGGAGTCGTCGGCGTGTCGCGAAGGATCGTCGTGCTCGTTCATCGTGGCTACAGCATCGCTCACCTGCGTCGGGAATGTGGACGGACGCGCGATGTGTCGTGCGGCACTCCAAGGGGCTGTGTCGGATTGGAAGAGTGTCGGTCCGGGTGGCTAATCTCTACCGAGTGACTTCGGGTGGTGGCGGTTCTTTACGTGCATGGCAGCGCAGGGCTCTCACCAAGTATCTGACGACCAGGCCACGCGATTTTCTGGCTGTCGCCACTCCGGGTGCGGGTAAGACGACCTTCGCGTTGCGGCTGGCGGCTGAGCTGCTCAACGACCGGACTGTGGATCAGTTGACGGTCGTCGCGCCGACGGAACATCTCAAGCATCAGTGGGCGGCCTCGGCGCAGCGGCTCGGGATCCAGCTGGACTCCAACTTCTCCAACTCCACGGGATCCACCTCGTCGGACTATCACGGCGTGGTGGTCACCTATGCGCAGGTGGCGTCGCATCCGTTCAAGCATCGGGTGCGCACCGAGAACCGGCGCACGCTGGTGATCATGGACGAGGTCCATCACGCCGGCGATGCCAAGAGCTGGGGTGAGGCGGTCGAGGAGGCCTTCGGCGACGCCACTCGGCGGCTCGCGCTGACCGGTACCCCGTTTCGCAGTGACGATTCCAAGATCCCGTTCATCACCTACGCGGTCGACGAATCCGGGTTCGAGAAGTCCAAGGCCGATCACACATACGGGTATTCGGAGGCGCTGGCCGACGGCGTCGTGCGGCCGGTGGTCTTCCTCGCCTACTCCGGTGAGGCGCATTGGCGCGACAGCGCGGGCGACGAGTACTCCGCGCGGCTGGGCGAACCGCTCAATGCCGAGCAGACCGCGCGCGCCTGGCGGACCGCGCTGGACCCGGCCGGTGACTGGATGTCGAAGGTGCTGACCGCGGCCGATACCCGGCTGCGGCAGTTGCGGGCCACCGGTATGCCCGACGCGGGCGGCCTGGTCATCGCCACCGACCAGGACAAGGCGCGCGATTACGCCGAACTGCTGGAACATATTTCGGGCAGCAAGCCGACCGTCGTGCTCTCCGACGATCCGTCCTCCTCGGACCGGATCGGAGAGTTCAGCAATAACACCAATCCGTGGATGGTCGCGGTGCGCATGGTGTCCGAGGGCGTCGACGTGCCGCGCCTGGCGGTCGGCGTGTACGCCACCAGCGCTTCCACGCCGCTCTACTTCGCGCAGGCAATCGGTCGTTTCGTGCGTGCCCGCAAGACCGGTGAGACCGCCAGCGTGTTCCTGCCCTCGGTGCCCGTGCTGCTGGATCTGGCCGCGCAGCTGGAAGTTCAGCGCGACCACGTCATCGGTAAGCCGCACCGCGAGAAGAACGAACTCGACGACGAACTCCTCACCGACGCCAACCGGCAGAAGGACGAGCCCGGCGAGGAAGAGAAGAAGTTCATCGCCCTGGCCGCCGACGCCGAACTCGATCAGGTCATCTACGACGGCGACTCCTTCGGCACCGCAACCTTCTCCGGTTCCGACGAGGAAGCCGACTACCTCGGTATCCCCGGCCTCCTCGACGCCGACCAGATGCGCGCCCTGCTGCGCGAACGCCAGGCCAAACAGATCCAGGACCGCAGCGCCGAGGCCGCCCGCCCCCCGGGCCCCAGCGTCGAGGCCGCCGCCGAACGCGCCGCCACCGCCGACAAACTCGGCGAACTCCGCCGCGAACTCAACAGCCTCGTCGCCATGCACAACCACCGCACCGGCAAACCTCACGGCGTCATCCACGGCGAGCTACGCCGCGAATGCGGCGGCCCCCCAACCGCCCTCGCCACCGCCGAACAACTCACCGAACGAATCGCCGCCCTCCGCCGCCTCTAGATCCCGCGGCCCCGCGGTGAGCGCTAGGCGATCTCCAGCGAGAGCTCGACGGGTTTGCCGGGGGCTAGACCCTCGGCGGTGCGGACCGACTTCTTCACGGGGAGAACGTAGGTCGCGCGGGACTTGTCCGGGAAGATGGAGGTGGCCCAGCGGGTGGCACCCACCGTGACCTTGACGCGGACCGAGCCGAAGCCGGCCGCCTTGTGACCGTGGAAGGCGTCGATATCGTCGGCGACGGCTTCGGGGAGGCTCACGAAGTACCAGGAGGCCTGGGATTCCCATTCCCAGAGCTCCGCGGTGAAGGCGTATTCGGATTCGGCCATGCCCCGACGGTAGCGGGTGGGTGTGACAGGTTCAGCGGGCGAAATAGCGGCCGGGGGAGAGGCCGACCTCGCGGTGGAAGGCCGCCACATAGGCGCTGGGAGTGGCATAGCCGACACGGGCGGCGATCCGGGAGATGGGGAGGCCGGACGCCAGGAACGGGAGGGAGGCGGCCAGGCGCAGCTGGGTTCGCCAGTGGCCGAAGGTGATTCCGGTGCCGGCGCGGAAGGCGCGGGCCAGGGTGCGGGGCGCGATCGCGGCCGCGGCGGCGAACTGCTCCAGCGTGCGCGGATCGGCGGGGTCGGTCAGCAGCAGCTCGGCCACCAGGCGGGCGCGCGGGTCCTCGGGCACGCGGGCGCCGAGCGGGACGATGTCGACGGGCTCCAGCAGGTCGAACACCACCGCCTCCGCGCGCTGCCGCTGCGGCGCGGTCGGATGGTGCCGGGTCAGGTGGTCGAAGAGCTCGTGCAGCAGCGGGGACACCCGCAGCATGGTGGGCGCCGGGAAGTCGACCGGCGTACGCACGGGATCCAGGAAGATCCCGCTGAACACCGCCCCCTCGGTGGTGCCGGTGCGATGCCGGACGCGAGGCGGAATTCACTGCGCGCGGGTGGGCGGCAGCACCCAGCGGCCGTCACCGATCGCGATGGTCATCACACCCTGTGCGGCCCAGGCGATCTGGTGCTGCGGATGCTCGTGCTCCTCGAACCAGTGGCCGGCGGGCAGCGGCGCCGCGCCGAACACCATGGCCGTGGGGCCGAGCGGTGCGGCCAGCACCAGGCTTTGACCGTCTCGCGACATAGTCTGTCACCGTAGTCCCTAGTGGTCAGCGATGTCGCGGCTTAGCGTTCTGACCATGGGGATGAACTTCTTGCACCAGCTGTGCTGCCGCTCCGCCTACCGGGAGCGTCACAGCGCGACCAACATCGTGCCGTGGTCGCTCGAGGGCCTCGACCTCGGCGACAACACCCTCGAGGTCGGACCCGGTTACGGCGCGAACGTGACCGCACTGCGCGCCCGCACGGCCACGCTGACCGGACTCGAGATCGATCCGGAACTCGCCGCCCGCCTACGCGAGAAACGCGCCGGCCAGCTGCGCGTCATCGACGGCGACGGCACCGCAATGCCCATGAGCGACAGCGAGTTCAGCACGGTCGTCTGCTTCACCATGCTGCATCACGTGCCCACGCCCGAGCAGCAGGACGGCCTGTTCGCCGAGGCGTTCCGCGTCCTGCGCCCCGGCGGCACGTTCGCGGGCAGCGACGGCATCGACAGCCTGCCCTTCCGGCTCATGCATCTGGGCGACACCTACAACCCGGTTCCGCCCGCCACTTTGACGGCCCGCCTCGCCCGCGCCGGCTTCACCGATATCGCGGTCGAGACCGGCACGGGCATCTTCCGATTCGAAGCCCACCGCCCGGCGAGCTAGCGCGCGAGCCCGAAAAAGCTTGCGGGATCCAGGGTGTCGAGCGGCGTCCAGCGCGTCTCGGGGCTCCCGGCCTCGGCCTCGCCGGCCGACGCCGCCCGATCGATACTCCGATAACCCTGTAGATCCAGTGCGAGCCACGGAGTTTCATCGACCTTGCGGGCAAGCGCATAGCAAGTGACGAGCATATGCAGGCACCGCTGATTACGCGCCGGGCACGAGCAATCCGCACTCACCAGCCGCGGGGCCAGCGAAACGCCCGCATCCACGATCGCCGCATGCAACTCGTCGCCGAGCCCGATGGCGTCACCGGGAACCAGCGCACCGATCGTGTCGATCGCCGCCCGGCTCAACGGCGCGAACTCCAGATACGTCACCGATGCCGAGGCCCCGCGATGTATGGCCGCCCGCACCGTGACCCCTTCGATCTCCAACTGCACACCGCCGGTGCGGGCAATGCTCCGCGCGCGCGGCAGCATCGGCTCGGGTTTGCTCATGCTGAGCGGCTCGGCCAGCCGGACCCAGTTCTTGCCCCAGGCGGTGTAGCCGAAGTCATTGTCGGGCATGTCAGTTGCCTCGCTTCCGGCGCAGCAGTTCCAGCAGGTGCTCGTCGTCCAAACGCGCCAGGTCGGCGACACCGGCGGCATCGCTGAGGTCGGTGAGCGCGGACTTGCGGTCGTGCATGCCGGCGATGTGCTCCTCGATGGTGGTGCCGGAGGTCAGCGTGGTCACGGTGACGGTGCGCGTCTGCCCGATCCGGTGCGCGCGATCGGAAGCCTGCGCCTCGACCGCCGGATTCCACCAGCGGTCGAAATGAATGACATCGGCCGCGCGGGTGAGCGTGAGCCCCGTTCCCGCCGCCCGCAAGCTCAGCACGAGAATCGGTGGGCCGCCGGGTGCTTGGAAGCTGTTCACGATATCGGCCCGCGCCTCCTGGTTCAGCCCGCCGTGGAAGAACGGCACCGTCACACCGAACTGCTCGGCGCAATGCCGCACCAGCAGGTCCCCGGTCTTGCGGTACTGCGTGAACACCAGTGTCGGCGCATCGTTCTCCAGGTTGCCGGCCAGGATGTCGGTGCAGACGTCGAATTTGCCGGAGCGGCCCGCCAGTTCGCCCAGCTCGCCGGTGATCAGGCCGGGATGGTTGCACACCTGCTTGAGTTCGGTGAGCACCGCCAGCACCCGCGTGTGCCGTTGTGCGCCGCTGCCGAAGCCCGCCTCCTCGGCGCGGTTCAGCAGCTGGTCGTAGAGCCGCTCCTGCTCGGTGGTGAGATCGCAGATCAGGTCACTGTGGATCTTGGGCGGCAGCGTCGCGGCCACCTGAGACTTGCGGCGCGCCAGCACGATCGGCTCCAGGGCGTCCCGCAGCCGCACCACCGCCTCGGCCGAGCCTTCGCTGATGGGCCGCACGAACCGCCGCCGGAACTGCGCCTTGTGCGTGAACGCCTGCGGCACGACCAGGTTCAGCAGCGCCCACAATTCGTCGAGATGGTTCTCCACCGGTGTGCCGGTGAGCGCGATGCGGGCCGCGGCATCGAGGCCGCGCGCCGCCTTGGACACCTGGGTACGCGGATTCTTGAGCACCTGCGCCTCGTCGAAAACGACGCTCGCCCAGCGTTGCCCGGTCAATGCGGGCCCGTGCCCGCGCAAGGTCGGATAGCCGGTGACGAGGACCGTTCCGGCCGTCGTATCGCCGGGCAATTGCCCGCCACGCCAGGCGAGCGGCCGCAGTCCCGGCGCGAAGCGTTCGATCTCGTGCACCCAGTTGCTGACCAGTGAGGTCGGGCACACCACCAGTTGCGGTCCGTCGCTTGCCTTTCCGAGCAGGGCTCCGATGGCCTGCACGGTCTTGCCCAGGCCCATCTCGTCGGCGAGGACCGCGCCGCCGTGCGCGGCCGCCGTCTCACGCAACCAGGTGATGCCCCGGGACTGGTAGGGCCGCAGCTCGGCCTTCAGGCTGGAACGCAGCTCGGCGGTCAGCGCGACCGTGTCCTGCAGGGTGCGCAGTGCGCGGGCCGCGGAGACGACGGCGGTCCCGCTCGGGTTGGGTGCGGCGTGCGCTGCGGGCGGCAGCAGGGCGGCCTGGAGCTCGTTCTCCAGCGCTGTCCGCCACAGGTGCACCGAGGGGCCCGGATCGGGGATATCGAGGGCGAGCAGCCGTTCCGGTTCCACCAGTGCGCATTCCACGTCGGCGACGGTCACGCCACCGGCGGCCGGCACGGCCAGGGGGAGGGTTTCGCGGACGCCGCAGTCGCGCGGCGCGGGTCCGGGTTCGTGTCCGGTCCAGGTCCAGAGTCCGAACATATGTCGATCGGGCAGGTAGGTGGCATGAACGGGGGTCGGCACCCGTCCTTTGTACGCGGGTGTAACGGCTACTCGCACATGGATTGTGGCGTGCGCCACATTTGTTGCGCTCGCCCAGGTCAGTACGTCTCCGGGCCGCGAACCCGGCCCCGGAGACAACGCAACGGGCGACCGTGTGGTCGCCCGTTGTGGGTTTTTCTGTTGGGAAGATTCACTTGTTCGAGCGGGCTCCCCGGGGGCTGTGGATCCAGTTCCCCGAGGTGGAGGAGCTGTTACAGCGCCGGCGCCGACTCCGTGTCGATCACGGCTTCGAGTGCACGGAGACGGTCCATGTGCTCGTTGGCGTGATGCTGGCAGAAGAGCAACTCTCCACCGGCGGGAAGGGTCGCGCGCACGCGCGCGGCTGCCCCGCAGCGGTCACAACGGTCGACCGCGGTCAGTGGGGTGCTTGTCAGGGTTCCTGGCATGACTCCTCCAATCCTGGCTCCGGGCGCTCGCGGCGCCGTTCGCCTGGTGTGGGGGTCCGCGGACCATTCCGCGAACCTCGCTACCGCTACTTCCCAGCAGTGGTTGATGACTACTCTGTCAGACGTTCGGGGCGAGGTCTTTGTTCCCGCGGAGTTTCCATTGTGTTTTCGCTAACACGACCTGGGATTTCGCTGAAAGCGAACAGGCCCGGCACAGTGGCCGCGGAGTCGTCGAACGCTCCTCCCGTACACGCTGATCGAATTGTCTACCGGGAGACTACCCGGCAGCGCCGACACCCACACTTCGATTGGATAACCGTCCGGCAAAGGGCAGCAAGCTCACAGCCATGCCGGGTCGAGGTCGGCGGTGGTGCGGTCGCGGGAATCCAGCAGCTCGAACTGTGGAGTGGTGCGGGGCAATTCCCATCGGAAGAAGTAGCGGGCGGCCGCGCGCTTGCCCAGTCCGAAGGCGTCGCCGCGGGCGGCGAGCGGGGTCGCGGCGAGCGCGAGCTGCAACCAGATCCACGCCATGATCACATGCCCGAACGCCTCCAGATAGACCGCTGAATTGGCCAGTGCGGCCTCGGGATCGCCGTCCCGCCACAGACCGGCGGTGGTGGCGGCCAAGCGGTTCAGCGTGGCTTCCAGGGCGCCGGCGAAGTCGATCAGTTCTGTATCACCGGAGGCGCGTGCGGCGATGAGAGTAATAGCAATCGTCTCTGAGAGAGTCGCAAGTGCCGCACCGTCGTCCAGCGTCACCTGCCGGCCGAGCAGGTCCAGACTCTGGATGCCGTGCGTGCCCTCGTGGATCGGGTTGAGGCGATTGTCGCGATAGTGCTGCTCGACGTCGTAGTCGCGGGTGTAGCCGGCGCCGCCGTGTACCTGGATGGCCAAATCGTTGGCCGTCAGGCACCACTGGCTCGGCCAGCTCTTGGCGATCGGGGTCAGGATGCGCAGCAGGGTCGCCGCGCGGGTGCGGTCGGATTCGGTTGCGGCCGTGCGCTGTTCGTCGACCAGGCGGCCGCAGTAGAGCTGCAGGGCCAGCGCGCCCTCGGCGTAGGACTTCTGGGCCAGCAGCATCCGGCGGACATCGGGATGCTCGACGATATCGACCTGTGCGCCGCCGCGCGTGCCGATCGGACGGCCCTGCGGGCGGTTGCGCGCGTAGTCCAGAGCCTTCAGGTAACCCGTGTAACCGAGCGCGGTCGCGGCCAGGCCGACGCCGATCCTGGCTTCGTTCATCATCGTGAACATCTGCGCCATACCGTGATTCGGCTCACCGACCAGATAGCCGATCGCGCCGGCCGCGCCGCCGGGCCTGAAGTTGCCGTCGCCGAAAACCGGTGCGGTATTGACGGTTCCGCGCCAGCCCATCTTGTGGTTGATGCCCGCGAGCACCACATCGTTGCGCTCGCCGGGCTTGCCGTCGGCATCCGGCAGGAACTTGGGCACGATGAACAGCGAAATGCCCCGTGTCCCTTCGGGTGCGCCCGGAATGCGGGCCAGCACCAGGTGGACGATGTTCTCCGAAAGATCATGGTCGCCACCGGAAATCCACATCTTGCGGCCGAAGATCCGGTAGCCGCCGTCCTCCTGCGGGACGGCGCGGGTGGTGATGTCGGCGAGACTGGAACCGGCCTGCGGCTCGGACAGCGCCATGGTGCCGAAGTTGCGGCCGTCCAGCATGGGGCGCACGAAACGGTCGATCTGCTCCGGGCTGCCGTGTGCGGCAAGCAGATTGGCATTGCCGACGGTGAGCATGGCGTAGGCGGTGGTGCCCACGTTGGCGGCGTGGAACCAGGACATGCAGGCGGTGTGCACGACGTGCGGGAGCTGCATGCCGCCGATCTCGTAATCCATTGCCGCGCCCACCATTCCGGCGTCGGCGAAGGCGCGCAGGGCCTTGCCGACAGCGGGGACGATGTGCACGCGCTCGCCGTCGAAGGTGGGCTCGTGCAGATCGCTCTCGCGATTGTGCGGGGCGAAGTAGGTGGTGGCCAGGTCCTGGCAGAGCCGCAGGACCTGATCGAAGGTCTCGCGGGAGTGGTCGCTGAAGCGGTCCCGTTCGGTCAGGGACGCCACGTCCAGCCAGTCGTAGAGCAGGAACTCGATATCACGGGCGGACATGATCACGGACGGGTTCATGGTTCCTCTGGGACGGTCGGGTACGTGGGTGCGTACCTGCCGGTCTACCAGATCGGGAATACCCGACTCTCCACACTCTCAGGGGCAACCCCTGAAACCCCGATGGAGCGGGCCGTGGTCAGTAGCGGACGGCGGCGCGGCCGCGGTGCAAGCGGCCGAAGTGGCCGGGGGATTGGCCCTTCCAGGAGCGGAAGGCCGAGGCGAAGGCGGACACGCTGGCGTAGCCGAGGCGGTCGGCGGCCTGTTCGACGGTGAGGCCGGCGATGAGCAGTTCTTCGGCGAGCATGCCGACGGTTTCCAGGCTGAGCTCGCGGAAGGTGGTGCCCTCCTCGGCGAGGCGGCGGCGCAGGGTGCGGACGCTGACGTCGAGGTCGGAGGCGATGCGGGTCTGATCGGCGGAGCCGCCGTGGCGGATGAGCAGCTGGCGGACGCGGCCGCTGAGTCCGCTGCGGCTGTGCCGACTCTCCATGAGGTCGGCGCACTGCTGCTCATAGAACCGGGCGGTCGACATATTCGATTGGGGTAGTGGGGTTTGCAGCGTGCTCGCCTGAAAGCTGATGCGGGATTGCGGCATCGAGAAAGCCAC
Source organism: Nocardia sp. NPDC020380 (assembly GCF_044386975.1). Lineage (NCBI taxonomy): Bacteria > Bacillati > Actinomycetota > Actinomycetes > Mycobacteriales > Nocardiaceae > Nocardia > Nocardia sp. NPDC020380. The sequence continues at coordinate 33,539 of NZ_JBIRVQ010000010.1, read as the reverse complement.
ATCCTCCACCCCGAAGACCGCGCCGAACATCTCGTAGATCGGATGCGCGTCGACATACAGCTCCACGCGCACCGCGGGCAGGCGGATGGAGATCAGATCCTGCTGGATGGTCTGGATCGCCGCGAGATCGCGCTCTAGCGCGAAACGCCGGATGTCGTCCGGTAGCGCGCTGTCGTCGCGCACCACCCACACCTCCGGACCGCGATCGTCCACATAGTGCCGGGCCGCGCTGAACGACAGATCCGCGTAGCGCAGCGCAATATCCATGGCGTGGCGCAGAGTTGAGCTGCTCATGAGCGCGAAACCGAGTACGCCCAGGGTCGGAGGATGGCAGAGCATGCCCGCCAGCAAGCCCATGCCCGGTTCGTCGTCGACGCCCTTCACCACATTGCGCATGACCGAGAACTCCTGGGCCATGGTGATTTCCGTGGACGGATCCCGCAGATCGGATTCCCGCAGGCCGGTGTCCCGCAGAACGGAGCCGAGCGGCAGGCCGCGACCCAGTGCGAAGTCCGCCAGCAGCGCAGTGCTGGTGATGGAACGCAGTTGCGCCAACTCTTCCGTCACTCAGGCAGTCTCGCAAACAATCGGCGTTCGCGAGGCGTTACCGGCCGGTAAGTTGCCTGGCTGAGGCCCATATTCGCCGATTCCTGGCCCAACGCAAGCTGGTCGGCCGAAACCCTCAGCCATACGGTGAGATTCATGCGCAGCGCGCAATACACACAGACCCAGGTGCCGGATGCCGGAAAGGTCCGCCCGCCGATGCTCACCGTGATCGCACCCGCCGACGGCCGCGTGGTCGACACCATCCCCACGGACACCCCCGAACAGGTGCGTGCCACCGTCGAACGACTGCGCGACCACAGCGAATTATGGCGTTCGCTGGGTGTTGTCGGGCGCATCCACTGGCTGACGACGTTCCGAAACTGGTTGCTGGACAACCGGGATGAGGTCACCGCGTTGCTGGCACTGGAGACCGGCAAACCCGAGTCGGAGGCCGAGACCGAATTCGATCTCGCCGTCGACGCCGTCGACCACTACCGCACCCAGGGCGCCGAATTCCTGGGCGGCCGCCACCCGCAGGTCTCGCTGCGCCCGTCCGCCGCCATGCAACTCGCCGTCACCCAGCACGCGTGCTCGGTGGTCGGGGTGATCGGGCCGTGGACATATCCGCTGGCGCTGGCCGTATTCGACGCGATCCCCGCGCTCGTCGCCGGGGCGGCCGTGATCGTGAAGCCGTCCTCGGAGACGCCGCTGACCATGCGGGCGCTGGCCGCCGGCTGGGCAAAGATCGGCGCCCCAGCGGTTTTCGAGACCGTCGCCGGGCACGACGCCGGCCCCGCCGTCCTCGACACTGTCGACTATGTCCGGTTCACCGGCAGCGTCGACACCGGCAAGGTGGTGGCGCTGCGCGCCGCCGGCCGGCTGATCCCGTGCTGCCTCGATCTCGGCGGCAAATCCGCGGCCGTCGTGCTCGCCGACGCCGATCTGGATCAGGCGGCCGCGTGCATCGCCCTCGGCGGACTGGCGAACAGCGGGCAAAGCTGCCGCAGCATCGAGCGCGTCTACGTCGAAACCTCCGTCTACGACGCGTTTCTGGAGAAACTCGCCGCCGAGGCCGCCGCCTTCGGCCCCCTCATCGACGACGAGATCGGCACCGGCGTCATGACCTCCGCCGCCCAGGCCGAACACGTCCGCACCCAGCTCGGCGACGCCCTCATCGCCGGCGCCACCCTCCGCTGCGGCGGCTCCGGCACCGGCCACACCATCCCCCCGACGGTGCTGGCCGACGTGGAACCCACCATGTCCATCCTCACCCACCAGACCCTCGGCCCCATCCTCCCCGTCGTGCGGGTGGCCGACGCGGGCGAAGCGTTCGACCTCACGCTGCGGCCACCCGCAGGGCCCTGCGTGAGCATCTGGACGTCCGACGCCTCCGTCGGCCCCCGCGCCTCGACCCGCCTGGCCCCCGCCCAGGTGACCGTCAACGACATCACCCCCCACATCTCCCACCCCACCGCCTACTGACCGCCGCGCGTCCTAGAGTGTCCGGGTGGGTACTGGAGCTGGGATGACGCCGGATCGGTTGTTGCACATCTGTAGTCGTGACGAGTGGGATGCGGCCCGGGGAGCGGGGGAGTACCGGGCGCCCTCACTCGACGAGGTGGGGTTCATCCACCTCTCCGCGCCTTATCAGGCGCATCTACCGGCCAACCGATTGTTCGGGGGCAGGCGGGATCTCGTGCTGCTGTGGCTGGATCCCGAACGGCTGGGCGCGCCCGTGAAATGGGAGCCCGGAGTGCCCACCGATCCGGAGTCGATGCGGTTCCCGCATCTGTACGGGCCGCTGCCGCTCGCGGCCGTGGTGGAGGTGACCGAGTTCCTGCCGGGGGATAACGGAGAATTCGCGCCGATCACCGATCTGTGAGGTAGATCGCGGGGAATCGGACACTCTGCCCTAATCTGGACGGCGTGAACGTCGACGTGACAGCGCTGCCAGGAATCGGTGTACGCAAGGACTTCGAGGTGCGTTCGGGGCGCCGGATCGGTGTGGTGACACACCGGGACGGCGGGATCGACCTGATCGTGTCGCAGCTCGACGACCCCGATGCCTGCCAGGCGCAAGTGCCACTGACCACCGACGAAGCCGCCGTGCTCGCCAATTTGCTGGGCGCCCCGCAATTGGTCGAGCGGCTCAAGGAAGAACACTCCGACCTACCCGGGATCACCACCCGCCAGCTCGCCGTGAGCGGCGACTCGCCCTACCGCGGCCGCATGCTCGGCGAAACCGGCATGCGCACCCGAACCAAGGCCTCCATCGTCGCGGTCATGCGCGCCGGACAGCTGCACCCCTCGCCCGGACCGGACTTCGTCCTGGACTCGGGGGACCTGCTGGTAGTGGTCGGCACCCCGCACGGGCTCGACGCCGCCGCTCGCATCCTCGTCGACGGTTGAGCGCGTGGACTCGAGCAGCCTAGCCCTGGTCGAACTCGGCGCGATCTTGTTCGTGCTAGGCCTGCTGGGCCGGTTGGCCGGCCGAGTCGGCATGTCCCCTATTCCGCTGTACCTGCTCGGCGGGCTCGCCTTCGGTGAAGGCGGGATATTCGAAATGCGGGCGGCCACCGAATTCGGTCACCTGGCCGGCGAGATCGGCGTCGTACTCCTGCTGCTTCTGCTCGGATTGGAGTACACCGCAGCCGAATTGGTGACCGGACTTCGAAGATCCTGGCTGGCCGGCATCGTCGACATCGTCGCGAACGCGACGCCCGGCGCGGTGGTGGCCTTGATGCTGGGGTGGGGAGCGGTCGGCGCCGTCGTCATGGGCGGCGTCACCTACATCTCCTCCTCCGGCATCGTCGCGAAGGTGCTCAACGACCTCGGGCGACTCGGTAACCGCGAGACGCCGGTCATCCTGTCGGTCCTGGTGTTCGAAGACCTGGCCATGGCGGTCTACCTGCCCATCCTCACCATGATGCTGGCCGGCGTCGGTTTCATGAGCGGCCTGCGGTCGCTCGCCATCGCCCTCATCGCCATCACCGTGGTGCTCGTGGTGGCGCTGCGCTACGGCCGCTACGTGTCCAAGATCGTGGACAGTCACGATCCGGAAGTATTCCTGCTCGCGCTGCTCGGCGCGGCGCTGCTGGTCGCCGGTCTCGCCTCGGCGCTGAAGGTGTCGGCGGCCGTCGGGGCGTTCCTGCTGGGCATCGCCATCTCCGACTCCACCGCGCACGAGGCCACGAAATTGCTGGAACCGCTGCGAGATCTGTTCGCGGCCATATTCTTCGTGGCCTTCGGGCTCAGTATCGATCCCACGGCCATCCCGCCGGTGCTGGGCTGGGCCATCGCATTGGCGCTGATCACCGCCCTCACCAAGATCGGCACCGGCTGGTGGGCGGCGAAACGGCAAGGGATACGCCGGATGGGCCGGGCCCGCGCCGGCGCGGCGCTGGTGGCGCGCGGGGAGTTCTCGATAGTCATTGCGGGACTGGCGGTTTCGGTGGGCGGCGTACCCGCCCGGCTGGCCGCCCTCGCCTCCGCCTACGTGCTATTGATGGCGGTGATCGGCCCGATCGCCGCCCGCCTGGTCGAGCCCGCCGTCCGCCTGCTCCAGCGCGACCTGCGCCGCCGCCCCGACCCCGACCCCGTCGCCGGCTGAGGTGCCGGTGGCCGCCGATCCGTCGGCGGCCACCGCGACATCCTCGGGCGCCGGCACCTCCGCAGGCGCCGATCCATTGCGGGGCGCGGAGGAATCGGCAGGTATCGACACCTTCGCGGACGCGGCCTTGCCCGTCCGATCGGCCTTGGCCGCCGCTCGCGCCCGCACCGCCACCCGGCGATGCGACAACGCCACCGCGATCGCGCCGACCGTGAAACCGATCAGCACCGCGAAGAAGTGGCCGTAATCGGTGAACGTGCGGCCCTTCCACACGCCCCGCGCGTACCAGACCAGCAGCCCGGCCGCCCACAGATAGCGCGGCCACCCGCGCAATCGGAAGGTCAGCACCGCCAGCATGGCCGAAATCCCGTAGCTGGGGCCGACATCCGAGGTGAAGGCCACCTTCGTCGGAATCAGATGCCGGTCCAGCTTGTGCGCGATACCGAGCACCGTGATGAGCGTCGCGCCCACATGCCCGATCGCCACCGCCAGAATCCAGCGCAACGACCCCAGCCAGTACTCGGCCAGCGCCATCACCGTGATCAGAATGAGGATGTCCCCCCACGGGAACCCGGCACTGTCCGTCCAGAACGCGGACGCGACCAGCACCTGGATCGGTTCCTTCTGCATATTCCGCAGATTCGTCGACGCCGACAGGATCAGGCGCTTGCCGACGATATTGCTGGCCCCACGCAACGTCCACCAGGTGACGAAGAGCGTGAACGCGTACGCGATCGACGCCGGCGCCGCCGCCAGCAGATCGCGGTACGCCTGGACCGCACGGCCCACACGGTTCGGTTGCTGCAACCAGCCGCCCAGACCCCGGAGTTCGCCGACCAGGTCGACGGTGCGGAGCCAAGGTGGCTGGTAGATACCCGTTGCCATCGGATGGAGTCCGTTCTCCTGTGCGCTGAGGGAGGCCCGTCATCGGAACCGGCGGACCCAGGGGAGCGTCTTCGCCATGGTAACCGGAGGTCACGGGCGATCAGGCGCTTGCGCGCGCCCGATTCGGCGGCTCGCACGGCGTAACGCGGATTAATGCGCCGGGAAACCGGTGGTTACATCGCAGCAATACGCGCCCGGAGGATCGGAACGATCACCGGCCCGCGCCGCAAAGGACTTTCGATGACCGTGTACCACCAGCATCTCGGCGGTGTCACCCACACCTTCGACGGCCTGGTCGACCTGCTCGCCAAGGCCACACCCCGGCGCAGCGGCGATGAACTCGCCGGATGCGCGGCACATTCCGACGCCGAACGAGCCGCCGCGCAGTGGGCGCTGGCCGAGGTGCCGCTCACCGTGTTCCTCGACGACCCCGTGGTTCCGTACGAGACCGACGAGGTCACCCGGCTCATCATCGATACCCATGATCGGCTTGCGTTCCAGGCGATCTCGCACCTCACCGTGGGTGGGCTGCGGGACTGGCTGCTGGCCGTCGCCGCGACCGCCGACGCGCCGGCCACGCTGGCCGCGGTAGCGCGCGGGCTCACACCCGAAATGGTCGCGGCGGTCAGCAAACTCATGCGCAATCAGGATCTGATCGCGGTGGCGAAGGCCACGCAGGTGCTGGTCGGGTTCCGGACCACCATCGGATTGCCCGGTACCCTGCCGACCCGCCTGCAGCCGAACCATCCCACCGACGATCCACGCGGGATCGCCGCGGCCGTACTGGACGGATTACTGCTGGGCTGCGGGGACGCCGTCATCGGCATCAACCCGGCCACCGACTCACCCAAGGCCACAGCGGATCTGCTGTACCTGCTCGACGAGGTGCGGCAGCGGTTCGACATTCCGACGCAATCCTGTGTGCTCTCGCATGTGACCACGACCATCGGATTGATCGAGGCCGGGGCACCGGTGGACCTGATCTTCCAGTCCATCGCGGGCACCGAGGGGGCGAATTCGGGCTTCGGCGTGAACATTTCGCTGCTGCGCGAAGCCGACGCCGCCGGGCGGTCACTGCGCCGCGGCACCGTCGGCACGAATGTCATGTACCTGGAAACCGGTCAGGGGTCGGCGCTTTCGGCGGGAGCGCACCTGGGCACGGGTGGCAGGCCGGTCGATCAGCAGACCTTGGAGGCGCGTGCCTACGCTGTTGCGCGGGATCTGGATCCGCTGCTGGTCAATACCGTTGTGGGGTTCATCGGGCCCGAATATCTCTATGACGGGAAGCAGATCATCCGGGCCGGGCTGGAAGATCACTTCTGCGGCAAGCTGCTGGGTCTGCCCATGGGAGTGGATGTCTGCTACACCAACCACGCCGAAGCGGACCAGGACGATATGGATACGCTGCTGACCTTGCTGGGGGCGGCCGGTTGCTCCTTCGTGATCACCGTGCCCGGCGCCGATGATGTGATGCTGGGTTATCAGAGCCTGGCGTATCACGATGCGCTCTATGCGCGGAAGGTGCTGGGGCTGCGGCCCGCTCCCGAATTCGCCGCCTGGCTCGATCGCCTCGGCATGATGGGGGCGGACGGCCGGGTGCTGCCGGTCGAGCCGTTGTCCTCGCCGTTGCGTGCGCTGACCTCGCGGGGTGCGGCGTGAGAGAGCATTCCCTCACACCGGTGCCGGGTTCCACTGAAGGCGTTGCTGCGCAGCAATTCTGGGATGAGCTGCGGCGCACCACGCAGGCGCGGATCGGCCTCGGGCGGACCGGGGACGCGTTGCCGACCTCGGAGGTGCTGGCATTGCGGGCCGCGCACGCGTCGGCGCGGGATGCGGTGCATTCACCGCTCGATATCTCCGGGTTCGCCACGCGGGTCGCCACAGTGGGGTTGGGTAGTCCGGTTCATGTGCCCAGCCGGGCGGCCGATCGATCCGAGTACCTGCGGCGGCCGGATTTGGGGCGATTGCCTGCGGAATCTGCTGCGCTGGCGGCGGTTCCGCGATCCGGCGCCGATATCGGCTTCGTGCTGTCCGATGGTCTGTCGCCGCGGGCATTGACCGATCACGGTGTACCCATGCTGGCGGCGCTGATCGAGGCGCTGGAGGATCGATACAGCCTGGCGCCGCCGGTCATCGCCACTCAGGCGCGGGTGGCTCTCGGTGACCATATCGGTGCGGCGCTGGGGGTTTCGACCGTGCTGGTCCTGATCGGTGAACGGCCCGGACTGTCCGTGGCTGACAGTCTCGGCATCTACCTGACGCACCTGCCGCGGCCGGGCCGATCGGATTCCGAGCGCAACTGCATCTCCAATATCCATCCGCCGGATGGTCTCGGCTATGCGCGTGCGGCGCAGGTGGCGGCCGGGCTGATCGAAGGTGCGCGCCGGTTGGGGCGCTCGGGCGTGGATGTGAAGGACACTTCGGGCAACAATGCGCTGACCTCGGTCGATCCGGAATTGCCGCGGGCCGTGTGAAACATTGTGGTCGGCCGCGCCGATCGAGCGGGCATACCGGCATCGAAGTGGAGGCCGATCATGTCCCTGGGTATTCGTGTGGTGAGTGCGGCGGTGGGCGGGCTGGCGGTGCTGGGCACGGCAGCCCCGGCGCAAGCGCAGCCCGCCGATGATGTCGGCCCGTCCGCCGTGACTCTCACAGTGGCGAAAGGGGATTCGCTCGACAGCTCCACCGATCAGCGCACTGTACTGCTCGTGTGCGCGCCGGTGCAGGGCGGCACGCATCCGAATCCGGCCGGCGCCTGTGCGGAAATCGCCGCCGCCGGAGGTGATTTCGAGAAGTTGCGCGGCCATCCGGAACGGTTCTGCCCCATGATCTACGAGCCGGTGACCCTCGCCGCCGATGGCGTGTGGAACGGGCAGCAGGTCAACTACCGGCAGACCTTCGCCAACCAGTGCCAGGCCGACAATCGCAGCACGACGGTCTTCCACTTCTGAGCTTGGCTTGCGCTTCCCGAACGGTGGATTTGCCGCGAAGTCCGGCCGTTCGGCCGAGGTCCCGGCGGCGGAATCGGCCGAATGGCCGAGGCCGCGAGGTCTCTCACGCGCATAACGTCGGCGCCGACCGAAAGGAAGGTGTCCATGCGAAAGTCCACTGTCGTCATTCTCGCGGCCCTCGTGGCGGTGCTGACCGGTGCGGGCGTCGTCACGGCGCTCGAGGTGCGCGGCGGCGATCGTCAGCGCGAGCGGGTGACCGCTGTGCTCCGGCAGACACTGCCACCCGGATCGACCATCGCCGGCGTCGATCCGCACGGTCGCCCGTTCCTGCTCGCGGCGCGGCAGGACAGCGTTTCCTCGGCCTACGCCGAGGTGAGCGCGCCGGGTGGGCAGCCGGTGCGCATGTTCCTGCGGGAGATCACGCCGTCGACGCAGAAGATCGGGGGCGCAGCGGGTTTCGTCACACTGTCGCTGCCCGAACCGGTCGCGCCGGTGACCGAACCCGATGGCTCGTCGACCGATCGGGGTCGCTACCGCGACGCGGAGGTGCGCTATACCGCCGGACTGCACGGTGACCTGCTTCAGGTGAGCGCGTCGGACCCGGCCGCGCCCGTGCCGGCGGCGATGCAGGTCGCATTGCTACCCGGGTTGCAGCCGGTCGGAGTCCACGTGACCGATCGCGGAGTGATGGTGGTGCTCGATACGGACAGTCCGCCATGGCGCTGAGGCCTGCCGCGGCGGTCCTGACACCCGCGACCGCGGTGATGTACGCGGGAGTCGGTGATGGTTAGGGTCGAAGCCATGAGTCGCCCGGTATTTGCCCTGTGCGTGATACCGGCCGGGCTCGGGGCGTTCGTGGAGTTGGTGTCGTCGAATTCGCTGCCGCAGGTCGGTGTGGATCTGGTGGGCGCCGCCATCGGGACCTCGGTGTGTGTGCAGGCGGCGCGTGGCTGGCCGGCGCCGATCAGCCGGGACGGCCGCTTCGCCGCCGGCCTGGCGGCGGTGATCCTGGTGATCGCCGCCGTATCGCTGGTGTCGTCGAGCTATACGCCGTGGGCCGCCGCGTCGGTGTGGCTGATGGTGGTCGCCACCGGCGTCGCGGCCTCGCGCATAGTGTCGCCTGTCGATGCCGTGATCACCGCGATACCGGTGGTGGCGGCACTCGGATCGACACTGAGTCTGATGCCGCGCGGTCACGAGGATCCGACAGTGACTCTGGCCCTGACGATTCCACTGGTGACCGCCCTCGGTGTCGGGCTGCTGACGCGCTCGCATCGGCAGCGGCTGGTGGCCGAACGCGGCGCCGCGGTGGCCGACGAGCGGGCACAGATGGCGCGGGAACTGCACGATGTGATCGCACACGAGGTCATGGGCATTGTAGTGCTCGCGCAGGCGGCCGGGCCGGGCGCGGACGAGCGCACCCGGCCGCTGCTGGCGCGTATCGAGGGTTCGGGACGGCGGGCGCTGGACGATATCCGGGCGCTGGTCGGCACCCTCAACGAGAACGCGGCCGCGGCACGCGACACCAGGGATCTCACCGATCTGGTGTCGCGGTTCTCGGAAACGATTGCCGCACAAGTGATTGCCGATATCGATCCCGCGGTCGGGCCGCCCCGGATTTCCAGTCCCGTGCAGCTGGCCACCCATCGCATCCTGCTGGAGGCGTTCAACAACATCCGCCGGCATGCCGGCGACGCCACCCGCGTCGAGGTAGCCGTCCGCCTCGACGCCGGGTCGGTCACGATTCTGGTGTGCGACAACGGCTCCGGCGAGTCCGGGCTCGGCGTCGGCGGGGGAGCCGGGCTCACCGGATTGGCCGCCCGTGCCGACGCCGTGGGTGGGACCCTCACCGCCGGCCGGCTACCCGACGGCCGCTGGCAGCTCGCGGCCACCCTGCCCGCCACCGAAACCGCCGGAAGGACCTGATGATTCGCGTAGTGGTGGCCGACGACCAGGAAATGGTGCGGATGGGCTTCGCCATGATCCTCGACGCCGCACCGGATATCGAGGTGGTCGCACAGGCGGCGGACGGCGTGCAAGCGGTGCAGGCCGTCCGCGACGCGAATCCCGATGTGGCGCTACTGGATATCCGCATGCCCCGGATCGACGGGCTGGAGGTGTGCAAACGCGTCGCCGGCGACACCCGCGTCGTCATGGTCACCACCTTCAATGACGACGACTACGTCGACACCGCACTCGCCAATGGCGCGACCGGATTCCTGCTCAAGGACTCGGGGCCCGATCTACTACTGGCCGCCGTGCGCGCCGCGGTAGCCGGAGACGCCCTCATCAGCCCCGAACTCACCACGGGCCTACTCCGCCGCACCCGCGCCGGCGCCGACCGTCGAGTGCCCGCGGAAGTCGCCGAGGCCGTCGCCACCCTCAGCCCCCGCGAGATCGAAGTGGCGCGCCTGGTCGCCGAGGGAGCCACCAATGCCGAGGTCGGTGCGCGACTGTTCCTCTCCCTGGGCACGGTCAAGACACATATCGCCGGTATTCAGCGGCGACTGTCGGCCCGCAACCGCGTCGAGATCGCGGCCCGGGTCTGGCAGGCCGGGCTCATGGATTGACGCCGCGCTGCTCGTTGGATGCCTGGCTGTTGGATTGATGCTGTGCTGCTGGTTGGGTACCTCGCTGACGGATTGATTCCGCGCTGACGGATTGATTCCGCGCTGACGGATTTACGCCACGCAGGCGGATTGCCGCCGGGTTGATGGACTGATGCCGGGTTTGATGGGTTGACGCTGGCTGAGGGGTTGACGTCGGGTCGACCGATCGGCGGTGCGGCTCATCCATTCGGATGAGCCGGATAGGCCGGTTTCTGGCCATCCGGCGGATGCGGCGGCTACCCCTCCGCAACGAGGATGGATGCCATGAGACGACTCCCGAGCCTGGATATCCTGCGCGGATTCGCCCTCTGCGGCATCCTCTTCGCTAATGCCCCGGCCATCCTGCACTTGTCCTGGACACGCAATGGCTCGGTGGATCCGATGGTGCGCTGGCTCGAGTTCACCGTCCACGGTCGTTTCTTCCCCCTGTTCTCGGTGCTGTTCGGCGTGAGCTTCGCGCTCATGTGGCGGTCGGCCAGCATGCGCGCCCGCTCGCCGCGCATCGTCATGCTGCGGCGCATTCTGGTGACCGGCGTGCTGGGTGCGCTGCATCAACTCCTGCAGCCCGGCGAGGCACTGCTGCCGTACGCCATCGTCGCGCTCACCCTGCTCCTGCCCGCGACCTTCCTCCCGAACCGCTGGGCGGGTCCCGTAACCGGCCTGGTCGGTGCGCTCTTGACCGCCTGGGCGGCCACCGGAACCAATGGATTACTGGCCGTACCGGGCCTGTTCCTGCTCGGTTTCGCCGCAGGCACGATCGGCATGCCGCAGCGGCTCGAACGCATCGATTCGCAGATGCTGCTACTCGGCCTGGTCCTACTGGTCCCCGCCGTGGTGGGCGCACTCATCCTGCAGTCGGCGCACCCGGGGTTCGGCGTGGCAGCGGGCCTGGTCATGGCGCTCACCTACGCTGGCGTGGTGCTCATGCTGCTGGGTAATCGCTCCCACGGCCCGGCCGCGAAGGTCCTCGCCGCCCTCGGCCGCACCGCCCTCACCAACTACCTCCTCGCCACCGTAATCGTGGTCGCCGTAAGGTTTTTCGCCCCCCAACTCGGCCTCGCCCCCGAAGACCGCACCGCCTGGGCCCTGACCCTCCTCCTATGCGTCCTGATCCTCACCACCCAGGCCGCCCTCTCCCTCTGGTGGCTCGACCACTTCCACCAGGGCCCCGTCGAATGGCTCGTCCGCCACCTCACCTGGACCGGCGCCGCCCCGGCAACCGCTGCGGCTCCGGCAACAACTGCCACTTCGGGGACTGCTGCTGCGCCGAAGGCGGCTCATGGTCCACTTACCGCGGTGGCGGCGCAGGGGTACGTGTCGGTCGAGCGTGTGAACGGTACGGATTCGGGGGCGCGGTGACGGTGGCGAATTCGCTGCTACTCGGAGTGGGGGCGTTGCTGGCGGTGTTCGGGGCGGTGCGGGTGATGCGGGAGCCGCGGCGGATTTCGACCGGGCTGGTGCTGCTGGCTGCCACTGTGCTGCTCGCGGTGTGGGCGGTGTCGGTGTTGCATATCGTGGCTCCGGGGCCGGCGCTGGAAGTCGGTGTGGGGCTGATGATTCTGCTGCCGATTCTGTCGCTACTGGCGGGTGGGGTGGGGCTGGTGGCTAATGGGGTGGTGATCACGCGGCGGGAAGGGTTGCGGATTGCGACCGCTATTGCGCCGGTGGTGGGGGTGGGGTTGATTGCCTTGCCGCTCATTGCTTATCAGGTGATCGATCCGGGGACGGATCGGCCGCTGTGGGTGCCGGTGCTGGCTGCGGCGGTGACGCTGATCGGGTTGCAGATTCTGGTCCAGTTGCTGGCTTTCACCGGGTACGCGGTGTTGTATGCGCGGTTGCCGCGGCGGGTGGATTCGGATGCGATCGTGGTGCTGGGCTGTGGATTACGTGATGCGGCGGTCACGCCATTGCTGGCCTCGCGGCTGGATCGGGCTGTCGAGGTGTATCGGTCCGAGGTGCAGCGGGGTGGGACGCCGCTGCTGGTGACCTCGGGCGGGCAGGGGCCGGGGGAGACCGTGGCGGAGGCCGACGCCATGGCCGATTACCTGGAGGCCCAGGGCATTCCGCGGTCGGAGATCGTGCGGGAGAACCGGTCGCGCAATACCGAGGAGAACCTCCGTTTCACGCTGCGCGAGCTACGTGGCCACGATCTGGATCCGGCGCAGTTGCGAATCACGGTGGTCACCAGCGATTTCCATGTGCTGCGCACCGCGACGCTGACCCGTCGTGTGGGCCTGAACGCGCAGGTCGCCGGGTCACGTACTGCCCGCTACTTCGTCCCGGCGGCTTTCCTGCGGGAATTCGCGGCCATCCTGGTGACTCACAAGCGGGTGAATCTGGCCATCGCCGGTGTCTTGCTCACCCTGGTGGGTGCGGTGGCGATCTACTCGATGCTGCCGGTTGGGCTGGTCATCTCGGACTAGCTTGCGGAGTAGTTCACCTTCCGCGTAGATCCAGGCGGCGCATCACCCGGTCGACCACGTCGGGCGGGATACCGGGCTCGCGACGCGCGGACAGCGCTTCGGTGCGACCGGCCTCCAGCACCTCATTGGTGATGGCGCGGATCTTCGTGGTCATGGCCAGCGCGCGACTGTTCTCGAGACGCGCATTGTCGTCGGCCGCACCCGGATCCGCGTGTGCGAGACGACGTTCGAATCCGTCGCGCAGTCGTTCGTAGACTTCCTCCGGTAGCTCCTCGACTTCCGCGAGCTGCTTCAGATGGGTGAGTTCCGCCCGCAGCACCCGCGTCCACAATTGCCGTTCCATCACGCGCTCAGCCTCGGTATCGCGGTGCACTCCGGTCGTGCGCACCACCGCGGGCAGGGTCGGTCCCTGCAGCAGCAGCGTGAACAGCACCACCGCGAAGGCGATGAACAGAATTTCGGTGCGGCCCGGGAACGGCTGCCCGCTGTCCGTGGTGAGCGGTACGGCCAGCGCGAGCGCGACGGTGGCCACCCCGCGCATACCCGCCCACCAGGTGACGATCGTCTCCCGCCAGGTGAAGGTCTCATCCACGTCCCGATTCCGCCGCCAGACCCGGAAGATGCTGGTGGTGAACAACAGCCAGACCAGCCGCAGCCCCACCACGACCGCGATCACGGCCGCCGCCCCGCCGAGGAATCGCGGCCAATCGGGTCCGGCATCGCGCAGCACGGTACTCAATTCCAGGCCGATGAGGCCGAAAGCGAAACCTGTGACCAGCATTTCGGTGATCTCCCAGAACGAGTCCCCGACCAGCCGATAGTCGCTGTCCCCGAAATCCGTTGCGGCATCGGCGAGATACAGCGAGCACACCAGCACCGCCAGCACCGCCGACCCACCACGCGAGTCCGCGATCCAGTAGGCGGCGAACGGCAGCAACAAACCCAGCGCCACCTTCCAGTGCGCCTCGCCGAGCTGTCCCATGATCTTGCTGCCGGCCCAGCCCAGTACCAGTCCCACCACCAGGCCGACCACGGCCGAAATGGCGAAGTCCCGCGCCGCACCCCATGCCGAGAATTTGCCGGTCACCACCGCCTGAATTGCCACCGAATAGATGACGATGGCGGTCACGTCATTGAACAGGCCCTCGCCCTCGAGCACCGCCACCAGACGGCGGGGCAATCCCAGCTTGCTCGCCAGCGCAGATACCGCCACCGGATCCGGTGGCGCCACCAGCGCGCCGAGCGCGATCGCGGCGCCGATCGGAAACGCCGGATACCAGAGATGGAACACCCACGCCACGGCCGCGGTGGTGACGATGACCAGCACGACGGCACGCAGGCTGATGGCGGTCCAGTTCTCCGCGAACTGCCGCCACGAGGTACGCCGCGCGGCCGCGTAGAGCAGCGGTGGCAGCACCAGCGGCAGGATGATCTCCGGCTCGATCTCGATATTGGGCACCTGTGGCAGCAGCGCCAGCACCACGCCGAAGGCGGTCATGAGCACCGCGGGCGCCTGGCCCAGCCGCTTCCCCAGCGGTTGGGCCAGAATTGTCGCGAACAGGACCAGGAAGATCAGCTCGAACTGATGGTGCGCCACGGCTGACAGTTTGCTGCCCGTATGCCTGAATGTCGAACCAAGTAAGTGCGAATGTCGGGCACTGCTCGGCGGAATGCCGAGCACAATGCCGTCTTTCCGGCGCTCCCGCGCCCTCGATTCTCAGGAAGCGGGCGCCGGTCTCAGGCGGCGATCAGAAACCGGAGTGCCGCCCGCCGCTGGGCAGGACCGGTCCACTGCCCGAATTGCGCTGCGGCAGGCTCCGATTGCCGCGCAGCGCGTCGAGATTGTGCTGCAGCTGGTCGGGACGATCATGCAGCGCCGACAGGCCGCTCGCCGCGGCGCCCGGCCGGTTGCGTGCGGCGGCCGAATTCTGCTGTGACGCAGCCAGATCGGTGCGCGGCGCGCGGGCCTCCGGCGAGTCGGCCGGCAACGGCACGGGTTCGGGCAGCATGGCGCGGTCGTCCACCTCGGTCAGCCCGACGTGAATGAGCAGCACCAGCGTCACCATGCTGACGGAAATCATGAGTGGCGCCAGCAATCCCATGGCGCTCACACCCGACGGCGTCGACGCGTGATCGGACATGTGGGCGCTCATGGAGGCCATGCCGGTGTAATGCATTCCGCAAACCGCCACACCCATGATCAGGGCGGCCGCGATTGTGGCCCAGATCCCAGTGATGACCAGCGTGAACCACAGTGCGACGGTGGCCGCGACCACCGCGATGACCATGGACACCGTCACCAGCAACGGGTCGTAGTGGATCACCGCGTCCGTCTTCATGGCGTACATGCCCGAGTAGTGCATGGCGCCGACGGCGAGACCGGTGACGGTACCGCCGGCCAGCAGTCGTCCGAAGCCCTTGCCGCGCGCCACGATGGACAGTCCCGTCCACACGGCGACCATCGCGATCAGGGCGCTGAGCAGCGTAATCGGGATGTTGTAGCGAATTGTCGCGCCATGGATGGTGAATCCGAGCATGGCGATGAAATGCATGACCCAGATGCCGGTTCCCCCGATCGCGATGGATGCGGCGAACAGCCAGCCGGAGCGCCCGACCCCCGAGCGGGCACGCGCGGTGCACCGGAGGCCGAGGAGCGATCCGGTGACGGACATGATGTAGGCCAGTACGGGTGTGACCCACCCGTAGCTGAAATGGTGTATTTCCAGCACTCGAACTCCATTGCCAGAACAGGGATTTCGTCGATCGCGGCGGTGCGACGTGCGCACACTACAGGTCGGTCGACCGATTGGGAAATTGTAGGAACGAATCCTGCAAATTCAGTCCCGCACAGCGGCGCCGCGATCCGGATGCCGACGGCGCGAACCTGTTACGGTTTCCGATTGCCCGGCGGC
Organism: Nocardia sp. NPDC020380; assembly: GCF_044386975.1. Classification (NCBI taxonomy): domain Bacteria; kingdom Bacillati; phylum Actinomycetota; class Actinomycetes; order Mycobacteriales; family Nocardiaceae; genus Nocardia; species Nocardia sp. NPDC020380. The sequence continues at coordinate 17,603 of NZ_JBIRVQ010000010.1, read as the reverse complement.
TTCCGCAACGCCGCGATCGACGGCGCGATACGACTCTCCGCGGCCTTGCGATACCACCGATCCGCCTCGGCCTGCTCACCCCGGCGGCGCAGCAGATCCGCGAGCGCATACATCGCGACCATATCGCCCGCCTCCGCCGCTTTGCCGTACCAGAGTTCCGCTTCGGCGAACTCGCCGCGATTCTTCAGCATCACCGCCACCCGGACCATCGCGTTCCGGTCACCCGCCTCCGCGGCACGACGCTGCCGATACTCCGGCGAATCGGGGTCATCGGCAGGCGAATTCGACTGTTCGGGAACCGCTTCCGAAACTGGAGCGGCAACCGGCTCCGGAGTCAGCAATGCCAGCGCCTGTGCGATCGACGGCCGCGCTTCGGGCTGCTTCTCCATCAACCAGGTGACGAGCCGTGTGAGCCGGCCCGCATGCAACGGCGTCGGTGCGATCCCCAGCATGGCCGCCACCAGCGTGCCCTGCACGGTCTTGCGGCGGAACGGCGAAAACCCTTCGACCGCGTGATAGAGCGTGACACCCAGCGAGAACAGGTCACCGGCGGGCTGATCGTCACCGTCGATCCGCTCCGGCGCCAGATACTCGAACGAGCCGACGATCACATCCTTGGCGGTGAGCGTGTTCTCCGCATGATCGCGCGCGATCCCGAAATCGGTGAGCAAGATCTCGCCGGTCCGGGTCAGTAACACATTGTCCGGCTTGATATCCCGATGCACGATGCCGAGCTCGTGTGCCGCGCGCAATACCTGCAGCAGCGCCACCGCGATCGCCGCGGCCTCGTCGACCGACACCGTTTCGTCGCGGTCGAGCCGCTGCTTGAGCGACTCCCCGTCCACCAATTGCATGACGATCCAAGGCGTCTCGTCCTCGGTCACCACATCGTGCACGGCCACGATATTCGGATGATGTCGCAGCCGCGCGGCATTCCGCGCCTCCCGCTCCGCGCGCTCCACCCGTTCGGCATGCTCGGCATGCGATTCCGCGGGCGGCAGCCACACCTCTTTCACCGCGACATCGACCCGCAAGCGCTCGTCACGCGCCTTCCACACCCGCCCGAAGCCGCCGGTACCGAGCGGCTCGATCAAGCGGTAGCGACCGGCCAGCACCCATCCCGGCCGCTTCTCGGCAAACATGCTCCCCCAACAACCCTTTCACTGCCGCGGCACTATTCGAGCAGTGACGATGGCAGTGACCGTACCCGAAAAGGCCCGTTCAGGCGCCCGTGTCGGCCACGCGAAGATGTGCGAGCCGGACTACTCGTCGTCGGGGAAGTAGCGCGGGGATTCCATCAGCAGCAGCACCACATCGTGAACGGTCGCGTCCGCGGGCACGAACCCGCGGCGCACCGCCTCCGCCCACTCCGGCGTCGCGAGCAGATCCCGGAAGTTCCGCTGCCCGGCCGGATCGGCGAACAGGCGGTCCACGGCCGCAAGCAATTGCGACACTTCGGGTTTGTCCGAATCCTTGATATCGGAATCGGGCGGAAGATCACCCAGCTCGCGGATGTCCAACTCGGAACCCAGGACGATACTCAGAATCTCCTGGGCGGGCGCGGTCGCCACAATGGCCTGGGACAGCTGGTCACGTTCGTCATCGCTCAAGGGGCCGGGAGTGCCGCTCGGTGTGGAAGACATCGAGACAGTCTAGGCCCCCGGACAGCCGCGGAACGGTGAAGTCCCTACTGCCGCACGGTGAACAATGCCGCCGCGGCCACCAGCAACAGGATCGGCAAGGTGAGCAGACCCAGCGGGCCGACATACAGCGGGTCGGGGACATGATCCGACGCGGTAGTCAGCTGGGGGAGGGGGAGCGCGAACTCGTTCAGGCCGAGATGTGCGGCGACAGCGGGCCATACGGAGTTCGTGCGGATGCGGATCACGGCGATCAAGGCGCCCGCGCCTACCGCGACAGCTACCGCCGCTGGGATCGCGACGTAGAGGGGATGGCCGGGGTAGCTGCCGCCGAGGGCTGTCATGGGCAGATGCCAGAGACCCCAGAACAGGCCGCCGATGCAGATGCCGGTCACGGTGCCGAAGCGGAGGGTCAGGCGCGGCATCATGTAGCCCTGCCAGCCGATTTCCTCACCCAGATACAGGGGGAGTGAGACGAGCGCCGATAGCGGGAGGGCCAGAATCGACCACCAGGATTCCGGCCATACCGGGTGATAGACGCCGAGCGCGGCCGCGGGAATCAGGCCCAGCAGGGTGATCGCGGGTAATGCGGCCGTCGCACACAGGCATTGGAGGAGTGCGCGCCGGCGCGGGTGTGGGACGTCCAGCGACAGCAGGCGCGGCACACTGCACCAGGAATTGCGCCGCAAAGTCATGGCGATCGCCACCGCGGCGGGGACGAGCATCATGGTGAAAAGGCAGGCCGCCGCCAGCGGGCTCGCGTGCTGAGAGGCGGCCGCGCGCCGGAATCCGGTGATCCACAACGGTGTCGCGACCAGCCATGCGCCGAGGTAGACGGCGGGCAGGAAGACTCGCAACTCCCGCACGGCTTGTCTTCGACCCGCGTTCCGCTGGTCTGCGGGCAAGGTATTTCGGTTCGTCATGCCGGGCAACGCTAGGCAGCTCGCTCGCGCTGCGCGGTGTCGCTTTCACCAGGGTCGATGGTGGAGCCCGCTACACCGCCGCGATCGCCCCGGAATGACAGACTCGGGGGATGCCAGTTGCGTTGTGGTGGGGTCGGATCCGGTCCACGGCCGTGTCCAGCGTGGTCACGCTCGGACGGGGGCTGTATGCGGTGGTCGCGGTGCCGCTGCTGCTCTACACCGTCGTCACCTGCGTGGTCGGGATCGGATTCGTGCTGGTGCCACCGCAATTGTGGCTGCTCGGGCGGATTTCCGATGCCGAGCGGAGGCGGCTGGGGCGGGTTGCGGGTGGCCCGGAGGCTCCGGTGGGGCGGCGATTCCGATGGCTGCCGGGGCTGGTTTCCGACCGGACAGTTTGGCGGGAGCTTCGCTGGCTCCTTGTCATGCTTTTCGCCGGAACCTTTCTCGGCGTGCTGGGCGTCGCGCTCGTGATACTGCCGGTGTTGTGCTTCGCGTCGATCTGGCTTTGGTGGCTGTTCCCGGCCGATGACCCGATTCGAATCGTCGCGAATATCCCGATCAGCGGTTGGTGGTCCGCGCTCACCATCGGGACGCTGCAAACGGTGATCACCACCGCAGTATTGATCTTCTGTGGCCCGCTGATCGCCCGCGCGGGCGTGCTGGTGTCGCAGGCGGCGCTGAGCCCGAGCGTCAAACAAGATCTGGCACAACAGATCGCCGTGCTCCGGCGCACCCGCTCCGGAGCAGTCGACGCTCACACCGCCGACCTGCGCCGCATCGAACGCGACCTGCACGACGGCACCCAAGCGCACCTGGTCTCCCTCGCCCTGCGGCTCGGTTTGGCTCAGCGTGCCCTGCAACGCAATCCGGCGGCGGTGGCTCCCTTGCTGGAGCAGGCCCGAGCCGGCGCGGAAGCAGCCATGAGTGACCTGCGCACGGTCCTGCGCACCACCTACCCACCGATCCTCTCCGACCACGGCCTCGACGGCGCCCTCTCCGCCGTAGCGGCTCGCTGCACCGTCCCCACCACGGTCCGAGTCGACATCGGCCAACCCCCGCCCGCAGCGGTGGAGGCTGCCCTGTATTTCGTTGTCACAGAGGCGCTCACCAACACCGCCCGCCACTCCGAAGCCACCGCCGCGCACGTCGACCTGCGCATGGTCGACGGCTACGTCACCGTCGAGATCCGCGACGACGGCCGCGGCGGCGTGAACGAATGCCAGGGCACCGGCATCTCCGGCATGAGGCGCCGAATGGAATCACTCGACGGCCTGTTGACGGTCGACAGCCCGGTGGGCGGTCCGACAATCCTGCGAGCGGCGTGCCCATGCGGATAGTGATCGCCGAAGACAATGTCGTGCTGGCTCAGGGCCTGGTCCTCTTGCTGCGCGAAGACGGCCACGAGGTGGTCGCCGTAACCACCGACGCCCCTTCGTTTGTCGAGGCAGTCCTCGAACATCGCCCCGACATGACGATCATCGACGTGCGCCTCCCGCCCACCTTCCGTCACGAGGGCATCCGAGCGGCCCAGCAGATCCGCACCCTGATCCCCGGTCAGCCGATCCTCGTCTTCTCCCAATACGTCGAACACACCTACGCGCGAGACCTGCTACAGGCCGGCGGCAGCATCGGTTACCTCTTGAAGGATCGTGTAGCGCGAGTGGACGACTTCCTCCACGCCCTGCACCACATAGCCGCCGGCGGCACGGTCATGGACCCGGAAGTCCTGGACCAGTTGATAACCCGCCACGACCCCATCACAACGCTCACCCCCAGAGAACGTGAAGTGCTCGACTTGATGGCTCAGGGCTACGCCAATGCCGAAATAGCCCGCCTCCTGACGGTCACCGACCGGGCCATCCACAAACACATCACCAATATCTTCACCAAACTTGACCTGCCCCCGGAGGATTCCGGCCACCGCCGAGTCCTGGCCGTCCTCGCCTACCTCAGCCGCTGACCCGGAATCGCCTCGAAAGTGACACACGTCACATGTCGATTCCGGCGTCGGGCAGCTCTGCGATCCCTATGCTCGGACGGCTAGTTCTGGATAGCGGAACTGAGATTCCATAATATGGAATAGATGTCGTTGGTATAGGCGAGGTTTCGAGACGTGGCTGATGTCCGCCGGCGACGAGGACTGACCCTCGTCGCTCCCACTCGCTCCGATCGATTTCCGCATCTGCGCAACGCCACGATCCGCCCCGGTGATCGCTGGATCTTCTCCGCCGGGTTCGACGTACACCCCGACCTGCGCGAAACAGCCCCGATAGACGCGGAATTGGCCGACCTGACCTACCTGCTCGACGCGGGAGCCAGAGTCGCCATCCTGTCGCACCAGGGAAACCACCACAACCGCAGCGCATTACCGCTGCAATTCGTCGCAGAATATCTGACCCGAAAGCTGGCCCGCCCCGTCAGCTACTTCCCGGACTGCGCCTCACCAGCAGCATTCGCCTACGCCCAAGAATTGGCCCCGGGAACCGCGGCCCTGTTCGGCAACACCCGCGCCCACCCCGGCGAACAGTCGAACGATCCCGAATTAGCGCGCAATCTCGCGAGACTCGGCGACGCGGTCGCCATCGGAGGCTTCGCCAAGGCTCATCTAAGCCACGCCTCCAACCTAGGGATCCTGCAATTCCGCCCCGGCTTCCTCGCGAGCAGTATCGCCGACGAACTCGCCCTACTCGCCCCCTGGGCATCCGCCGACCCCACCCGATACTCGATCGCCATCCTCGGCGGCACGGACAGCGCCGGCACCCTCCTCGGACTGGACGCCTTCACCCGAAAATACGACCTGGTAATCCCGGCCGGCACGGTACTGAACGCCCTACTGGCAGCCCACGGTCACCGCATCGGCTCCTCTGTCCTGGGCCCCGATCCCGCCGCATGCATCGCAATAGCCCAACAAGTGTCGAGCCGCCCCGACCGCGCCGAAATACACCTCCCCGACACCGTTTTCATCGCCGACACCCGATCCGGCACCACAAAAGCAATCCCCATCACAGATGGCGTCCCCCACGGTTGGGCCATCATCGACTTCTGGCTCCACCCCTGGCTGGCCGAACGCATGCTCCGCCTCCGCGAAAACGGCGGCCGCGCCCTCCAACTAGGTTCCCCCTGCCTCCGCCCCCACCCCTCCCGCTCCAGCACAGACCTCTTCACCGACTACCTGACCCACCCCGCCATCGAAGCCCTACTCCTGGAAGACCCCACCACCACGGACCTCCCGTGGCCCGCCCCCCGCTCCTCCGGCGGCACCCCCGCCCTCTCCTACCTGGCCCAAGGAACCCTCCCCATCCTCGACGCCCTCAGTAGTCCGCCGGTGAACTAGGGAAGGACGTTCGGGATAATCTGCGGCGCCGCCTGGCCCACGAGCCCCCCAAGGAAAGACCCGGCGTAGTAGCCCACGAAAACCCCGGCCACCCCGCCACCGACAACCCCGATCGGAATAGCCAGCCCCGCAGTGGGCGCAGCCAGCAAACTCCCGATCGCACCCCCGGCCACGGCCCCCACAACCCCGCCGATCACCTGCCCCGCGGTCGACCCGATAACAGTCGCATTCTCTATGGGATCCCCGATCGGCGTCGCAACCGCGACCGTCTCCGCCTGCGGGATCGCCTGTACCGCAGGCACTTCGAATGGCTCGACAACCGGCGCCGACGCCGCAGTATCGGGAACGAACGCCACCGCACCGTCCTGCGCGATCCCCCCGACACGAGCCCCCGCCACTCCACCGGCCAGATCCCCGGCCTCAACGACCGGCACAGGCGCAGCCTGAGCGTTCCCCATCCCAGCAAAGCTCACAGTGGCAGCAACCGGAATCGCCGCCGCAAGAGGCAACCCCCGCAACCCCATCCCCCGCGTACTCACCGCACGATGCCGACCCGCCATGGAATCCACCTTCCAGAAATGCCCCAAATCCTCGCCCACCTATCGCCACCTGTCCCCCCGACGCGACACACATGTGACAGGCCTCGCACCCCTCCCTGTCCTGCATCAATCGATCGGTTCGCCCACCGACTGGATCCGGGTGCAACTACTCGGCTCAGAGGCTCAGGCACCTCCGCCATAGATGCGGTTCGCAGTTTCGTACAAGCTGCCCGCCCCGGATGCAAACCAGTAGAACCGGCCGCCCTGGGTGTTCGGGGTAATATAGAATTGGGCCTCCGAGCCGCAGCGTAGAGGCCCAACCATGCGATTGCCTCTAGTCGAGGTAGTCGCGCACTGAGGGTTAGGTTAGCGCTCTGCTGCTTAGAGGGGACCGGGGCGACGAGTGAGCGCGGGACCCACCGATATCTTTGACTGAGTTGTAAGGTCAGCCGAGGTCGTCAGTGGCATGCAGTGTCAGCGTGCTTGGCGCAACGTTTCGACTGTACTGCTTGTGAGCATGTCCGATGCAAGGAAATTCGCTGTCAGGAACCGCCATAGGTGTGTTCCGGTGAGTTCTGAGAGACTCACGAAACTGCCGAAGGGGCTGGTGCGTTCGCAGAGATTCTCAAGTTCGACAGTCAGTGCCGACCATTCTGCTGTATCGACGTACCACACGACGCCAAGATCTGGATCGGCATCCGGTTTTGTGAATTCGTACGGCAACAGCGGAATCTTCTCTGTGGTGCCGGCTAACTTTGAATTCGAGGTTACGGAATAATCCGACACGCGTAGTGCCCATACCAGGGCGGCACTCCGAGTCTCGATCGGGATGTCTTTTTCGAATTTATAAGTGAGCCAGGGTGGGGCTACCTCCGACATGTCAGGGATGAACCTCACATATATTCGCGAGTTTAGGCCGACGACATATCCGCCTCGCAGCAACTCTGGATTATCGAACGCAACGGCCGAGTTCAGTGGCTCCGCGTGGACCAAGAAATCACGCAGGTTGGGCACTTTCATTGCATTCGTCCCTTCAATATACGGCCGGATCGTTCGTACATGAACACGAGAAAGTCCATGTCTGGGAAGTAATCTTCGGCCCATGCCTTGTCTAGAGTAGCCTTCGAACCGCGAGCATATACCACTCCTCGATAAGAATCCCACCCTTCTTCTACGAGTGTAGCCTGCTCATCAAGGATGTCTTTGGAGGCGCCACGATTGACCAACCACAGATACTCCTTCAGTCGAATGTGAATCTCTGCAATCTTATCCTGTCGGCTAGTGTAGTCACCTGGGGTGTATGGCAGATTTCTATCGAACTGCTTCCCGGGGATTCTCTGGATACGTCCATGAATCGGAGGGTTATCGCCGAATCGGTACAGGATCTGATCCAGATGCCCGAACTCATGTTCGAGGTCGAGGAAGCGCATGCCTCGAATGCCGCGTACATATTGTTCGAATCCGACGATGTTCTTTTCCTTATCCACGATTGCGTTTCGGACCACGCGTGGTGACTGCCCGGCGTAGTCCTCAATCCTCAGTGGATACCCAAGTCTTTCCATCTCGGCGGTGATGGTAGGAAAGCTCGGGTGCTCTTCCATTCGTACAGTCCCAAGACGGATACTCTCGGGTGCCGGCGCAACACCTTCATAAGGAGAAGGTCTGGCTTTCGCCATGAAGGAGGGACTAGTGATCTCGTTCTCGGCTGCTCCGATGAGATTGTTCTGTCTGGGCAAACCTGTCACAGGGCTGTCCGGTATCGACCGTGGATTTTCCAGACTCGGTGCGCCGTTCCGGGTCCTGATGCTCACCTCGGTTTCGAGGGAGCGCGCCGTGGGTGCGGCGGCCTGGCCGGCAGCAGACTTTGGTATCGCTGGTTGCGAAGTCTGCTGTGTCAGTGGAACAACATCATTCGCAGCAGGACGTGCGCCTGCGGTAGTCGCGGCATCCGGGACGGCCGCAGGACGTAATGCGGCCCCTGCTGAGGTGATGTCCGGTGCTGCCGCATCGGTAGCGAGCCGACTCGCTGCGGTCGTGGCCTCGCTTGCGGCCTTGCCTGCGTTGCGGGCGAGGATTTCGGCAATCTTGGGAAGCACCCTGGTGCCGGCACGGACCGCGAGGTAGCTGAGTCCTTCACCGGCGGCGGTCCAGATGATTGTCTCGGCGATGGCGTTGGTGATGGCTTTGCCAGTTTCTTCGGGGGTCGGTGGACGACCGGGATCGGTGGCCCAATGCAGACCAGTACCGTTCTCGACGAGGAGACCGCCGCCTTCGACCTTGTACATGTGTTGTGCGGAAACACCATCGGGTACCTGGATTTCCGAGATTGCGGCTAAATCCCCGTTTGGTAGCTCGACAACGAAGGGCCCCGTGGTGTTCGGGGATACGGGATATCGCAGGGGCCCGTCGGGCTGGGGTCTGTCGGAAGGTATCGACGATGAGGGCCCGTAGTCCGGGGTCGACAGCGGCGGGGGCACAAAGGATGCTCCGTGGGGTCTGTCGGTACGTACTCCGTTGCTTCCGAACACTCGTGCTTCTTCGGCAGCCGGATTGTTGGGCTGGACCGGTGCACCGCTGTCGTCGACGCGAATGCGTTCCCCATTCAGCTCGACGATCCTGTACCCGTCGGGGGTCCTCACCGTGCCGTCGGGGCGGCGGTAGAACTCGAAGTACCTCTGGGTTTCCTGGTCGTAGCTGATTCCGCCGGCGTTGAGGACCAGCACATGCTCGCTTCCGTCGGCGGCCAGAACAGTCAGGCTGGTGATTCGGCCGTTCTTGTCCTTGATGACGGTGATCGGTGCGTTCGGGTTCGATGTGAGTCGGTCGAGCGCTTCGACCAGCTGGCGTGCGTCTCCGGCGTCGTTGATACCGGATCCGAAGACTGATGTGGGTTTGGTTGTGGCGTTGGGCTTGTTCTGGTCCAGCATTTGCTGCTGGACCCGGCCGAGTTCGGTGCGGGCCTGGGTGGCTGCGTCGCCGTAGGACAGGGTTGTGGCGGTGCGGCCGTTGGGGAGTTGCTCTATGTCGATGCCGGTGTTGTTGTTGGTGAAGGTGGTGGTGAAGCCGTTTGCCAGAGTGACTGTGGTGTTGGTCTGCCAGCCGTCGGTGGTGGCGGTGATGGTCTTTTCCACAGTTCCGCCACCGCCCAGCGATGTGGTGCCGCTGTTGTTGTCGGCAAGGGCGGTGGGGAGGTCGACCATGTCGCGTGCGGTACGGTCCGTGGCTTGCTGCTGTGGGGATTTCCGCGTGCCGTCGGGGTTGTACATGGTGCTGAGGCTCGGCAGGGCGGCGAGTGCTGACGGATCGATTCGGTCCGGGATCTGACTCGACTCGTCCGGGACCGGCACTCCGGCCGGTTGCGCCTCTGGTTGCGGCTGTTGGGCATTCGGTTGCGGTGCCGGATTCTGCTGTGGCACAGACTGTTGTGGTGCTGGACCTTGTTGTGGTGCTTGGTTTTGGGGCTGCGGGTTCGACTGTGGTTGGGTTCCTTGCTGATCCTTGGGGGATGATGCCGCGTCGGTCTGCTGGCGCATCATGTCCTCGACCGACGCAGGAACGGGTCCAGACGAGGCGCCTGGCGGCAGTGTCGGTCCGTAAATGTCTCCGAAACTGGGGCCGGCGATCGGGGAGGCGTGCGCGGGCGTGTTCCGTGCGGTTGCGACGAGATCTTGGACGTTCTGGACGCGGCCGAACCTGCGTGCTGCTGAAATCGGGTTCAGTCCGTTGAAGGTGTGGACTTTTCCGCGGGCGGCAGTGGGCGTCTCGACGACATGATCGACGGCAATGGCGGGGGTTAGGCTGGCCAGCCATCCGGGCTGAGTGACCGGATCGGCCAGTGCAGCCATCACAGATGACCTTCATTACGTGGTGCGATATGGCGTGTTGCAACAGGATTCGCCGTTGACATGAATTCTGGGCAAGGGTCATAGCTGGGCATCTCGGGGATTTGCTTGCCGGGCATGGGTTTGGCAGTCCTTCCGAATCTGGGCATGAAAAAACCCAAGCCCGGTCTACGGACTTGGGTTGCAATGGTCAGATCTCGTGCGCCAGCCTGGTGCGCTGCGGCCGATACCCCGTCAAGTGCCGACGGAGCAGATTGAAACCTGAGGCTGGAGAGAGGATTTCCGGTAAATTCCGGAGTAAGGCGCAACTGTGGCGCTGCCACGAGCTTGACTTAAGCGGCTCGCAGTGTCAACCCGAAGGATGATGGATCATGTGAAGGCGCAGGTAGATCGCTGTGCCTGCCCGAAAACAAGAGTGGGCCCCGGAGCCGTAGCTCGGAGCCCACTCTTCGATCGAACTAATCCAGGTAGTCGCGCACTAGAACTGCACGGACACTGTGCCCACCCGAGGTCACCGAGGTGACTCGTGAGCGTGAACGCGCCCAATATCTTTGACTGAGAGCTAGAGCGGGCCCATCGATCAGCAACCGGCTGAACGCACGCTCATGCCGACCATGATCGCGGCGTTCGGCTTACGGTTGGGCGCGATCGCGGGAGGGACGGAATTCCGCGCTGCGTCGTCGAGATTGACAGTGGACCAAAAGAATTGGGCCTCCTTCACGATATCGAAGGAGGCTCGTTCGTCACTCTGAGTCGCTCTAGACTGCGCGACGCTTTACTGTTTGACGAAATCGCCGGGCTTGTACTGCCGGTCGAAGAACGCCTCGGTGGGGCCGTTCCAGTGGATGAGGCTGACCAGCCTGGCCTGGGGCATTGATTTCCGGAGGCGGACTCCGAATAGATCGCTCCGGCACTCACGAACCGACCGACGCCGTGCCTCCTTCCGGTACCGGCCCGAACGCAGCTGGATGGTCCGGTCCTCTCCCGACAGACAGGATGCTGGGCTCAACGGCCACAGCACATGGGAGATTCAGCCGCCGCGCCGCGCCGCTGTCAGGTCGAGCTGACCCGAACACTCGTCTTCGACACGCCGGGCTAGTGTCGAGATCGAAAGCGCAGGGGTTGTTTTCGGCTTCGTTTCTGGGGAGGCATTGATCGGTGGTCTGCGCCCGAACCGGATTCGCTGACACAGTAAGGAACGTCGATGTTCGATCAGCACGATCGTTGGCTCGAGGAGTTGATGCTGTACACGGGTCGGAAGGAGCTGATCACATGTACTGCTGGCCGGATGCCGCTGACCGCGATCGTGGCAGAAATCGCCGAGGCGTGTTCGGATCCACGCGTACATGACCGACAGCGCAGTTACGACTGGCAGTCGATGGCATCGGATCTCGAGGCGGCCCTCGAATGGATCGGTCCGGAGCTGTCTGCGCTCGTGGACTCGACTTCTCGAGCGGTTCACACGACCATCACCGCAGACCTGCTGGTGTCCACGAAGAATGGCGCGTTGGCTGTCGACGACAGCCAACGGCCAGCAGTAACGGCGAAGATCGCTGCTGTCACCGGAATCCTGAGTGGTGATCTTCTGCTTGTCGCCGCGTGGCGCGATCTGGTGACCGCATGCCGCGATATCGACCACACCCTCTACCCGCATGAACGAGTTGCCTATCTGCGCGACACGCTGATCGCGTTCAGCGAACTGCGCAATCAGGACCGGCGGCACTGGAGCCCGGTATCGATCGCGGCCAGGGTACTGCTCGGTACCGAGGCAGCCGTCAGGTACGCGCGAGCGACGGTCGGCGACACCGTCGACACGGCCACATTGTTCGATCCCACCGCGGCTGCGGATAGGCGCGAAGCAGAACTCTTCGATCTCGCTGAGCGCTGCCTCGTCCAGCGACCGTCAACCGGAACGTGCGTGGTCTGGTTTCGACTGCAGCCCGCATTCGTCAAGAGCGTCTCGTGCGTGACCTTTGGCGCGGTCACGTTTTATGACGCACAGACGCTCGCGAGTGCACTCATCGATCACGGGCGGGCGCGCGAGTTGTTCGAGGTCGTGCCAGAGGAGCTTCTGACCGAGGAAATCCGTGAGCTGCAACGCTCGTCCGAGGTCGACGAGGTCCAGGAGTTTGAGCATGTGCCGCAACTGGTCTACGCGCGCGTCACCGTCCGCGAGATCGAAGGCCATCGTGCCAAGGAGACCGCGCGGATGTACTTGGACACCGTGCTGGCGGTCGTCGACATCGCTCCAGGGATGTGGCAAGTCCTCGACGGCACACTATGTTTCGATGGTTCACCTTCGTATGGTTCAGCTGTCGAGTGGGGGCTGAAGGCACCGTTGCCCGCAGCGGTCTTCTCCGAGAACGACACCGTCACCCGGACGTTGCGCGAGATGACTGCGGCAGGTCACACCTTCACTGTCGAGACCGCGCGGCGGCTACAACCTGTCCTGCGTCTTCAGTCGGCGCTGTTGAGTGTGCCGAGATCGGATCCGGAAGCGGTGGTCATGGCTGCGGTCAGGGCGATCGAGCACTGCAATACTTGGATCGCCCCGCTCGAGAAGTATCGCTGGTACGGGTTTGTCGAGCAGTATCTGTTCGACGAATACCTCGTCACCGGGTTCGCCAATCGTGTAGCCGGCGAGGTGTTCTCGGCCGTGGTCCAGTACCTCCCAGACCGTTCTCCGGGGGCTCGGGCGCAACCAACACTGCGCGCGATCCGCGACGAGATCACGGTAGGTGGAGGTCCAGCCATCGATTCGAGCAAGGCCCTCGAGCACGTGAGTGCCTTGAAGGAGATCTATGCTGAACATTTTTTGGTGCGACAACTGAAGGAAACCGACGACATCGTTTCTTCGTCCGCGGCTCTACGTGCTGCTTTCGATTCCGAACGTCAGCAACTGGACGCGCGAGTGAAACGGCTGACGCGATCACGCAACGCCGCGATCCACGGAGGTGCCCTGTCGGTTGTGGCGTGCGAAACCGTTGCCGATTTCGCATTGATCATGGGGCGCACGGCGCTCAACACCGTCATCCGCGCACTGGTCGCCGGAGAGCCGGTCGGCCGCTACGCATCAGGCCAGCGGAACGAATTCCTTCAACGAGCCGAAAATCTCACCCAGGGGGGAGACTTGGGGAATCTGTTCAGGCTGACTCCCTAACCCCCAAGTGATCGGGCGCGGGTACGCCGCTATCGAGTCCGAGTGTCAGATGCTTGATCTACTCTGCGTGGGCATGGGGACCTTCGTCGAGCTTTTTGATGTGTTGGACACTCGGGCCGCGGTGCGGGGCAAGCAGTTCGAGCATCTGTGTCAGTGGTGGTTGACCAATGACCCGACGTACAAAGCCGTGCTGCGACGGGTGTGGTTGTGGGATGACTGGGACGGTTGGTGGGCTGCTGATGCTGGAATCGACTTGGTCGCTGAGGATTACGACGGAAAACTCTGGGCTATCCAGGCCAAGGCGTACTCGTCGGATCGTGCGGTCACCAAGGATGATGTCAACAAGTTCCTCGCCGAGTCGTCGCGTGCGACCTTCTCGTTTCGTCTCCTGATCGCCACCACCGACAAACTGCATCACATCGCTCGTCGAACGATCAACGACCAGGAAAAGCATGTCAGCTTTGTGGGTTTGAGTGATCTTCTGACCTCAGAGGTGGACTGGCCGAGTGATCCTGGTGACCTGAGGCCGTCGCCGACTCGGAATCCGGCCGCGCCGCGCGACTATCAACAAGAAGCGATTGACAACGTCGTGCGGGGATTCGAGACGGCCGACCGGGGGCAGCTACTCATGGCGTGCGGTACTGGCAAGACCCTCACGTCCCTGTTCATCAAGGAGACGCTGGACGCGGAACGCACTCTCGTACTGTTGCCGTCGCTGTCGCTGCTCAAGCAGACGATGCAGGTCTGGCAAGCACACAAGACGAAGGCATTCGTGCCTTTGCCGGTCTGTTCTGACGCGACCGTCGCCCAGAACGCCGACGAAGCGGTAATGCACACGAGTGAGCTGGGTGTGCCGGTGACAACAGAGCCCGCTCAGATCGCGGCTTTCCTGCGTCGGCAGTCGGGGCCGTGCGTGGTCTTCTCGACGTATCAGTCGTCTCCGCGGATCGCCGCTGCCTTTGCATCGGAGCAACTACCCGCGTTCGATCTGGTGGTTGCCGATGAGGCGCACAGGATCGCCGGTGACGAATCCAGTGTTTTCGCGACAGTTTTCGATGCTGATGCCATCAAGGCTCGTCGCCTCCTGTTCATGACCGCCACCCCGCGATATCACACCGGCCGCGTCCGGAAGGCCGCACGCGAGGCGGAACTGGAAGTCGCATCGATGGACGATCCGACCAGGTTCGGTGAGGTGCTGCATCGATTGAGTTTCGGTGAGGCGATCAGTCGGAAGCTGCTGACGGACTATCAGGTCGCCGTCGTGGGCGTTGACGATGCGACGTACCAGGAGTGGGTCGAGCGGGGCAAGCTGGTTGTGCGTGGGGGTAAGTCCACCAACGCCCGTACCCTCGCGGGTCAGATCGGTCTGGCCAAGGCGATGCATAAGTATGACTTGCGCCGGATCATCAGCTTTCACTCCCGCGTCGCCAGGGCGCGTGAGTTCGCCGCTGAGATGCCGGAGGTCATTGACTGGATGCCGCCTGATCAGCGCCCGACTGGCATGTTGTGGACTGGATACGTTTCGGGAGAGATGACCGCTGGTGAACGCCACCTCAAGCTTCGCCAGCTGCGTCAGCGCGAAGAGGGTGAGCGCGGACTCTTGGCGAACGCCCGGTGCCTGTCCGAGGGGATCGACGTACCTACCCTCGACGGCGTCGCGTTCGTCGACCCCCGCCGCAGCGAAGTAGATATCGTGCAGGCGGTCGGCAGGGCCATCCGGCTCGCGTCAGACAAGACGGTGGGAACGATCGTCTTGCCGGTGTTCATCGACACCCAGACCGATCCCGAATCGGCACTTGATGATTCCTCCTTCAAGCCGGTGTGGGATGTGATCAATGCGTTGCGGGCACACGATGAGGATCTCGCTGAGCAGATCGACTCCATGCGCCGCGAGCTCGGGAAGGCGGGTGGTCTCGCAAGGATTCCCGAGAAGATCCACTTCGATGTATCACCCAGTGTGAGTGCGAAGTTCGCCCAGGCCTTTGACGTTCGGCTGGTTGAGAAGACCAGCGCGAGATGGGAGTTCTGGTGGGGGCTGCTGGCGAAGTACTCCGCCGAGAACGGTACGGCACGGATTCCTGTTGATCTCGTCGTGGAGGAATTTCCGCTCGGCCAGTGGGCCAGTGTGCAGCGCGGCGAGTACTCGAAGGGAAGACTGAGCGACGACCGGCGTAGCAAGCTGGAAACGCTGCCCGGCTGGTCGTGGGATGTTCTCTCGGACCAGTGGGATGTGTGGATCGGGTTGATGAACGGGTTCGTCGCCGAACACGGTCATGCCAATGTGCCATTCCCCTATGCGGTCGGCGAGTTCAACCTCCGGAGCTGGGTTGCTACCCAACGTGGGCTATTTCGCCGAGGACGATTGTCCGAGGAACGTATCAGTGAACTTGAAGCTCTGCCGGGGTGGCTGTGGGACGTGCTCGAGGATCTCTGGCAGCAGAACTACAGCGCGCTCGAACAGTTCGCCCGACGCATTGGTCACTCCAGAGCCCCGCAGAGGCATAAGGAGAATGGGCTTAATCTCGGGACGTGGGTGGTTGTCCAACGGAGGACCCGTGCGGAGATGTCCCCAGAGCGTCGGGCACTCCTGGAAGCTCTCCCCGGATGGTCGTGGGACCCCTTTGCTGATCGCTGGGAGACCTCTTACGCGGAGTTGGTGACGTTCACCGAACGTGAGGGAGATGCCCGTGTCCCCATATCACATTGTGAGAACGACCTTCCTTTGGGGAAATGGGTAACGCATCAACGCAGCAGGCGGGACAAACTAACCGTCGAACAGCGAACGCGATTGGAAACGCTGCCGGGCTGGAATTGGGACGCACGGTCGGACATGTGGCACCGAAAATTTGCTCTGCTGCAACAGTTTCAGCGACGAGAAGGACATGCGCTCGTTCCGCAGGGACATGTCGAAGACCACATCAAGCTCGGCTCATGGGTTAATGAGCAACGCAGTAGAAGAGAAGAGATCAGTGCCGAGCGGTGCGAACTGCTGGAGTCCATGCCTGGTTGGGCTTGGGATCCGCACACCGCGGCGTGGGAGCGCGGATACTGCGAGTTGGTCGAATTCGTCGATCGAAAGGGACATGCACGCGTCCCCGCCGGACATATAGAGGGCAAAGTGAAGCTCGGTGTGTGGGTGGGCGAGCAGCGCGCAAACCAGGAAACAATGAGCCAGGACCGCAGGGTGAGGCTCGAAGCCATCTCCGGCTGGAGTTGGAACTCCGTCGAAGATTCCTGGATGGAAAACCTTGAGCAGTTGCGGGTTTTCGCCGCGAGAGAGGGACACACCAACGTTTCTGTCGACCACAGCGAGAACGGCTTGAAGCTCGGACAGTGGACACGGCTGCGACGGCGTGAGCATCTCAAGCTCACGCCACAGAGGAAGGCGCTGTTGGAAGCCATTCCAGGCTGGTTCTGGGGTACAAAGCAGGACTACATCTGGAGTCAGAAGCTCGGACTACTCGAGCAGTTCGTCGCCCGAGAAGGCCATTCGCGCGTTCCCGACGGCTACGTCCACGACGGTGTGAAGCTCGGAGGGTGGGTACGAGAACAGCGAGCAGAGAGGTCGAAGCTCTCCGCCGAACGGCGAGCCAAACTGGAAGTGTTGCCAGGTTGGACCTGGAATCTGTTCCAGGATGTCTGGGGCGAAAGATACGAAATGGTAGGGAAATTCGCTGCCCGGGAGGGGCACTCGCGGGTGCCACAGGGGCATATCGAAGACGGGGTGGCACTCGGTAGCTGGGTCGCGGTGCAGCGGCAGAAACAGCATGCGCTGACACCAGAGCAGCGGGCGCAGGTGGAGAAGCTTCCGGGTTGGGTGTGGAGCCCACACGATGCAAAGTGGGCCAGCATGTATGGGCTCCTTGGTCAGTACCTCGAGGAGCACGGAACCACTCGATTGCCTTACGACCGCACCTACAAGGGCGCGAAGCTCGGCAACTGGGTAAGCCTCCAGCGCAACAACTACGCGAAGGGAAAGCTGAGCGCCGATCGTCGTCACAGGTTGGAGAAACTTGTTGGCTGGGAGTGGAAAATTTCGTAGGTGCAGCCAAGGGGGTGAAATAGCTGACTGTCGGCTGCCAGGGGGAAGGGACCGTTTCGGAGCTGTTTTTGCCAGCAGGATGGGACCACCTCGTTTGCCACTGATGGGACCACCTGACTAGCG